>JBJOKY010000037.1:0-18558 GCA_046045865.1 Pseudomonadota bacterium | reverse complement strand
TGCGCAGTGCTGGGCGATGAGGTAGGGCGCGCCGCTCTCGCTGTGGCGCACGACGAACATGTCGGCGTGCATGGCGCTGAGGTTGGCGATGGTGTCGAGCAGGCTCTCGCCCTTGGCCGCGCTGCTCTTGGCGATGTCGAGGTTGATGACATCGGCCGACAGGCGCTTGGCGGCGATCTCGAAGGTGGTGCGGGTGCGCGTGCTGTTCTCGAAGAACAGGTTGAACACGCTCTTGCCCCGCAGCAGCGGCACCTTCTTGACCTCGCGGTCGTTGACCGAGAGGAAGGTGCCGGCGGTGTCGAGGATCTGCGTCAGGATGGCGCGCGGCAGGCCCTCGATGCTGAGCAGGTGGATGAGTTCGCCGTGGGCGTTGAGCTGGGGGTTGCGTCGCGCGAGCATCAGGTGGCCTCCCGGATCTTGAAGCTGAAGGCACCGGCGTCGTCGCGCGACAGGCGCAGGCTCTGACCGGCCGGCAGGGTCACGCGGGCGGCGGCACAGGCGGCCTCGATGGGCAGTTCGCGCCCGCCCCGGTCCACCAGCACGGCCAGGGTGACCGAGGCCGGGCGGCCGAAGTCGTACAGCTCGTTGATGACGGCGCGGATGGTGCGGCCGGTGTGCAGCACGTCGTCGAGCAGCAGGATGTGGCAGCCCTCCACCGCGAAGGGCAGCTGGGTGCGGTCGGTGCCGGCGCTCATGCCGCGCGAGCCGAAGTCGTCGCGGTGCAGGGTGCTGGAGATGACGCCGCGCACCAGGCCGGGCTGGCCGGGCGCGAGTTCGCTGATCAGGCGTTCGGACAGCCAGGCGCCGCCCGACCACACGCCCACCAGGGCATGCGGGCCGTCACGCCGCGCCAGCAGGCCGCGGATGCCGCTGCGCAGTTCGGTGTAGAGCGCTTCGGCGTCGAGTTGCAGGGTGCTCATCGTGGGGTTGCGGGCGCGGGGCCCGTCTCGTGGTTCGGGTCGTGCGGACCGGTTTCGTCCGCGTCGTCGGCCGCGGCATCCAGCGCCTCGCGCTCGGCGCGGGCCCTGAGCTGCACCTGGCTGTCGAAGAACTGCTGCAGCAGCAGGGCGGCGGCAAAGGCGTCGGCATCACGCGCGCCGGCGGCCAGGGCCTCGGTGGTGGAGTAGCGCTCGTCGACCTCGATCACCGGCAGGTTGAAGCGGCCTTCGAGCTGGCGCGCGAAACGTCGGGCAGCCAGGGTGTTGGCGTGTTCGGCGCCGTCCGGGTGGAAGGGCACGCCGACGATGAGGGCGTCGGGCTGCCAGTCGCGGATCAGCTGCTCGATGGGCGCGAAGCGCGCCTTGCCTTCGGCGGCCACCGTGGTGAGCGGGCTGGCGCTCCAGGTGACGGTGTTGCCGCTGGCCACCCCGGTGCGCTTGAGGCCGTAGTCGAAGGCCAGGAAGCTGTGGTCGCGCCTGGGCAGAGCGGGCTCCGCGGGCGGGGACGAGGCAGGTGGGGCGGGGCGGGCCGCCGTCATGCGTGGCCGGCGTCCAGCGACAGCATGGCGCGGCTGATGCCCAGCAGGCCCAGGGCGCGCTCGTAGCGGTCTTCCACCGGGGTGTCGAAGATGACGCCCGGGTCGGCCGCCACGTTGAGCCAGCCGTTGCGCGAGAGCTCGTCCTCCAGCTGGCCCGCGCCCCAGCCGGCATAACCCAGGGTGACGAGCACGCGGCGCGGACCGGCGCCAGCCGAGAGGGCTTCGAGCACGTCCTTGCTGGTGGTCATCTCCAGCCCGCCGGGCACGGCCAGGGTGGAGCTGTAGTGGGCGTCGTTGTCATCGATCGGGTCGTGCAGCACGAAGCCACGTTCGGTCTGCACCGGGCCGCCGTAGAAGACGGGGGCCTCGACCAGGTCCTCGCGGTCGAGCGTGAGGTCGACGCGTTCGAACAGGTTGCGCAGCTTGATGTCGATGGGCTTGTTGATCACCAGCCCCAGCGCACCCTTGTCGGAGTGCTCGCACAGGTAGACGACGCTGCCCGAGAAGTTGTCATCGGCCATGCCGGGCATCGCGATCAGGAACTGATTGCTGAGATTGATGGGCTCGGCCTCGGACATGCCCGGAATTGTAGCCACGGGCACACTGTGGCCATGGCTGCTTCACCCCCCTGGCGCAAAGGTGCCGAACAACTTGCGAATGCATACAACGGGCAGGCCTTGCCGTGGCCGGGCGCCGAGCCAGCCGCGCTGGCGCCGGTCGAGCGCGCCCTGGTCTGGCTGCGGCGCGACCTGCGCCTGCATGACCACCGGCCTCTTGCGGCTGCGCTGCAGTCGGCGCAGCAGGTCTGGTGCCTGTTCGTGTTCGACCAGGCCATCCTGGCCGGTCTGCCGCGCACCGACCGGCGAGTGGCCTTCATCCACGCCAGCCTGACCGAACTGGACGCTGGGCTGCGTGCAGCCGGCGGCGGCCTCATCGTGCGCCATGGCCAGGCGGTCGACGAGGTGCTGGCGACGGCGCGCGCCCTGGGCGTGCAGGCCGTGCACGCCGGACGTGACCACGAGCCCGACGCGGTCGCGCGCGACGCGACGGTGGCCACCGGCCTGGGCGCGTGCGGCGCGCGGCTGCACCTGCACAAGGACCAGGTCGTCTACGAGCGTGACGACCTGCTCACCGGCGCGGACCGGCCTTACGGCGTGTTCACGCCCTACAGGAACGCCTGGCTGAAGAAGGTCGCGGCCGGCGGGCTGGCCGACCTGGCCGAGGCACCGGTACGGCTGGACCGCGGCCATCTGGTGCCCCCGCCGGGCGTGCTGGCCGACCGCACCCTGCCGCCACTGGCCGAACTGGGCTTCGACGCCGTCGACGTCGGCAAGCTGCGCCCGGGTGCCGGCGGTGCCGCCGCGCTGCTGGCCGACTTCGCGCCCCGGCTGGACCGCTACGGCGAGACGCGCGACTTTCCGGCCGTCAAGGGCCCGAGCTACCTGAGCGTGCACCTGCGCTTTGGCACCGTCGCCGTCCGCGAGCTGGCGCGGCTGGCGCATGCGGCGGCGTTTCCGGTGGACGGCACGCCCGCATCGGCCGGCGCGGCCACCTGGCTGGGCGAACTGATCTGGCGCGACTTCTACTTCCAGGTGCTGCACCACCAGCCCTGGGTGACGACGCGCTGCTTCAAGCCCGAGTTCGACGCCGTGGTCTGGGACGACGGGCCTGCGGCCGACGCCCTGTTCGACGCCTGGTGTGCAGGGCGCACCGGCTACCCGCTGGTCGACGCCGCGATGCGCCAGCTGCTGCAGACCGGCTACATGCACAATCGGCTGCGCATGGTGGTGGCGAGCTTCCTCACCAAGGATCTGGGCATCGCCTGGCAGCGCGGCGAGCGCTGGTTCGCCCTGCATCTCAACGACTACGACCTGGCGGCCAACAGCGGTGGCTGGCAGTGGGCGGCGTCCACCGGCTGCGACGCCCAGCCCTGGTTCCGCATCTTCAATCCGGTGCGCCAGAGCGAGAGGTTCGATCCGCAGGGCCGCTTCATCCGCCGCTACCTGCCCGAACTGGCCGATCTGGGCGACCGGCTCGTCCACGCGCCCTGGCTGGCCAGCCCGCTGGAACTGCAGGCCGCCGGCGTGACGCTGGGGACGGACTATCCGCGCCCGCTGGTCGATCACGAGGCTGCCCGGGCGCGCACGCTGGCGCGCTTCCAGGCGATCAAGGGCGGCGCGGCGCGGCGGCCGGAGCCGGTCGCCCCGGCCTGAGCCGCGGCGCTGCGCGGCACGACCGCGGCAGAGCGCGGTCGGCGCCACCGATCAGGCCGGCTGGGCCGCGGTGCGTTTGCCGTAGCTGCGCACCAGGGCGAGCAGCTCTTCCTCGGCATAGGGTTTGCCGAGGTAGTGGTTGGCGCCGAGCTGCATGGCGTGCTCGCGGTGCTTCTGGGCGATGCGCGAGGTGATCATGATCACCGGCAGCTCGCTCAGGTGGGCGTCGGCGCGGATGTTGCGCAGCAGGTCGAAACCGTCCATGCGCGGCATCTCGATGTCCGACAGCACCAGCACCGGCCGCTCGCCGCCCAGCACTTCCAGCGCATCCAGGCCGTCCTTGGCCAGCGCGACGCGCCAGCCCTCGCGCTCCAGCAGGCGCTTGGTGACGCGCCGCACGGTGAGCGAGTCGTCCACCACCAGCACCAGCGGCGCAGGTGGCGCGACCTCGGGCGCGACATTGACGGGCTCACCCGCCACCGGACCGGCCAGGGCGACGCGGGTGTGATCCTGCGCCAGGTTGCCATAGACCGTGGCCAACGCGACCGGGTTGTAGATCAGCGCCACGCCGCCACTGGCCAGCAGCGTCAGGCCGGCCAGGCCGGGCAGGCGCGACAGCTGCGCCCCGAGGTTCTTGACCACCACTTCCTGGTTGCCCTGCACCTCGTCGACATGCAGCGCCACGCGTTGCTGCGCCGAACGCACGATGATCACCGGACGCGTGCGTCCGCCGATGGCACCGCTGCCGCTCGATTCGAGCAGCGCGCCCAGCCAGTAGAAGGGCACGCTCATGCCGCCGTACAGGTAGCTGCCCGAGGCATAGGCCTGCTGCAGGCTGGTCGAGCTGGCGCGCTGCACCAGTTCCACCAGGTGCGAAGGCACGGCGATGGTGACGCTGCCGGCACGCAGCAGCACCACCTGGGTGACGACGGTGGTGAGCGGCAGCACAAGCTTGAAGCGCGTGCCGCGGCCGGCCTGGGTCTGGATCTCGATGCGTCCGCCCAGGGCCTGCACGTCGGAGCGCACCACGTCCATGCCCACGCCGCGGCCGGCCAGCTCGGTCACCTGCTCGGCGGTGGACAGGCCGGGGGCGAAGATGAGCTGGGCCAGTGCCTGCTCGCCGGGTCGGGCGTCGGCGGCGAGCAGCCCCATGTGCACGGCACGTTCGCGGATGCGTGCGAGGTCCAGGCCGGCGCCGTCGTCGCGGATCTCGACGCTGACCTCGTTGCCCTCCTGGTGCACCGAGATGACGATGCTGCCGGTCGGATCCTTGCCCGCACTGGCGCGCAGGTCGGGGTATTCGATGCCGTGGCCGACGCAGTTGCGCAGCAGGTGCTCGAAGGCCGGCGTCATGCGGTCCAGCACGCCGCGGTCCACTTCGATCGAGCCCCCGGCGATGTCCAGCCGCGCCTGCTTGCCGGTCTCGGCCGCGGCCTGGCGCAACACGCGCTGCAGCCGTTCGGACAGGCTGTCGAACTCCAGCATGCGTGTGCGCAGCAGGTCGCCCTGCAGCTCGCGCGTCAGGCGGCCCTGCATGGCCAGCTCGTCCTCGGTCGTCTGCAGCGTGCGCTGCAGGGTGTTGCGCACCGTGGCCACGTCGTTGACCGACTCGGCCATCATGCGCGTGAGTTCCTGCAGCCGCGTGTAGCGGTCGAGTTCGAGCGGATCGAAGGCCTGCGACATCGCGCGTGCGGCCTCCATGCGCGATTCGAGCTGGGTCTCGGCCTGCAGCGTGACGTCGCGCAGCTGCTGGTTCAGGCGGTCCAGGTTGTCGCTCAGGTCGATCAGCGAGCCGCGGATCTGGCCGACCTCGCTGTCCAGGCGGGCCCGCGTGATGCTCACCTCGCCGGCCAGGTTGACCAGGCGGTCGAGCAGCTGCGGGCGCACACGCACCGGCAGGGTGCTGACGTTCTGGCCGGCGGCCTGGGTGTCGCGCAGCGACGGCGCCACGACCAGGCTGGCCCAGTCGATCGGCGTGCCTTCGACGGCCTGCTGGGCCGCGGCGGCGGCGCGTGCAGCGTTGGTGGCTGCGGTCTCGGCGGTGCCGAGCTGCGAGGCGCGCCAGGCCACGGCCACGGCCGGCTCGATCACCAGCGGCTCGTCGATCTGGCTGTCCTCGTCGTCCAGCGGCATGGGCATCGAGGCCGCCAGCGGCTCGACCGTGATGCGCGCCGCGACGTTGTGGCCGCTGTCGGCGAAGGGGATGGCACGCGTGCCCAGGGCGGGCGCACGCGTGTCGCCGGCCAGCGGCACCGCGGTGCTCAGGCCGCCGAAGGCCGACAGGCTGGTGTTGCGCGGTGCGTTGAAACGCGAGCGCAGATTCTCGAAGGCGGCGCTGAGCCGGTCCGACTCGGGCTGCAGCGCAGCCAGGGCGGCCGGGTCGACCGAGTCGGCGCCGAGCAGGTGCTCGATCGCGGTCTCGAGGTTGTGCGCCATCTCGCCCAGCTTCATGGCGCCGGCCAGCCGTGCGCCACCCTTGAAGGTGTGCAGGGTGCGCATGCACGCCGTGCCCGGACCGATGTCGCCCGGGTAGTTGCGCCAGGCCTGCAGCTGCTGCGTGAGCACCGGCAGGAGATCGAGCGCCTCTTCCTCGAACACCGGGAAGAGCTCGAGGTCGACCGCCTCGACGCTGTCGAACGGGTCGGCGGCCGGGGCGGCAGCGCCCTGCGGCGCACCGAGGTCCAGGCTCAGGTCGACCATCTGGGTGAGCGGCTCGGAGTACGGCTCCTCCAGCGGCGCGGGCTCGAACAGGTCGATGTCCAGGTCACCCTCGCCGGCGACCGGGCGGTCGTCCGCCTCGTCGGCGGACAGGTCGATGCCCAGCGCATCGTCGGCCAGGTCGAGCGGGATGTCGGGCAGGTCGGCGGCTTCGCCCTGCCCGGCGACATCGAGCGCCTGGGTGGCGTCGAGATCAAGACCGAGATCGACGCCGACGGCAGGCGCGGGCGCAGACGATTGCAGCTTGCCGTCGACCACGAGCTGCAGGTCGTCGCCCGGCACGGTGGGGAAGTTGAGCTCGGCCGGGCTGGCGACGTCCAGCCCCATGCGGCGCGGCGGCAGGCTGGCGAAGGCCGACACCGGCGGCAGGGCGTGCTGCTGCTCGTCCAGGGTGATGTCGGTGGCCCAGTTCGAGGGCGTGTCGATGGGCGGCAGCCCGGTGCCGGGCCGGGTCGCGAGATGCTGGAAGTGCGCCGCAGCCTCGTCCTCGCTGAGCGGCTTGACCACCTCGGGCACCGGCAGGGCGAGGTCGGCCAGCGTGACGACACGCGCGGACGACACCACCGCAGGTGGCGCAGCAGGATCGGGCGCCGCCGCGGGCTGGGGCAGGAGCGCGAAGCCGGCTGGCAAGGCGGCCTGCCCGACGGAGTCACCCAGGTCGAGGTCCAGGTCGAAATCGATGTCCTGACCTGCTGCGGCCCCGGCCGGCGGCAGTTCGGGCTGCGCAGGCGGCGTCGGCTCGATGGCACGCAGTTCGACGCCCGCGCCGAGCTGGGCCGCCGGCAGCTCCGGAGCGATCGCGGGGGGCGGCTCCAGGCCGACATCGATCTCGATGTCGGGCTCGATGGTGAATTCGGGCGCGGCCGGCACGATGCTGGCGGCCACGCCCGGTACGTCACCCTGCGGAGCTGGCGTGCCGACGCCGGCAGCCAGCTCGGTGCTCAGGGCGGCGTCGAGCCGGGCGTCGAACTCCGCCCCCATGCTGTCCTGCAGGCTCGCCGGCACACTCGGCTCGGCCGCGGTGGCGCGCAGGTCCGGGTTGTAGCGCGCGGCCGGCGCCGTGCGCAGGCTGGCGTAACGCAGGTGCGCCAGCTCGGCGCTGTCGTCGGCAGCGCCCATGGGCGGCGGCAGGGGCGACTCGGCTTCGGGCTGCCAGCCGGTGTCGGCGACCTCGGCGGGCAGGTGGGCGGGGTCGAAATCGTCGTCCTGCGCCGGCAGATCCAGCAACGAGGGGCTGAGCGTGGTCGGCTCCAGGCGGCTGTCCTGGATGGAGTTGCGCGCCAGCCGGGCCAGCAGCAACTGGTCGGCGTGGTGCTGCCATTCGCCGAGCTGATGCAGCAGATCCAGCGGTGGATCGCGCAGGAAGCCGGCGGCAAACTGGTGCAGCAGGTGGCGGATCTCCTCGGCCGCGGCCGAGAACAGGGCGGCGTCCTCGGGCGTGCCCTTGCCGATCTCGTCGCTGCGCTGCAAGGCGTGCTCGAGCTCGCGTGCCAGGCGCGACAAGGCGTCGAACCCCACCGTGGCCGAGCTGCCGGCCAGCGAATGGGCCAGGGCGATGGCGGTGCCGCCCACCTCGCGGTGCAGCTCGAGCGCCCATTCGGCCAGCTCGGTGCCCAGGCGGCGCGAAAGTTCGTCCGCCTCGTTGAGGTAGATGTTGAACAGCGGGATCTTCAGCCGCAGGTGGCCGATGTGGCGGTATTCGTCCTGACCGGCAGGCGGCCCCAGGGTCAGCGTGGCGGCATCGGCCGCCGGGGCAGGCGGAGGCAGTTCGTCGGGCAGCGCGGCCAGCGGGGCGGCGGCCAGCGGCAGGTCGACCACGTCGGCCACGTCGGCCACGTCGGCCAGGGCCGGCGTGGCGGCGTCGAGCTCGGGCGACAGATCCAGCGGCGCTGCCGGCACCGGCGCTGCCAGGCCGGCGACGAAGTCCGGCAGGTCCACGGACGGTGCGTCGACCGGGGACGCGTCGATCGGCGCGATGCCAGCCTGGTCCGGGCCGGGGCCGACGTCGTTGCTGGTGGTGGCGAAGGCCGCGGGCACGAACAGCGGCTCGTCGTGACCACTGGGCTGCCAGCTGGCGCGGGCCTCGCCCAGGCTGCCGGCCGTGACGGCGGCGGCAGGCGAGGTGTCCTCCAGGCTCAGGTCGAGCAAGGTGATGCCGTCGTCGGCCTGGTCGAAGGCGGAGTCGCCCAGCTCGAGCTGGAGTTCGCCCGTGTCGGCCGGCGCCGCCGCGGCGGCAGCCGCCAGCGGGACCGCCACGCCGGGCTCGGCGGCGGGTGCCACGTCGGCGAGTGGCGGTGTCTGCGGCGTTGCCCCTGCGGGGTCGGCCCAGGCAAGGCCGCCATCCGGGGTGAACACCGGGGCGCCTTCGGGCGTGGTGAAGGCTGACAGCGCTGCCTGCTCGGCCGAACCTTCCAGCTCGGTGTATTCAGGCATCAGATCCGACAGCATGGCCATGTCGTCGTCGGACGACCAGGCCTCGGCGTCGGCAGGCAGCCCGCCGGGCGGAACGCCAGACCGGGCCGCGCTGCTGCCGGCACGCTCGCCGGCCTGGGCCAGCTCCCAGGCGGACAAGGGCGCGGCGGCCGAGGGCGGCGCGGAGAAGTCGAGCGCCAGCGGGGCGTCGGCAGCGCCGTCGCCCATGTCCAGCAGCAGATCGATGCCGGCCTCGGCGGCAGGGCTGCCGTCGTCCAGATCCAGGCTGAGGTCGACCGGGGCGGTGCGGTCCCAGACGGGCTGGGGTTCGGCCTGTCCGAGCTCGACCGGCTGCGTGGCCTGCAGCTGCTCGAACACGCCGGTGCGGGGTTCGTCGTCGAAAGGCACCTCGAAGTCGACCATACCGTCGACAGGGGCAGCCTCGGCGCCGAAAGCCGCGGCAGCAGCGTCGAGCGGCAGGGGGACCACGGCAGCCTGCGCGCCGGCGGGCGGATCAACGCGGCGCTGCGGTGCGGGCACACGCATGAGCTCGCCGGCCAGACGCAGGGTGTCGGCGGCGGCGACCAGGGGGTCGGGCAGGAAGGCGTCGTCGTCGTGCTGGGCGATCGCGTCGACCCAGGCGCCGAGGTAGGCCAGCGCGTCGCCGGTGATCAGGCGCAGTTCGCCGCTGGCGGGCGTCTGGTCGGCCAGCCAGCGGTTGTAGAGCTGCTCGTAGGCCCAGGCGGCCTCGGCCACCGAGGCCAGGCCGACCATGCGCGCGCTGCCCTTGAGGGTGTGGAAGGCGCGCCGCACGGTGGTGATCTGGGCGATGTCGGCCGGCGTGCGGGCCAGCTCGGCCAGGGCGATCTGGGCCTCGCCCAGCACCTCGCGCGACTCCTCGAGGAAGATCGCGCGCATCTCGCTGTCGCCTTCCAGGCCGGTGGGCTCGGCGGGCGCAGGGTTGAGGTCCATGGGCCGGCTGATGAGCGGCGTGCCCATCGGGTCCAGGCCGACCGGGTTGGTGGCGGTGGCGACGAAGTCGTCCATCGCCTGCGCGATGTGCTGGCGCACCGCGTCCTCGGTGTGCTGGCCGGCACCGGCGGCTCCGGCCGCGCCGATGGCGTCCTGCGCCGAGCTCAGGCTGGCGGCCAGGGCCGGCTGCTTGATGATCTGCTGATTGCGCGCCAGGGCATCGAGCTCGGCCGACAGCGCGTGCAGCGGCATGCCCTCGCGGCGTACGGCGTCGGCGATGGCCTGCACGCGCTCGACCAGGTCGGGTGCCATGACGTGGCGACCCATGACCGGCGAGATGATGCCGCTGACCTTGTCGAACACGAACAGGTTGCTGGCCATGCCAGGCTGCACGGCCAGGGTGTCGATCAGGAAGCCCAGCGCACCCAGGTTGCCGGCCAGGCGGTGGAAGGCTGGCAGGGCGCTGGGGCTGAGCGAGTCGAGCTGGTCCTGCACCAGGTTGTCGACGTCGTCGACCATGCGGTCGATGGCCAGGCAGGCCTGCTCGATGCCCAGCAGGCCGAGCACGCCGTGCATGCCCTTCAACTGCACCGGCACGGGCACCAGCAGGCCGCTCTCGCGCGGGTTGCGGAAGAACTGGTCGATCTGGCGCTCGACCTCCGACAGGCTGGCGCGCAGCTCCTGCACCACGCTGCTCATGGTCTGGCGGTCGGAGACGCGCCGGTAGAGCTGCTCGATCCAGGCTTCCAGCGGTTCGGCATGCTGGCCCGAGCAGACGCGGTCCAGCCGTTCGGCCAGGCGCTCGATCTGGGCGTCCTGGCCGGGCTGGTCGAAGTCGCGCTCCTCCAGCGAAGCCTCCAGGTACAGCAGGCTGGTGGCCACCTCCATGGCCAGCTCGGCGTTGTCCAGGCGGCCGCGCCGGGTGGTCTGCTCGGCCGCACCCACCAGGGCTGCGGCCAGGCGGTCGCCTCGGCCGTAGAGCCGGCGCACCGAGTCGCCGACAAGGGTGAAGTTCTCGATCAGCTGGGTGATGCGGTGCGGTTCGTCGCCCGCCACGCCTGACCAGGCCTGCTTGGCCGACTCGACGCGCTTGCGCGCCTGCACGATCAACGCCGGGTCGAAGCGGCCGTAGTGGATCTGGTTGTAGTCCACCGGCACCAGCGGGCTGAGCTCGAAGGCGTCGCGCACCGCGCCGAGGAAGGGCGTGCGCTGCGCCGTGGGCGGCACGCAGGCGCAGAAGAAGAGCAGGTCCTGCGCCAGGCGCTCGGCCACGGCAGCCTCGCCGGGCGACTTGACCAGGGTGCGCAGGTGCTGCATCAGGCGCGAGGCGGTGCGCTTGACGTAGTTGTCATGCGCCAGCGCGCCCACGGTGATGGCATCGAAGAAGCCGGCGCCCAGGCGCCACAGCGTGGTTTCCTCGGCCATCGCCGGGCGCTGGCCCAGGCCGGCGCAGGTGTTGCGCAGGGCGCGTGCGACCTCGGGCCGGTTCTGCTTCACCCAGCCCAGCAGCAGGCGCTCGAACTCGGCCTGGGTGGCGGCGGTGGCCGGCAGCGCGTCGATCTTGACGACCTGGGGGACGGCGCGCCAGCGCCAGTCGTGCGGCCACAGGTCGGCCGGATGGATGCGGTCGGCACCGGTACGGTCCAGCAGGACGTGCAGCTGCGCGAACAGGCCGACCGGGTCGGTCGGCTTGCCGGCGATGCGTCGGCCGAGGTAGTCGAGCAGGGCGAAGGAGGCCGATTCGACCGCGTCCACGCCGGCGGCATCGACGCGTTGCGGCTTGGCAACGAAGCGCTGCACCAGCGCCTCGCTGGCGCGCATGAGCAGCGCGCCTTCGGGCAGGTTGACGAGCTCGAGTGCGCCCACGCCGGCGTGCAGCTGCTGGCGCGCGTGGCGCAGGATGGTGGGTTCGACCTCGTCGAGGTCGCCGAAGTTGGTCGACTCGGCCTCGCGCAGGTAACGGCGCAGCGCCTTGTGGGCGGATTCGAGGGTCTTGCGCAGCTCCTCCTGCACCCAGGCCAGGGCGGAGAGGTCGTGCGTGGCTGCGGGAGTGCGTAGCGCATCCATCGTGGGGGCTTCCGGGCAGGGGGCGGCGCGCGGCGGGCCGGGTCAGCTGATCTTGAAGCGCGCCACCGACTGGCGCAGCTCCTCGGCGGTGCGCGACAGCTGTCGCACCAGCTGGGCGGTGGAGCGCGTGCCTTCGCCGGTCTGCTCGGTGACGGCGAAGATGTGCTGGATGTTCTCGGCCACGACGTTGGCCGAGTCGGATTCGCGCCGGGCCTGGCGCGAGATGTCCTCGATCAGCTCGGCGAGCTGGCTGGAGATGCGGTCGATCTCGCCCAGCGCCGTGCCGGCGTTGTCGGACAGGCGCGCACCCGTCACCACGCCCTGGGTGGATCGCTCCATGGCGGCCACGGCGTCGGCGGTGTCGGTCTGGATGGTCTTGACCAGCACGGCGATCTGGCGTGTGGCGTCGGCCGAACGTTCGGCCAGGCGCTGCACCTCCTCGGCCACCACCGAGAAACCGCGGCCCGCTTCACCCGCTGACGCGGCCTGGATGGCGGCGTTCAGGGCCAGCACGTTGGTCTGCTCGGTGATGTCCGAGATCAGCTCGGTGATCTCGCCGATCTCCTGCGAGCTTTCGCCCAGGCGCTTGATGCGCTTGGAGGTGTCCTGGATCTGCTCGCGGATGGTGTTCATGCCGCCGATGGTCTCCATCACGGCCTTCAGGCCTGACTTGGCCGCACCGAGCGACTGGCGCGCCACCTCGGCCGACTGCTGGGCCTGGGCCGACACGCGCTGGATGCGACCGGCCATCTGCAGCACGGCTTCGCCGGTCTCGCGGATCTCGCGCAGCTGCTCGTCCGAGGCGGCAAGCAGCTCGGTCGAGGTGGTCTCGACCTGCTGGGTGGTGTCGGTCACGCGCGCGGCCGTGCCCTGCACCTGGGCCACCAGCGAGCGCAGTTCCTCCACGGTGTAGTTCACCGAGTCGGCGATGGCGCCGGTGATGTCTTCCGTCACCGTGGCCTGCTGCGTGAGGTCGCCCTCGGCGACCGACTGCAGCTCGTTCATGAGGCGAAGAATGGCGGCCTGGTTGGCGTCGTTGACACGCTTGGCCTCGCGCTCCTGGCGTTCGGCCTCCAGGCGCTGTTCCTCGGAGTTCTGGGCCCGCTGGCGCTGGTCGCTGGCATAGACCAGCACCAGGCCGTAGGCGCCATAGATGGCCACCACGAGCGAGATCAGGAACAGCGTGACCGCCGGCCAGCCCAGGCCGCTGATGCCGGACATGCGTTCCTGCATCTTTTCCAGCGCCACGCGCAGGGCGTCGCTGTTGGCCAGGATGCGCGCCTCGGCGTCGCGCGCGGCCATCAGGCCCTCCATGCCGGTGATGACGATGTTGCCGTCGTTGCGCACCAGCTCGAAGTTGCGGCTGAGCTGCAGCAGGCGCTCACGGCTGGCCGGGTCGCGCGCCGGGCCCAGGCGCATGTCGGCATTGCCGTCCAGCAGCGCGGCGCTGAGGTCGCGGAAGCTGGTGAGGTCCTTGCCCAGCAGGGCCACGGCGTCGGGCGACACGCCCTGCACGTTCTGCGCCTCCAGGGCCGACTTGGCCAGGCGCTGGGTCAGCCAGGCGAGCTGCACCGCGGCCGACAGCTCCTGGCTGGTCGCACCGCCCTGCAGCTTGATCGCCACCAGGGCGTCGACCTGCTCGAGCATCTCGCCGCTGCGCTTGTTGATGGAGCGCAGCGCCAGTCCGATCTGGGTCAGCAGCTTTTCCTGCGCCAGCAGGGTGCGCGCATGCTTGTCGGCCGAGTCGACCAGGGCCTGCAGGGGGTCGACCGCATCGGGTGCCGACGCCGCGGTGCTGGGCGCGCCCGCCACCTCGATGGCTGCACCGTCACGCAGGGTGCGGGCGTTGCGCGACAGGCTCTCGGAGGCCTCGCGCAGCTCGGCAAACGCGGCCGGCACGCCCAGCACCGCCTGCATGGACGACTTGGCCAGACGCTGCGACTGCGCCAGGGCCTGGCCGGCGGCCGTGGCCAGGCTCGCGCCACTGCCGGCCGAACGCACGGCCAGCACACCGGCCAGCACCAGGCCAAGCACACCCAGCACCAGCGTGTACGACAGGTAGCGCTGGCGCCGCATCGGCGCGATGCGGTCCAGCAGCGGCAGGCCGTTGGAGAACTCGCGCGGCACCGCCTGCGGCTCGATGACCGGTCCGCTGTTGCGCGGGAACGGGGGCCCGAGGGTGGAAGGAGCGGCCTCGGCGATGATCGAGTTGAGTTCGCCCGGTTGCGACTGACGATCGCGCGGCGAGCTGGTGCGGCTTTCCGGCCCGCTGGCGCTGTGCACGTAGCCATCTTCGTAGACCATGCCGTCGGGCACATGTTCACCATCGCGCTGGCGCGTCGCTCCCTTGAGCTTGTCGATCAGACTCATGCAGGCCTCGTGATGACTTGTTCGTGACGCCGCGCCGCGCAGGCAAACATCTTCATGCTCCGGCCACGATGTTCGTGAAGCGCTCGTCGAACGCCAATGCCGCCAGGCGCAGCTCCTGCCACGTGCGCCCGACGTTGTCGCGCCAGAGCGGGCCGGCATATTCGGGCGCCGGCCCGGCCACAGCATGTGCGTCACCCAGCTGCTCGGCATTGCGCAGCCCGGCCAGACGATCCACCAGCAGCGCCGCGTTGAGCTCCAGCGCCGGATTCAGCGCGATCAGCCGCGCCTGCGGATCGCGCTGGGCCCGCGCGCCGCGCAGACCGAGGAAGCCGGCCAGGTCGATCACGCCGGTCAGGCTGCCACGCAGGTTGGCTACGCCCAGGAACCAGGGCCGCACATGCGGCACCCGCATCAGGGCGCCGGCCTGGAAGATCTCGCCGGCCTCGGCCAGGGGCAGCAGGAAGCCGCGGCGCTCGCACTCGACCGCCAGCCAGCCCGCCGGACGCTCCAGCGTGCGCGCCGCCTGCAGACGCTCTGCCAGCCGGCCCTGCAGTTCGCGCAGTGCGTCTTTCTGTGCCATCGTCAATCGAAGGCGCGGATCTTGCGCACCAGCTCGTCGCCGTTGACGGGCTTGACGACGTAGTCACGCGCGCCCTGACGCATGCCCCAGACCTTGTCGGTTTCCTGGTTCTTGCTGGTGCACATGATCACAGGCACATCGGCATACAGCGGATCGCGCGTGATGGCACGGGTCAGCTGGAAGCCGTTCTGCCCGGGCATGACCACGTCCATCAGGATGAGGTCGGGTTTTTCCTCGGCGATGCGGCGCATCGCCTCCTCGCCGTTCTCCGCCGTGCGGATGCGGAACCCGTGCCGCTCCAGCACGTCGGTCAGGAAATGCAGCTCGGTTTTGGAGTCGTCGACCAGCAGGATGTTACGAATCGGCATCACGCTTGCCTTGGGTCAGGACATGCGGAAGCCCAACAGGCTGACCACACATCGGAAAAGTTACGCAGTACGCGCTGGACAGGGGACACGACCATGCTCAGGCCGTCGCCCGACGGTAGAGCTGGACCACCTGCAGCAGCTGGTCCTTGGTGAACGGCTTGGTGAGGTAGTCCTCCGAGCCCACCATGCGCCCGCGCGCCTTGTCGAACAGCCCGTCCTTGGACGACAGCATGATGACGGGCACCGCAGCGAACCGGGCGTTTCGCTTGATGATCGCGCAGGTCTGGTAGCCGTCCAGGCGTGGCATGAGGATGTCGCAGAAGATCAGGTCAGGCCGGTAGTCGCTCACCTTGGCCAGGGCATCGAAGCCATCTTCGGCCAGCACCACCTCGCACCCACCCTGCTTGAGGAAGATCTCCGCGCTGCGCCTGATCGTGTTGCTGTCGTCGATCACCAGTACGCGGGTCACCGCCGGATCTCGTTCGGCCTCTTCGTCCATGGCGGGCATGCTCCAAGATAAATCGTCGTTGCGTCTTGTCGGTACGGACGACCCGCGCGGCTAGACCTGAACCATTTCGAAGTCTTCCTTGCGGGCACCGCACTCGGGACAGACCCAATTCATGGGCACATCGGCCCAGGCCGTTCCGGCCGGCAGACCATGATCCGGCGCACCGGTCGCCTCGTCATAAATCCAGCCGCAGATCAAACACATCCAAGTGTGGCTTTTGCTCACGAATTCGAACTCACATCTGATAACCAAAAACATGGCGGGCCAGGGCCCGCCATGTGTGCCTGCTACCCGGCGATGCAGGCATCGGGGGCAGTGCACATATTGTTGCCCGAACTGCCGCTCGAACGTTGCGGGTGATGCCCGCACCGCGGTATTCACCACGTGACCGAAGACCCTTCGTGCGCTTGGCTTTGCACGCATGTGCATGTCTACAATGGGAAAAGATTGTACTGACAGGCTTTGTTAAAAAATCAAGAGTGTGTGGGCACATACACAAGATTTCTCAGAAACTTCTAGAGGTTCTCGCGAGCCTTGATCGACCGTTCTGACACGGTCCGGCGCCCGCGGGCGAGTCGGGTCCGAGCCGACCAGGCCAGCACCAATGCACCACCCATGAGCACCCAACAGACCCCCCCGACCACGCCCGAAGACGGCAGCGACCAGACCTCGCCGGCCTGCGTCATGAGCTTCAACGCCAGCGACGCCAGCGGCGCCGGCGGCATCGCCGGCGACATCGCCACCATCGCTGCCATGGGCGCGCATGCGCTGCCGGTGGTGACCACCATCGTGATGCGCGACACCGCCGAGATCTTCGACCACAGCGCCATCGACGCCGACACGGTGGTCGAGCAAGCGCGCGCAGTGCTGGAAGACATCACCATCGCGGCCTGGAAGGTCGGCTTCCTGGGCTCGGCCGAGACCGTCGGCGCCGTCGCCGAGGTGCTGTCCGACTACCCGGACGTACCCCTGGTCACCTACCTGCCGGCCCTGACCTGGATCGACGACGAGGATGCCAGCGGCGCTTACCACGACGCCTTGCGCGACCTTGTGCTGCCGCTGACCACGGTGCTGGTAGGCAACCAGCAGACACTGGCCGACTTCCTGCTGCCCGACTGGGACAGCGAACGCCCGCCGTCGGCACGCGAACTGGCCGTCGCCGCGGGTGAGCGTGGCACGCGCTTCGTGCTGGTGAGCGGCATGCAGCTGCCCAACAGCTTCATCGACAACGTGCTGGCCTCGCCGCAGGGCGCCATCACCGGCGAGAAGTTCGAGCGCTTCGAGGCCGGCTTCGTCGGCGCCGGCGACACCCTGTCGGCGGCCATCGCCGCGCTGCTGGCCAGCGGCGAGGAACTGCACATGGCGACGTCCGAGGCGCTGTCCTTCCTCGACCAGGCGCTGGACTCGGGCTTCCGCCCCGGCATGGGCAGCGTCATCCCCGATCGCTTCTTCTGGGCCCTGCCCGTGCCCGAGGAAGGCGAGGACGACGCTGGCCTCGACGAACTCGCAGACACCCCAACCAATCCGCGCAATGTCCACTGACTCCGGCTCCGCCAGCTCCACCAGCAACCCCGCCCTGTTCGAGCGCGCCCAGCGCGTCATCCCGGGCGGCGTGAACTCGCCCGTGCGCGCCTTCCGCGCGGTGGGCGGCACGCCGCGCTTCATCGCCCGCGCCGAGGGTGCCTACATGGTGGACGTCGAGGGCCAGCGCTACGTCGACTACATCGGCTCCTGGGGCCCCATGATCCTGGGCCACGGCCACCCGGCGGTGCTTGAGGCCGTGCAGCGCGCCGCCGTCGAAGGCTTCAGCTTCGGTGCACCCACCGAGCGCGAGGTCGAGCTGGCCGAGGCCATCCTGGCCCTGGTGCCCTCGTGCGAGCAGATCCGCCTGGTCAGCTCGGGTACCGAGGCGGCCATGAGCGCCATCCGCCTGGCGCGTGGCGCCACCGGCCGGCACAAGCTGATCAAGTTCGAGGGTTGCTACCACGGCCATGCCGATGCCCTGCTGGTCAAGGCCGGCTCGGGCCTGGCGACCTTCGGCAACCCGACCTCGGCCGGCGTGCCGCCCGAGGTGGTGCAGCACACGCTCGTCCTCGAATACAACAACGTCGTGCAGCTGGAAGAAGCCTTCAAGCTGCACGGCCCCGAGCTGGCCTGCGTGATGATCGAGCCCATCGCCGGCAACATGAACTTCGTGCGCGCCAGCGTGCCCTTCATGACCCGCATCCGCGAGCTGTGCACGCAGCACGGCGCGCTGCTGGTGTTCGACGAGGTGATGACGGGCTTCCGCGTCGCGCTGGGCAGCGCGCAGTCGGTCTACGCCAGCCTGATCCCGGGCTTCGTGCCCGACATCAGCGTGTTCGGCAAGGTCATCGGCGGCGGCATGCCGCTGGCGGCCTTTGGCGCCTCGCGCCAGATCATGAGCCAGCTCGCGCCGCTGGGCCCGGTCTACCAGGCCGGCACCTTGTCGGGCAACCCGGTGGCCACAGCCTGCGGCCTGGCCACGCTGAACGAGATCACCAAGCCGGGCTTCTTCGAGGCCCTGGGCGCACGCACGCGCAGCCTGGTCGACGGCCTGGGCGCCGCGGCGGCCGAGGCCGGCATCGACTTCGTCACCGACAGCCAGGGCGGCATGTTCGGCTTCTTCTTCGGCAAGACACTGCCGCAGAACTACCCGGCCGTGATGGCGACCGCCAAGGACCGCTTCAACCGCTGGTTCCACCTCATGCTGGACCGGGGCATCTACCTGGCGCCGGCACTGTACGAGGCCGGCTTCGTCAGCGCCGCCCACGGCGACACCGAGATCGCCGCCACGCTGGACGCTGCCCGCGCTTCGTTCCGCGCCCTGTGAGCGCAACAGGGGCAAGCCGGCA
>JBJOKY010000249.1:0-6935 GCA_046045865.1 Pseudomonadota bacterium | reverse complement strand
GCGGCGCGCGGGTCGGCCAGAGGTTCAGCGGCGGGGGGCGGGCTGTCCAGGGTGTCGAATGGTGTCATGGGGTGGTCTCCACGGTGCGGCCGGCCAGCACCTCGTCCAGTGCGTCCAGCAGCTCGGCGTCCGGCTGGATGACGCAGCAGCCGGCCTCGGGGCCGTGGATGCCGCGCAGGAATAGGTAGACCGCGCCGCCCAGGTGCTCGGCCGGGTCGTAGCGATCGCCCAGGCGCTGGCGCAGCAGGCGGTGCAGGGCCAGCAGGTACAGGGCGGCCTGCACGTCGTAGCGGTGCGCGGCCATGGCGTTGCGCAGGGCTTGTGCCGTGTAGCTGGCGTCGTGCTCGCCCAGGGCGTTGCTCTTGTAGTCCAGCACCCAGTAGCGCCCGCCGCTTTCGAACACCAGGTCGGCAAATCCCATCAGCATGCCGCGCAGCTGGCGCTCGGGCAGCGTCGGGCGGGGGCTGCCGTCCAGCAGGTGCTGCCGGCACAGGCTGTCGATGCGCCCGGCGCTGGCGCCGCGTTCGCTGCCGAGCCAGAACTCCATCTCGGGCAGCAGGGTGCCCAGGCCGGTGAGCGGCTGGCCCAGCACCGGCAGGCGTGTCGTCACCACGGCGCGCAGCCAGGCCAGCACCTCCTCGCCGCGGTGACCCCAGCCGTTGCGCTCGCAGCGGCGCAGCAGGGCCTGCTGCAGGCCGGGCTCGTCGTGCAGGGCGAAGTGGTGCTCGGCCAGCCATTCCAGCTGCTCGTGCAGGAAGTTGCCGGCATAGGCGCCGCGCGGAAAGCTGTGCCAGGGCGGGCGCTCCTCGCCCGTTGCACCTGCGCCCTGCGCGGCGGCCGGGGTGCCGTCGGCTGGCGCCGCAGCCTCGTCCGCCAGCGCGCCTGCGGCCGCGACGGCGGCAGCCTCGCCATCGTCCAGCGCCTCGTCGCCGGCCTCGGCCAGCAGTTCCTCGTGCACGGCGGCGTCGGCCAGCAGGTGGCGGGTGCTGCCGCCACTGCTGCCGCCACTGCTGCCGCTGCCGATGTCGCCGGCCGGCCCGCTGGCGCCCGCGTGGTCACCCAGGTCGCGCACCAGGGCGGAAAAGCTGGCGATGCCCCAGTCGCGCGCGAACCGCGCGTCGTACACCGGCGCCGGCTGCAGCGCCGGCCCGGCCTGGCTGGCGGCCAGCCGGGTGTTGCCCAGGGTGGACAGCGGCGCGGCCGGCACCACCCGCACCGCCGGCCCGGCGCCTGCCAGGGCGGACTGCAGCAGGCCGGGCAGCTCGGCAGCGGCGATCTTCTCGCCGTCCTTGAGCAGCTGGCCCAGCGCGCTCAGGTGCACCAGGCTCGTGCCGCTCTTCGGGCGCCCGGGCGCACCCACGCCCAGCCACAAGGCGTGGCGGGCGCGCGTGAGGGCGACATACAGCAGCCGCAGATCCTCCTGCAACCGTTCGGCGTCGGCGGCGGCGATGCTGGCCGTCGACTTGCGGAAATCCAGCCGCCGCTCGCCCGGGCGCGCGCCGGCGGTGCTGATGAAGCTGCGCCCGCGCCCGTTCACTTCACGGTAACTGCTGGCAAAGGGCAGGCACACGACCGGGTACTCCAGGCCCTTGGACTTGTGCACCGTGATCACCTGCACCAGGTCGGCGTCGCTTTCCAGCCGCACGATCTGTTCGTCGCCGGCCGCCGCGCCGGCCGGGTCGGCGATCTGGGCGGCCAGCCAGCGGATCAGGGCCTGCTCGCCGTCGAGCGTGGCCGAGGCGGCCTGCAGCAGCTCGGCCAGGTGCAGCACGTTGGTCAGGCGGCGTTCGCCGTCGGGCTGGGCGAGCCAGCGCGCCGGCAGCGCCAGCTCGTGCAGGGTGCGGCGCAGCATGGGCAGCACGCCCTGGCGGCGCCACAGGCTGGCCAGCAGGCGCAGCTGGTCGACGCGCTGCTCGAAGGCCAGGTCGTCCTGGCTCAGCCGCGCCAGCTCGGCCAGCGGCAGGGCTATGGTGGTGGTGGCCAGGGCGGCGCGGGCGCGCCGGCTGTCCAGCGGGTCGGCCACGGCCTGCAGCCACAGCAGCAGGTCGGCGGCTTCGCGGCTGGCGTAGACCGATTCCTTGTCCGACAGGTAGACCGAGCGCACGCCGCGCTCGTCCAGCGCCTTGCGCACCTGGCTCGCTTCGCGGCCGGTGCGTACCAGCACGGCGATGTCGCCGGGGCGCAGGCGCTCCTTTACCGGCGCTGTCGCTGTCCCCGACGCGCTGGCGGCATCGACGAACCCGGCCTGCTCGTCATTCAGCAGCCCGACGATGTGCTCGGCGCAGCGCAGCGCGAAGCGGCGCAGGATCTGGCGTGCCGGCAGCAGCTGGGCGTCCACCGCCACCGTGAGCGCCGGCAGCTCGCCGTCGCGGGCGGCGAGCACCTCGGCGCGGCCGCGGGCCTGCACCTCGACAAAAGGCAGCGGGTCGTGCGTCGCACCGTTGCCGTCGCCATCGCAGTCGCCGCCATCGTCACCGTCCGGGCCGCGGAACAGGAAGGCGCCGCGCCCGCCGCGCCGCTCGGCCTGCATGAAGAGTTCATTGACTGCCGCCACCAGCGGCGCGGTGGAGCGGTAGTTGGTGTCCAGCAGGTAGTGGCGCCCGCGCGTGGCCAGCCTGGCGGCCAGGTAGCTGTGGATGTCCGCGCCGCGGAAGGCGTAGATGGACTGTTTCGGGTCGCCGATGAGGAACAGGGCGCTGCCGCGTGCATTGGCCGCCGTGTCGTAGAGCCGGTCGAAGATGCGGTACTGGATGGGCGAGGTGTCCTGGAACTCGTCCACCAGCGCCACCGGGTACTGCTCGACGATGCGCCGACGCAGCCGCTCGCCCGCCGGGCCGCTGTCCAGCGCCCTGTCCAGGCGTTGCAGCATGTCGGCAAAGCCGTAGCTGCCGGCGCTGCGCTTCAGGTGCGCCACGCGCCGGGCGATGTGGGCGGCGGCGTGGCGGCGCAGCGCATCGCCCGGCGGCTCCAGCGCCTGCAGCTGCGGGCGCAGGGCCTGCAGCGCGTCGAACCCGGGCGGGATGTCCAGCGGCGCCAGCGGGTTGCTGCGCGCCGCCAGCAGGCCGGTCGACGACAGCTTGGCCCAGGCGCTGTCGGTCAGCTCGGGCAGGGCCAGTGCGGGTGTGGCGACCCATTCGTGCAGGCGCGCCCACCAGCTGGCCAGCCAGTCGGCGCGGTAGGCGGCCTTCTTCAGCACGGTGGTCCTGCCGGCCAGCTGGGCGGCCAGCCAGCCTTCCATGGCGGCGACCTGCCCGGTCCAGCCGGCCTTCAGGCGCGCCAGCGTGGCGTCGCGCTCGCTGACGACGCGCCGGCGCAGGGCGTCGAGCGTTTCGTGGCTCCACCAGTGCGGCGCCACATGCGGCTGCAGGGCGGCGGCGTCGCGCTCCAGCGCCTCCACGCCAGGCCAGATGGCCAGCACGGCATCCAGCGCGGCCGGCTCGCCGAGCGGGTAGACCTGCTGGCGCCAGTAGTCGCGGCAGGCCAGCGTGAACAGGGCGGCCTCGTTGGCCTGCAGCTCCTCGTCGAACAGGCTGCCGCTGTCGAAGGCGTGCTCGCGCAGCATGCGCTGGCACCAGGCGTCGATGGTGTGCACCGCGGCGTCGTCCATGGCCTCGGCGGCGGTGGCCAGGCGCCAGGCGGCATGGTCGCGCGCCGCGCCTTCGGGATAGTCGTCCAGCAGCGCGCGCAGCAGGTGGTCGCCGCTGGCAGGCGGCTGGCTGCCGTGGAAACACGCCGCCGCCTCCACCAGCCGGGCACGGATGCGGTCCGACAGCTCGCGTGTGGCGGCACGGGTGAAGGTCATGACCAGGATCTGCCCGGGCAGCAGGGCGCGGCCGTGGCCGGACTGCTCGTCGCCATGGCCCAGGACCAGGCGCAGGTAGAGCGCGGCGATGGTCCAGGTCTTGCCCGTGCCGGCGCTGGCCTCGATCAGGCGGCTGCCCCACAGCGGCAGGGTCAGGGGGGCGAGCGGGATGGCGCGGTCGGGGTGGCCGTGGGTGTCGCCATGGGTGTCGCCATCGGTGTCGCCATCGGTGTCGCCGTTGTGGTGGTCGTGCTCAGTCATCGCTGCGGGCTCCTGCGGCAGGTGCGCGGCCGTCGTCATCGGCGGTGAAGTCCGCCCCGGCCCAGGGCCGTACCTGGTGGCAGCTGTCGGCCCATGCCAGCAGCGGGGCGTGGATGCGCAGCGCCAGGTCGAGGAAGAGACTGCCGGCGACCGGGGCGGCGTCGTCGCCCCCGTCAGCCGCCGGCCCGGGCGGATCGGCGGCGGCCGGCCGCCGCGCGCTCACCAGCGCCTCGAAGTCCGGGTAGGTGCGTGCCAGGCAGGCTTCGGCGCATTCGGGCGTCATGCCGCTGTAGCTGCTGCCTTCGTAGGTGGCTTCGGCGTCGTCGCCCGCCGCGGCGGCCAGGCCGGTGCGGCAGGGCAGGGGCAGGGGCCGCTGCATGCCGTCGCGCCACACGGCAAGCAATTCGGCCAGGGCGGCGCCGGCCTCGCCGCGTGGCAGGGGGGCGAGCTGCAGGCAGGCGTCGCGCCCGAGCAGGATGGCCTGGGCGTCGACGCCGCAGGCGCCGGCCGCCAGCAGGCGCACCCAGGTGTCGAGCAGCCGGTCCGGGCGCGGGTGGCGTTCACCGGCCGCGTTCGGCCGGGTCATGAGGCGCGAGGCGCTGCTGCTGATCCAGACCGTCTCGTGGCCGTCGGTGCGCAGGCCGTCCAGCCAGTCCTGCAGGCGCACGCCGGCGTGCTCGACCACCAGCGGCTGCTGCGGCGCGGCGCGGTCGTACTGGGCGTGCAGGGCCTGCCACTGCGTCAGCATGGGCTCGGCGCTGCGCTGCAGCTCGTCGGCCACCCGCTGCCCCGGGCCGGCCATGGGCAGGCGCCCGCTGCCGGCCACCCGGGCCAGGCGCGCCTGCACGACGCGGGCGATGTCCTGGCCAGGCCCGGCCTGGCCGGCGCCGGGCGGGTGCTCTTCCGCCGGGCTGGCCTGCGGGTCGGCCACCAGCTCGTCGAGCAGCTGCCAGTCGGCCAGGCCGGCCAGGGCGAAGACCTCGTCGTCGTCGACCGCCGCGTCGTCGTCGCGGTAGGTGACGTGCAGCCGGGCGCGGAAGAACTCCTTGACCGGATTCTTCAGGAAGCGCACCAGCTGGTCGACCGTGACCGGCACCGCGCCGGTCTCGAAGGGCGGCAGGGCGGCGGCGCCGGCATCACCCGGATCCATGGCTGCATCACCCTGGTGGGCGGCACGCCATTCGCGCGCATAGGTCAGCAGCTGCCGGTGCGCGCCTTCGCCGCCCCCGCCCCCGCCCCCGCCCCCGCCCCCGCCCCCGCCGACGTCGACCTCGAAATAGCGCCGGCTGAAGGGCTGCAGCGGGTGCTCGGTGTCGAGCTGGTGCAGCAGGCGCCGGCTGGCGGCGGGCGTGGGCGTGATGTCCTCGGGGTGGCCGGCCGCGCGCCAGCCGGCGCCCAGGTAGTCGCGCAGCTGGGCCACCAGCACCGAGGGCGGCTGCTCGCTGTTGTCGCGCAGGCTGCGCCCGGCCCAGCTGACATGCAGCGCCCGGCGGGCCGACAGCAGCGCCTCGAGCATGAGGTAACGATCGTCGTCGCGGCGCGAGCGGTCGCCCGGGCGGGCCTGGCCGGGCCAGCCCAGCAGGTCGAAATCGCTGCGTCGGGTGGCGCGCGGGTAGTCGCCGTCGTTCATGCCCAGCAGGCAGACCACCTCGAAGGGCACGGCGCGCAGCGGCATCAGGGTGCAGAAGGTGACGCCGCCGGCCAGGAAGCGCCGCCCCGAGCCGGGCGCGTCGATGCCGGCCAGCCAGGCCTCGCGCAGCACCTCGACCGGCACCGGCTCGTCGCCGTAGGCGGCGGTGTCGCAGGCGTCCAGCCAGGCGTCGAGCGCGCCGCGCAGGCCGGCCAGGGTCAGGCGCTCGCGTTCGTCCGTCGGGTCGAACAGGGTGTCGAGCAGGGCGCGGCCGCGTCCGGCCCAGACCTGCGGCGTGGCGGGCGTGCCGGCCTGCTGCCACCAGTGCGACAGGGCGTCGACCAGGTCGGCCAGCGCGCCGACCACGCCTGCCTCCAGCCCGCCGACCTCGTCGTGTGGCCAGATGTCCTGGCCGTCGGCGCCGGCAAAGGCGCCGACCGCACCGCCGGCGTAGCCCAGCAGCAGGCGGCGCAGGCCGAACAGGGCGCTGTTCTGCTCGCCGCAGGCGTGCAGGCCCAGGCCTTCGCGCTGCCCTGCATGCAGGCCCCAGCGGATGCCGGCACCCTCCATCCAGGCGGCCAGGCGCGGCAGGTCCTCGCCGGCCAGGCCGAAGCGCTTCGCCAGCGCCGGCACGTCGAGCAGGTCGCGCAGCTCGGCCAGGCGGAAACGCTGTGCGGGCGCGCGCAGCAGCCACTCCATCGCCAGCACCAGCGGGTTGTTGCCGCGCTGGCGCAGGTCGGCGATCTCGTAGGGGATGTAGCGCGCGTCCTCGCGCCCGACCTGGCCGAACACGGCGCGGATGGCCGGGGCGAAGGCCTCCACGTCCGGCACCATGACGACGATGTCGCGCGGCTCCAGCGGCGTGGCCCGGCCCGGGGCGTCGTCCGCCGCGGCGGGCGGGTCGGCCAGCAGCTGCAGCAGCCTGTCGTGCAGGATCTCGACCTCGCGCTGGGCGCTGTGCGCGATGTGGAAGGTGATGGAGCGGTCGGTGGCCGCCACCTCGGCACGCGGGTGTTCGGCCAGCGGGCGCAGGTCGCGGATGGCGCGCTGCAGCTGCAGCAGCAGGCTGGGCGCGCGGCGGGCGTCGCCGGCCTCGTCCTGCTCATGGTCGAACAGGTCGATGCGCGGCAGCTCGCCGCCGGGCAGGGCGAAACGGCGGCGCGTGGCCTCGGCGTCGTCGAAGGCGTCGAGCTGGCGCATGAAGTCGCGCCCCTGACGGCCCCAGGCGGCCAGCAGCGGGTG
>JBJOKY010000248.1:0-6947 GCA_046045865.1 Pseudomonadota bacterium | reverse complement strand
CTGGTCGGCCGGCTCGGCCGGTGGCGGACGCGTCGTGCGCCTGCCCGACGCCGCCGGCGCCCTGCCGCGCTGGCTGTGGCTGGGGCCGGGCGGCGCGGCCGACGCCGTGCTGGCGGCACTGCCGGCCATCGACAGCGCCGCCTGGGATGCGCTGGAGATCAGCGCCGGCGTCGTGCCGGTGCAGGCCGCCACCGTGGGCGCCTTCGTGCCGCAGATGCTCAACTACGAGCTGGTCGGCGGCGTGGACTTCAAGAAGGGCTGCTACCCCGGCCAGGAGGTGGTGGCGCGCAGCCACTACCTGGGCAAGCTCAAGCGTCGCGGCGTGGTGCTGGCGGCCACGGCGCTGCCCGCACCGGCCGCGGCGGGCCAGGAGATCTGGTGGAGCGGCGACACCGGCCAGCCCGCCGGCCGGGTGGCGCAGGCAGCCGCGGTCGACGGCGGCGGCTGGCTGCTGCTGGCCGAACTCAAGCTCGCCGCCCTGGGCGAGGCACCCGAGGGTGTCGCCACCAGCAGCCTGCACCTGGGCACCGCCGACGGCCCGGCCCTGACACGGCTGCCCCTGCCCTACGCCCTGCCACAGGAAGACAACCCGCCCGCCTGATCCTGCCTGCCGGGGCGCTGGCGCCTGCAGCCGCGCCCCGGCACGGCTGCTCCCGCATGACACGGTGCTGCGCTGCACCGCGCGGCGCACTGCCCGATCCTGCCCTGACCCGCCATGTGTCTTGCCGCCTTTGCCCTGGGGCGCCACGCCGACTTCCCGCTCGTGCTGGCCGCCAACCGCGACGAATACTTCGAACGCCCGACCGCACCGCTGGCCTGGTGGGAGGTTGCGGGCGCGCCACCCGGCCAAGGCCGCATCCTGGCCGGACACGACCTGCGCGGCGGCGGCACCTGGCTGGGCCTGAACGCGCAGGGGCGCCTGGCGCTGCTGACCAATATCCGCACCGGCCGCGGCGCGCCGCCTGGCGTGCCCAGCCGCGGCGAACTCGTGCCCGCCTGGCTGAGCGGCAGCACAGGCGCAGCGGCACTGCACGCGGCCATGCAGGCACGCGGCCATGTGGACTACAACCTCGTCACCGCCGACCTGGTCCGGCCGGCCGCGCCCTGGCACTGGATCAGTTCGGCCACCGGCCGGGTGCAGGCCATCGAGGCCGGCCGGGGCAGCCCCGGCGGCAAGGTGTTCGGCCTGTCCAACGGGCTGCTCGACGAACCCTGGCCCAAGCTTGTCGCCCTGCGCAGCCGGGTCGACGCGGCGGTCGCGCAGGCCACGGCGCACGACCTGCCCGGCCTGATCGCCCGGCTGTTCGAGGCCCTGGCCGACGACCGGCGCGCACCGGACAACGCCCTGCCGTGCACCGGCGTGCCGCTGGCGGCCGAGCGCATGCTCTCCAGCGCCTTCATCCGCGGCGACGATGGCCGCTACGGCACGCGCTGCTCCACCGTCGTCGTCGTGCAGCGCGGCGTCGGCGCGCGGGTGATCGAGCGCAGCTTCGACGCCGACGGGCTCGTCGCCGGCCAGGTCGACCTGCGCCTGCCGGGCTGGCCCGGCAGCGCCTGAGGGCGGCTCGACGCCCGGCCGCCCTCGGGCGCCCGCCCGACGGCGCGCGCCCGAGGGCGGCCGTCACAAGGCGCAGACCATCTCGACGTGGCGGATGCCCGCCTCCTCGAACTCCGGCCCGCGCGTCTGGTAGCCGGCGCGGCGGTAGAAACCCACCGCGCTGGCCTGCGCGTGCAGCAGCACCTCGCGCTCGCCGCGCTCGCGCGCCCGGGCCATCAGGGCATCGAGCACCGCGCGGCCCACCGCCGTGCCGCGCATGTCGGCGCGCACCGCCATGCGGCCGATCTTGGCCGTGCCCGGCACGTGTTCCAGCAGCCGGCCGGTGGCCAGCGGGCGGCCCAGGCGGTTGCAGGCCACCGCGTGCAGCGCCGTCTTGTCGGCCTCGTCCCACTCCATGTCGGCCGGGATCTGCTGCTCGTGGATGAACACCTCGGTGCGGATGGGCCGGGCGTCGGCGCCCAGCTCGTCCCACGAGCCGGTGCGCACGTTCACCATCGGTTCGCCGGCCTCGTAGGCGTCCAGGATGGCCCGCAGCACCTGCGGCACGGGTTGTGACGTCTGCGTCGCCGGGTCGGCGAAGACGTAGACCAGCTCGCCGGTGATGAGCAGCCGCTCGCCGTGGAAGATGGCGCAGGCGAACAGGATGGACGAGCTGCCGATGCGCTGGCAGCGCACGCACACCTCCAGCTGCTCGTCGTAGTGCGCGCTGGCGTGGTACTCCACCGTGGCCTTGCGCACGTAGAGATCGCCGGCCAGCGCCTCCATGGTCTCGTGGTAGGGCAGCGCCAGGGCGCGCCAGTAGTCGGCCACCGCGGTGTCGAAATACATCAGGTAGTGGCCGTTGAACACGATGCGCTGCATGTCCACCTCGGCCCAGCGCACGCGCAGTCGGTGGGCGAGGCGGAAGTCGGCTCGGCGGGTCATGGCAGGGTCTCCAGGTCAGGGGGCAACAACATCGGGGGCGCGGATTGTCGACGTGGCCGCACGACGTCCAGCCCCGCCCCACCCTCGGGACTACCCGCAGTCCGGGCCATGCACAAACCCCTGCCGGGCGTGGGTGACGCGCGGGTGACGGACAGTGCCGCTGGCCGGTGGTCGACTCCCCCCACCCACCGCCCCTGCAGGAGACCGCCCATGTTGAGCACACCCACCGACGCAGCGAGCGCCACCACCCCGTCGACGTCTGCCGCCCAGCGCACCACCCACCGCATCTGCCCGCTGTGCGAAGCCTGCTGCGGGCTGGAGATCAAGCTGGAGCGGCATGCAGACACGGGCCACGAACACATCGTGTCCATCAAGGGCCATGCCGAGGACGTGTTCAGCCACGGCTATATCTGCCCCAAGGCCGTGGCGCTGAAGGACCTGCACGACGACCCGGACCGCCTGCGCACGCCCCTGATCAAGCGCGACGGCCAGTTCGTCGAGGCGAGCTGGGACGAGGCCTTCGCCGAGATCGCCCGGCGCCTGGGCGCGGTGCAGCAGCGGCACGGCAGGCATGCCGTGGCCGTCAGCCTGGGCAACCCCATCGTGCACAAGCTTGGCCTGGGCCTGGCCGTGCCGCGGCTGGTGAAGGCGCTGGGCACGAAAAGCGTGTACTCGGCCTCGACGCTGGACCAGATCCCGCGCCAGCTGGTCTGCGGCTGGATGTACGGCCACTGGCTGAGCGTGCCGGTGCCCGACATCGACCATACCGACTGGCTGCTGGTGATTGGCGCCAACCCGCTGGCCAGCAACGGCAGCATGTGGACGGTGCCGGACTTCCGCCACCGCGCCAAGGCGCTGCAGGCACGCGGCGGCAAGCTGATCGTCATCGACCCGCGCCGCACCGAAACGGCCGCGATGGCCGATGAACATCTGACCATCCGCCCGGGCGGCGACGCCTTCCTGCTCGCCGCCATGGCACGCCAGCTGTTCGAGGACGGCCTGGTGAAGCTCGGTGCGGCCGAGGCCCACATCGCCGGCATCGACGCCCTGCCCGCCGCACTCGCGCCCTTCACGCCCGAGGCGGCGGCCGGGCGCTGCGGCATCCCGGCCGCCACCATCGTGCGCCTGGCGCATGAGCTGGCAGCCGCGCCGCGCGCCGTGGTCTACGGCCGCATCGGCACCAACACGCAAAGCTACGGCAGCCTGAGCGCCTGGCTGATCGATGTGCTCAACATCCTCACCGGCCGGCTCGACGCGCCTGGCGGGCTGATGTTTCCCAAGGCCGCTGCCTTTGCCGCCAACACGCAGGGGGCGCCCGGCCAGGGCCGCGGCATCGTCACCGGCCGCTACGCCAGCCGCGTGAGCCAGGCGCCCGAGGTGATGAGCGAGTTCCCCATCACCTGCCTGGCCGAGGAGATCGAGACGCCCGGCGCGGGCCAGGTGCGCGCCCTCGTCACCGTGGCCAGCAACCCGGTGCTCTCGGCGCCCGGCAGCCCGCGCCTGGACGCCGCCCTGGCCACGCTCGACGTCATGGTCAGCGTGGACATCTACCTCAACGAAACCACGCGCCACGCCGACGTCATCCTGCCCGGGCGCTCGCCGCTGGAGGACGGCCACTACGACCTGGCCTTCTCGCAACTCTCCACCCGCAACCAGGCACGCTACAGCCCGCCGGTGTTCGGCGGTGGTGATGCGAGCGGCCAGCCGAGCGAATGGGCCCTCCTCAACCGCCTGGCCGCCGTCGCCCAGGGCAAGCCGGCACGCGACTGGGCCGAGGTGGACGCCACCGACGACGCCCTGCTGGCGCAGGAGGTGGGCAAGCTCGCCGCACAGTTCGCCAAGGCGCAGGCTGCGACGCCCGGCGCACCGTCCGCCGAAGCCCTGACCGCCCGGGTGCTCGATGCCCTGAAGGACAAGGCCGGCGCCGAACGCTGGCTCGACCTGGCCCTGCGCACCGGCCCCTACGGCGACCTGTTCGGCCTGAAGTCGCAAGGCCTCAGCCTGGACAAGCTGGCCGCCACGTCGGCCGGCATCGACCTTGGCGCCCTGCAGCCACGCCTGCACGAAGCGCTGCGCACGCCGGGCGGAAAAGTGGAACTGGCACCAGCGCCGCTCGTGGCAGACCTGGCCCGCGCCGCAGCCGACCTGCACACGCCGGCACCCGAACTCGTCGTCATCGGCCGGCGCGACACCCGCAGCAACAACAGCTGGATGCACAACCTGCCAACCCTCGCCAAGGGACCGTTCCGCGGCGCGCTGCATCTGAACCCGGCCGACGCTGAACGCCTGGGCCTGATCGACGGCGCCCGCGCCCGCCTGGCGAACGCCAGCACCGGCTGCGACGCCCACGCCCGCCAGGTCACGGTCGACGTCACGCTGGACACCGGCCTGCCCCCCGGTGTGTGCTGCCTGCCGCACGGCTGGGGCCACGACCTGCCCGGCGCCCGGCTGGGCGTGGCAGCCCTGCGCCCGGGCGCCAACCTCAACGCGGTGCTGGACGAGACCTTGCGCGACCCGCTCTCGGGCAACGCCGTGCTGTCGGGCGTGGCGGTGACACTCACGCCGCTGTAACGCGCCACCGCTCGTCCGCCAGCCCGAGCCGTGCTGGCGGCAAAATCGCGCGATGGCCAGAACCACCCCCCAGTCATCGCCCGTGGTGCTAGCGCACCACGACCTCGAACTGCTCGCCCCGGCGCGCGACGCCGACATCGGCATCGAGGCGGTCAACCACGGCGCCGACGCCATCTACATCGGCGGCCCCGGCTTCGGCGCCCGCGCCGCCGCCAGCAACGCGGTGGCCGACATCGAACGGCTGGTGAAACACGCCCACCGTTACGGCAGCCGCGTGTTCGTGACGATCAACACCATCCTGCGCGACGACGAGCTGGAGCCGGCGCGCCGCGTCATCCAGCAGATCCACGAAGCCGGCGCCGATGCCCTCATCGTGCAGGACATGGGCCTGCTGGAGCTGGCGCGGGCCGGTGAGCTGCCGCCCATCCAGCTGCACGCCAGCACGCAGTGCGACATCCGCAGCCCCGAGAAAGCACGCTTTCTTCAGGACGCCGGCCTGGCCCAGCTGGTGCTGGCACGCGAGCTGACGCTGCCGCAGATCCGCGCCGTGGCCGCCGAGGTGCAGCGCGCCAAGCTGGAGTTCTTCATCCACGGCGCGCTGTGCGTGGCCTACAGCGGCCAGTGTTATGTCAGCCATGCGCAGACCGGCCGCAGCGCGAATCGCGGCGACTGCTCGCAGGCCTGCCGGCTGCCCTACACCGTCACCGACGACCAGGGCCGCATCGTCGCCCACGAGCAGCATGTGCTCTCGATGAAGGACAACAACCAGAGCGCCAACCTGGCCGCGCTGGTGGACGCGGGCATCCGCAGCTTCAAGATCGAGGGCCGCTACAAGGACATCGGCTATGTCAAGAACATCACCGCCCACTACCGCATCCTGCTCGACGACTTGCTGGAGCAGCGCCCCGAGCTGGCGGCGGCCTCCAGCGGCGAGTGCACCTTCAGCTTCCAGCCCGACCCCGAGCGCAACTTCAACCGCGGCTCGACCGACTATTTCGTCAATGGCCGCCAGGACGACATCGGCGCCTTCGACACGCCCAAACACGCCGGCCTGCCGCTGGGCTATTGCCAGAAGCTGAACAAGGACGGCAGCTTCGACGTCGAGCTGGACGAGGGTGTGGCGCCCATGTCCAACGGCGACTGCCTGACCTGGTACAGCCTGCAGCGCGAACTGCAGGGCGTGCGCGCCGAGACGGTGAGTTCGCTGGACGGCGGCAAGGGCCGGCGCTGGCGCGTGGTGCCCAACAGCGCCACGGCCTTCAGCGCCGGGCAGGCCGAGAGCGCAAAAGGCAAGGATGGCAAGGACGCCGCCGCCGACGCCCGGCGCCAGAAGAACGCCCAGCTCGACGCCACGCCCAGCGACGCGCTCAAGCAGCCGCTGAAGGATCTGCGCGCCGGCACCGTGCTGGGCCGCAACCGCGAGATGGCCTGGGACCACATGCTGGCGAGGAAGAGCGCCGAGCGCCGCATCGCCGTCGACCTGTTCTGGCAGGAGACCACCACCGGCTTCAAGCTCGACGCGGTCGACGCGGACGGCCATTTCGCCAGCGTCGAGGCGCCCGCCGCGCTTGAAGACGCCCGCGACGCCGAACGTGCCGCCACCCAGCTGCGCGAGCACCTGGGCAAGCTCGGCAACACGATCTTCGAGGCGCGCTCCATCGACCTGGGCAGCGCTGGCGGGCGCTTCGTGCCGGCCAGCCTGGCCAACAGCCTGCGTCGCGAACTGGTCGAGCAACTCGAAACCACCCGCCTGGCCGCCCTGCCCCGGCTGGCGCCACACGCGCCGGTCGAGCCACCCGCGCCCTACCCCGAGGACACGCTGAGCTACCTGGCCAACGTCTACAACCGCCGCGCGCACGACTTCTATGCCCGCCACGGCGTGAAGGTCATCGAG
>JBJOKY010000036.1:0-18676 GCA_046045865.1 Pseudomonadota bacterium | reverse complement strand
CAGTTCGGCACCCGGCCGATCTACCGCCTGCTGGCCGATCCGGCGAACAACCTCGGCGCGACCATCGCGGCCCTGCACACCGAGATCGGCGTGCTCATGGCCGAGCCCAACTACGAGCACAGCAGCCCGGAAGCCCGCAAGAACCACGCCTGGGCCATTGGTGAACCCACGGCCTACGCCACCCAGTGGGCACCGCAGGCGATCAACCTGGCCGATGCCCATCGTCTCAGCCGCGGCGCCGGCGTGCGCGTGGCCGTGCTCGACACCGGTGTCGACCGCGCCCACCCCGAACTGGCCGGGCGTCTGCTGCCTGGCTTCGATTTCGTCGACTTCGACAGCGACCCGAGCGAGGCCGCCGACCCCGGCGCCATTGCCTACGGCCACGGCACCCATGTGGCCGGCCTGGTCGCGCTGGTCGCACCGGACGCCATGATCATGCCGCTGCGTGTGCTCGACGCGAACGGCGTGGGCAACGCCTGGGTGCTGGCCGAGGCCTTGCTGCACGCCGCCGACCCGGACGGCGATCCGGCCACCGACGACGGCGCCCACGTCATCAACCTGAGCCTGGGCAGTGCCGGGCGCACCCAGGTGCTCGACACCATCACCAAGCTGGTGACCTGTGCCGAACCCGATCCGGCCGAGCCGGCGGGAGACATCTCCGACCCCGGCTACGACAACGACAAGGCGCGCTGCGCGCTGCGCGGCGGCGCGGTCGTGGCTGCCGCCGCGGGCAACGACGGTTCGCGGCGCGTGCGCGAGTACCCGGCCGCCGAAGGTGCCTACGGCCTGATCGCCGTGACCGCCAGCACGGCCAGCGGCCGCCTGGCCGGGTTTGCCAATTCCGGCAACTGGATCCACCTGGCCGCGCCGGGCGATGCCATCACCAGCAGCGTGCCCGGTGGTGGTTACGGCACCTGGAGCGGCACCTCGATGGCCACACCGCTGGTTGCCGGCACGGCTGCACTGCTGCGCGCACTCGATCCGACGCTCACGCCCGACCTGATCGTCGACCGTCTGCTCGATCACAGTGCACTGTTGTGCGGCACGACATTGCGGCGCGTCGACGCTGCCGCCACGCTGGCCGCGCAGGCGCCGGTGGCCGTGCTGCCGATCTGCCGCTGACCTGACCTGACCAGGCCGGCCGCTGGCTGCCAGGTCGGCCCAGCCCCGTGCTCCAGGCCGGCACCTGCCAGGGTGTCGGCCATTTTTCATGTCCACGACACACGCGCAGCGCCATGGGTGTGTTCCTGGCCACACGCGTCGCCGCTGCAATACGCACCCCTGGAAAAAGTGCGTTCTTGTCAAGAATTTGGGCCCATGTGCTGACTGTGAAATTTTTTGAGGCGTGAAGTATTTCCGCTTCGGGTCGTGACTCTGTACTGGACACGGCCCGGAGATATCGGCAGCTTGCAGAGGTGATCCAACACCCAGGCGACCGCCCCGAGGCCAAATGTCATAGACAAATCGGCTTCGAGGTACTTCATGTCCACCACCACCCTGCATCGCCTGGCTCAGCTGATCCGTCTCACCCCCCTGGCCCTGGTGGCCAGCCTGGCCCAACCTGCCCATGCGCTGCAGCCCATCGCCCAGGCACCCGGCCAGGTGGGCGAAGCCACCGACCGGCTGATCGTGAAATACCGCCACCACACCGGTGCCGATGTCGTCGATGCCGCCACCCTGGGCAGTGCAGGGCGCGCCGCCGGCCGCGCCGGTGCCACGGTCAAGCATCTGCGCCGTACCGGTTCGGGCTCGCATGTGCTCAAGCTCGACAAGCGTCTCACCCTGGCCCGCGCGCGCCAGCTGGCCGCCGAGCTCCGCGCGGCCGACCCGCAGGTCGAGTACGCCGAACCCGACCGCATCGTCACCGCGCAGTACCTGCCCAACGACCCGTCGTTCGGCGCGCAGTGGCATTACCACGAGCCCGTGGCCGGCCTGAACCTGCCCGCGGCCTGGGACAAGTCGACCGGCGCGGGCATCACCGTGGCCGTGCTCGACACCGGCTACCGGCCGCATGCCGAGCTCAAGGGTGCCATCGTCGCGGGCTACGACTTCATCAACACGGCCGCGACTGGCAACGACGGCAATGGCCGTGACAGCAGCGCGCTGGACCCGGGCGACGCGGTCGCCGCGGGCGAATGCGGCGCCGGCACGCCGGCGCGCAACAGCAGCTGGCACGGCACGCACGTGGCCGGCACCATCGCGGCGGCCACCGGCAATGGCACGGGCGTGGCCGGCGTGGCCTTCGGCGCCAAGGTGCAGCCGGTGCGGGTGCTGGGCAAGTGCGGCGGTTTCACCTCCGACATCGCCGACGCCATCATCTGGGCCTCGGGCGGCAGCGTGCCGGGCGTGCCGGCCAACCTGACGCCGGCACGCGTGATCAACATGTCGCTGGGTGGCGCCGGCGCCTGCGACGCGACCTGGCAGAACGCGATCAACAGCGCACGCAGCCGCAACACCGTGGTGGTGGTGTCGGCCGGCAACTCGAATGCCAACGCCAGCGGCTACGCCCCGGCCAGCTGTGCCGGTGTCGTCACCGTCGGCGCGGTCGGGCGCAGCGGCGCACGCGCCTTCTATTCGAACTACGGCGCGCTGGTGGACGTGTCCGCACCCGGGGGCGACCAGAGCCTGGACACCACCGGCGGCGTGTTGTCCACCCTGAACAGCGGCACGACCGGCCCGGGCACTGACAGCTATGCCTACTACCAGGGCACGTCGATGGCGGCGCCGCACGTCTCGGGCGTGGTGGCCCTGATGCTGGCGCGCAACCCGGCCCTCACGCCTGATGACGTCGAGGCACGCCTGAAGGCCAGCGCCCGGCCGCTGCCGGTGAGCTGCACGGTGGGCTGCGGTGCCGGTCTGGTCGACGCCAGCGCAGCCATCGACGCGGCCCTGGGTGCAGCGCCGGCACCGGCTCCCGCACCGGCTCCCGCACCGGCTCCCGCACCGTCAGGCGTGGCCGAGGTCGAGCCCAACAACACCCTGGCCGGCGCCCAGGTCCTGAAGGGCGCGGTCACCGTCAACGCCAGCATGGCCAGCGCCACCGACACCGACTACTACAAGCTCACCATCGCACCCGGGAGCAGCGTGGTCGTCACCATGACGCCCGGCGCCGGCGCGGACTACGACCTGTACGCCTACAACGCTGCCGGCACCCGGGTGTCGACCTCCACCAACGGCGCTGGCCTGGCTGACCGCATCACGCTGGGCAACACCTCCACCACCGCCAGCCTGACCGCCTATGTGCGCGTCGTGTATTTCAATGGTGGTGTCGGTGCCACCGGCACGTACAGCCTGACCGTGCAGTGACGCGCTGACGGCCCATCCCGGCGTGCCTGCCCGGCGCACGCCGGCTACCCCTCGTTTGGAAAGCTCGGCGGGGCAAAGCGCCTGACGTTCCCTTCAGGTGCCCGTCGAAATCTTTCAAGCCCGCCTCGTGCGGGCTTTTTTTTGCCCAATCGTGCACGAAACCAATGGATACGTTCCGTACAGAAATGGGTCTAGCTGCGGCCGGAATAAATGGTAAAGTTTCCCACATCAACAGGAAGGTCTTGCCACCCCGGCAGAACCCCGCCGCCCGTCCACCGATGTACCAGGAGTCGCCACCATGAACACCCGTCTGTCCGCCACCGCCACCCGCCGCCCGATGAGCACCTTCAGCGCCATGGCCAGCGTCATCGTCTCGGCTGCCTTGCTGGCGGCGTGTGGCGGCGGCAGCGGCAGCAGCGGTGGGGCCGCTGCTGCAGGCACCGGCCCCACGAGCAGCGGGTTCTCGGCCGGCACCGTCACCGGCAAGGGGTCGATCTTCGTCAACGGCGTGCGCTTCGACGACAGCCGCGCCACCGTGCTGGGCGACGACGACAGCGAACACGGCCGCGACGACGTCAAGGTCGGCATGCAGGTCGAGGTCGAGTTCAGCGCCGCCAGCTGCAGCGCGGTCGACCCGACCGGTGCCGTGGCCCAGACCTGCACGGCCGACCGCGTCAGCTTCGGCAACAACTCGCTGCTCGGCCCGGTCGCCGGTTTCACCGGCACGGCCACTGCACCGGGCAGCTTCACCGTGCTGGGCCAGAAGGTCGAGACCGACGCAGCCACCACCATCGCCTTCGAGAGCGGCGTGAGCGCGCTGGCCGACGGTGCCATCGTCGAGGTCTACGGCAGCTACGACAAGACCACCGGCATCACCCTGGCCACGCGCGTCGAGGTCAAGGCCGCCGGCTTCGCGACGCTGCCGGCCAGCGTGCGCTTCTTCCGCCTGCGTGGCGTGCTCGACGTCACCGCCGGGACCATCGGCGGCGTGGCGGTCGACCTGGGCGGAGTCTCCACCACCGGCCTGGAGGGCCAGGTCGTGCGCGCCCGCCTGGCGCCTGCCGCGGCCGCGCCCTTCGTGGTGAGCCGGCTCAAGTCCGGCGTGCGCAAGCTCGACGACCACCACGGCGGACGCGCCGAGGTCGAAGGCACCATCGCCGACTGGGCCTACGCCGCCGACGGCCGCAGCGCCACCTTCACCATCGGCGGCATCCAGGTCAGCGTGACCGTGTCGAGCGACCCCGCCTCCAGCCTCACCGCCGTGCTGCTGGCCGATCTGGACGCGGCCCTGGCCGTGCTGCCCGCCACGCCGGTGCGGGTGGAGGTGCATGGCACGGTGGACGCTGCCGGCGTGCTGGTGGCCAGCCGCCTCAAGCTCGACGATGACGACGACCACCACGGCAGCCGCTTCGAGTTCCACGGCCAGATCAGCCAGCTCGACGTCACGACGCGTACCTTCGCACTGCGCGGCGAGACCATCCACATCACCGATGCGACCGAGTTCAGGCGCAGCGGCCGCGGCAACGGCCTGACCGAGGCCACCCTGGCCAACGACCTGAAGGTCGAGGTGCGCGGCAAGCGTTCGACCGACGGCACCACCATCGTGGCCACGCGCATCGGGCTGGACGACTGAGCGGCGCGCCTGCGGCCTGCGGCAGGAAAGGTGCGGCACACCGCACCCGGCCTGCCGGCTTGCGGCCGGCCCACGGACAGGCTGGCCCCCGGGCTCAGGGCATGTCCCGACCGCGCTTACCCTAGGGCAGGGCTGGCGGATCGTGCCGGATTGCACACCCTCGGTTAGGCTTGCTGCACTGCGGCGAGATTTCGGGACCGGCCCGGTGTCCGTCTGGTCGCACCAGCCCCATGCAGCCCAGCACCACCGCCTCGCCGCCTGCTGCCACCGACCACGAGGGCGGGCAGGGTTCCGGCCGGCCGCACGCCAGCGTCTCGCCGCTCGGCACCTCGTTCGAACGCTTCGCTCGTCTGCAGCACCACACGGCGCTGGCGCTGGCCGGTTTCGTGCTGCTGCTGGTGCTGCTGCTGGCCCTGCAGCTGTGGCGCTCGACCGGTGCGGTCGACCGGCAGCGCCAGCTGCACGCGGCGCTGGGCGAGCTCAACGACCTGCGTCAGCGCGCCGCGCAGGCCGAATCGGCCCTGGGCACCTACCGTGCCACCGGCAACAGTGCGCTGCTGCGCAGCGTGCAGCCCTGTGCCGGCCAGTGCCTGTCGTCGGCACACCTGCACGACGCGGCACCGCAGGCGGTCGAACTGCTGACCGAGCCGCTGCAGCGCATCGACCACTGGGCCGCCCAGATCGACGCCACGCTGCTCACCCTGGCCAACGAATCCATGGCGGCAGGGCGCGGCACCGAACTGGTCGACGACGTGCTGACGCAGGCGGCGCGCCAGCTGCGCATCAACCTGCAGGGCATGGAAGCCGAGCTGCTGGCCCTGCTGGCGCGCAGCGAGGCCGGGCGCTACCACGAGGCGGTGCTGCTGCAGGGCCTGATGGCCAGCCTGGCCCTGGTGGCGCTGGGCGGCCTGGTTCTGAGCATGCGGCGTGCCGCACGTCTGGCCGCTGCCGGCCTGCTGGCCGAGCAGGCACTGCGCGAGCTGTCGCTGCGCGACCCGCTGACCGGGCTGCCCAACCGGCGCGCCCTGGGCCTGCGGCTGGAACACATGATCGAGCGCGCCGAACGCCACGGCGGCGGGCCGGCCGTGCTGGCGGTCGACCTGGACGGCTTCAAGCTGATCAACGACATCTACGGCCATGCCGCCGGCGATGCCGCGCTGGTCGAGGTGGCCCACCGCCTGCTGGCCGCGCTGCGCAAGAGCGACCTGCCGGCACGTGTGGGCGGCGACGAGTTCGTCGTGCTGCTGGACGACCCGGAAAGCCCCGAGACCGCACGCGCCGTCGGCGAACGCCTGCTGCTGGCGTTGCGCGCGCCGATCAACCTGCCCGCGCCGCTGGGGCCGGTCGAGCTGGGTGCATCGGTCGGCCTGTCGCACTACCCGGCCTGCGGCGTGACCGCCCAGGCGCTGCTGGAGGTGGCCGACGAGGCCTGCCTGGCGGCCAAGCGGGCCGGCAAGAACCGGCTGTTCGAGTCCGGCCCCCTGCCGTTGCCAGCGCAGCCGCTGCCCGGGGCGCGGCAGCCGCCGCAGCCACGCGCCGCGTGACAGTGCCCGGTACAGGCGTGCCCGGCGCTCACTGCATGGTGTGCGGCGGGTCGCCCAGCGTGCTGCCGGGCAGGAAGAGCTCGGTCACGTCGATGGCGTCGAACTCGTGGCGCGCGCCGCAGAACTCGCAGCTCACCTCGATGCAGCCGCGTTCGGCGATCACGCTGTCGGCCTCGGCGCGGCCCAGGCTGATCAGCATGCGTCCGACCCGGCTGCGCGAGCAGGTGCAGGCGAAACGCGGCCCCAGCTCGCCGGTGAGCGGCTCGAAGCGGCGCACGTCCTGCTCCCAGAACAGCCGGCGCAGCACGGTCTCGGCGTCCAGGCCCAGCAGTTCCTCGGGCCTGAGCGTGGCGGCCAGCATCGCGATGCGGTTGAAGTCCTCGTCGGCGCTGGTTTCCAGCGCCTCGCGTGCCGTGCCGCGCGCCGCAGCCAGCACGCCGCCTTCGGTGGGCAGGCGCTGGATCAGCAGGCCGGCCGCCAGCTCGTCGTTGCAGGCCAGCACCAGGCGCGTCTGCAGCTGTTCGGACTGGCGCATGTAGTGCTCGATCACGTCGCTGAGCCGGCCGATCGGCTGCAACTGGCCGGCTCCGTCGTGGCGTGCCAGCGGCACCACGCCCTGGTAGGGCTGCTGGCCCGGCTTGCGGTCGCGCGGGTCCAGGGTGATGGCGCAGCGGCCCTGGCCGTGCACGTTGAGCAGCGCGTGCAGGTCGGCCTGCGCGTCGACCGCGCCCTCCACCTGCGCGGTGGCGCGCAGGCGCAGGTCGGTCTGCACCTCGGCCACGGCCAGCTTGACCGGGCCGTCACCCTGCATCTGCAGGATCAGCGCGCCGTTGAACTTGATGTTGGCCTGCATCAGCATGGCTGCGGCACTCATCTCGCCCAGCAGCTGGCGCACCGGCGCGGGGAAGTCGCCGCTGGCGCGCCGGGCCGCCAGCATCTGGCGCCAGGCGCCGGTCAGGCGCACCAGCATGCCGCGCACGGGCAGGCCCTGGAAGATGAACTTGTGCAACTCGCCGCCGGAGTCGTCCTGATCGCTGCCCGTGTCGAGGCTGATGCTGGCCATGAGGTCTTTCTGTAGAGCTGGCCGCGCGCCGCGGACCGGGCTGGATTCTAGGGACGGCGCTGCCATGGCCGTGGTCTGGCACAGCAGCAGCGGCAGGCGCAGGGCGATGTCACGCCCTTGCGCTTAATCAATCCATAATAGTTCAGAAAACAACAATAAATAACAATAAATGGCATTGATGAAACCCGGATTCCTTACACTCCGGTGCATCCTAGGCGGCTGTGGAAACCACCCGTCGTCCCTCGCACCGAGCCATGGCCACTACACCGGTTGAACGTACCTTCTGCACCACCCGTCAGGCTGCCGATCTGCTCGGCGTGTCCATCGGCACGGTGCAGCTGTGGGTGGAAAACGGTGTGCTGGAGGCCTGGAAGACCGCCGGCGGCCACCGCCGCGTGCTGCGTGATTCGGTCGACCGGCTGCTGCGCAAGAAGACCGACGTGGTGGCCGAGCCTGCCGCGGCCGTGCCGCCCGCACCCCGCGCGCTCACGGTGATGGTGGTCGAGGATGACGCCAGCCTGCTGCGCCTGTACGAGTTCCACATCTCGCGCTGGCCCATGGCGCCGCAGGTCATCGCGGTGGGCAACGCGGTCACCGCGCTGCTCATCCTGGGGCGCAGCAGCCCCGACCTGCTCATCACCGACCTGAGCATGCCCATCATGGACGGTTTTGCCATGCTGCGCGTGCTGCGTGCCACGCCCGAGGTGTCGACCACCACCATCGTGGTCGTGAGCGGGCTGGCACCCGCCGACATCGCCGACCGCGGCGGCCTGCCCTCGGGCATCGAGGTGCTGCCCAAGCCGGTGCCCTTCGAGCGGCTCAAGGCCATCGCCACCCAGATCGTCGAGAACAACCCCTCGCTGCGCAAGCAGGCCACACCTGCGTGATGCTGCGGGCAGCATGCGCGGGCACGCACTGTCCGTCCGTTCGGTCCGCCATGTCCGCCAGGTTCGCCATGTCCGATTCCGCCGCGCAGGCCGCGCCATCTCCAACTGCTTCATCGGCATCGGCCAGGCCATGCAGATCGACGTCATCGCCGAAGGCGTCGAGATCTCCGGGCAGATGGAGATCCTGGCCGCCCAGGGTTGCCAGCTGGTGCAGGGCTGCCTGACCGGGCGGCCGCTGTCGCTGCAGGCGTTTTCCGCTGCGGCGTTCTGGCAGCAGCGCGTCGGCATGCGCAGCCCGCTGGCCCAGCGCGGGAGCGGCGCGTGATGGGGCTGTACCCGTCGCGCCTGGCCGCGCTGCTGGCCATGCCGGTCCGGCCCGGTCACGCCTCGGGCGGCCCGCACGGGCAGGGCAGCCAGGCCATGCAGGGCTACCGGGCCGTCCAGCTCACCTTGTGGATCACGGCGGCCATGCTGGTGCTGCTGACCTGGCTGCATATCGCACAGCTCGTGAACGACAGCCGTGCGCGCGAGCTGGCCGCAGCCACGCGCGACCTGGCCAACATCACGCGCGTGACCGAGGAGCACGCCGAGCGCACGCTGCAGGGCGCCGACCAGGTGATCCGCTTCGTGCAGGAGCGCTTCCTCGTCGAGGGCAAGCGGCTCGACCTGGTGGCGCTCACCGAACGCGGCGTGATCGACGCGCAGAACTTCAACCAGGTCGGCGTGATCGACGCGCGCGGCATCTACCTGCTGTCCAACCAGCCCGGCTTCACCCGCATGGACCTGTCCGATCGCGAGCACTTCCGCGTGCACCTGTCCGGCGACACCGGCACGCTGTTCGTCTCCAGACCGGTGGTGGGGCGCGCCACCGGCAAGTGGTCGATCCAGCTCACGCGCCGCATCACGCGTGCGGACGGCAGCTTCGCCGGCGTGGTGGTCGTATCCATGGACCCGGCCTACTTCGGTGGCTTCTACAGCGATCTCAACCTGGGCGCGCAGGGCATCGCGGCGCTGTACGGCATGGACGGCACCGCGCGTGCGCGCCGGGTCGGTGCCAGGGTCGAGTTCGGCGCCGACGCGCGCGCGTCGCGCATGTACCCGCGCATCGCCGCCGGGCAGCTGCACGGCTCGTACATGGATGCGTCGGTGGTCGACCAGGTCGAGCGCATCCTGCACTACCGCAAGCTGCCGCACTACCCGCTGGTGGTGGCCGGGCAGGCGGTCGGCGACGTGCTGGCCAACCACCGCCGCACGCGCGATGCGCTGCTGCTGCAGGGCGGGCTGGTCAGCGCGCTGATCCTGGCGCTGGCCGCGGCGCTCACGCGCCACCTGCGCCAGATCCGGCGCGATGTGGCGGCACGCCAGACCGCCCAGCAGCAGCTGCGCGACCGCACCGAGCAGCTCGACGCCATCTTCGAGATGAGTCCGGACGGCTTTGTCGGCTTCGACCGCCAGGGGCTGCTCAAGTACGTCAATCCGGCCTTCCTGCGCATGACCCATGCCAGCGCCGCCAGCCTGCTGGGCCTGACCGACGCGGCCTTCACGCGCTGGCTCGACTCGATCTGCCTGCCTGGCGCGGGGCTGCCGGGCCTGGGCGCGCTCAAGCAGCCGTCCGGCGCCGTGGCGGTCGCTGCGCGGCGCGACTGCATCACCATCGTCGGGCACGGCAACCGCATCCTGCAGGTCGGCCTGCGCGAGAGCGAGGCCTCGTCGATCGCGCGCATCCTGTACTTCCGCGACGTCACGCACGAGACCGAGGTCGACCAGATCAAGAGCGAGTTCCTGTCCACCGCCGCACACGAGCTGCGCACGCCCATGGCCAGCATCCTGGGGTTTTCCGAAGTGCTGCTCGGCGACGGCATCGGCTCGGCCGACCAGCAGGAGTTCCTGGGCGTCATCCACGAGCAGTCCAGGAACATGGCACGCATCCTGGACGAGCTGCTCGACCTGGCGCGCATGGAGGCGCGCCGCGGCAAGGACTTCAAGCTCGCCGCGCTGAACCTGAACCAGCTGGTCGAGGACGTGGTCAAGGCCTGCAAGGTGCCCGCCGGGCGCGCCCTGCCCGAGGTCGACCTTCCCTGCGAGCCGCTGCAGCTGGTGGCCGACATCGGCAAGCTGCGCCAGGCGCTGCTCAACGTGCTGTCCAACGCCTACAAGTACTCGCCCGCCGGCGGCGCGGTGCAGGTGCAGGTCGAGCGCGTGCCGGCCATGGCTGACCGCCCCGCCTGCGCGGCCATGTGCATCACCGACCATGGCATCGGCATGACCGCCGACCAGGTGCACCACGTCTGCGAGCGCTTCTACCGCGCCGACAAGTCCGGCAAGCTGCCCGGCACCGGCCTGGGCATGAGCATCGTCAAGGAAATCATCGAGCTGCACGGTGGCACGCTGGAGATCACCAGCGCGGTCGGCCGCGGCAGCTGCATCAGCCTGTACGTGCCTCTCGAGGCGCCCGGCGCAGCGGCCGATGCAGCAGTCACCAGCGCCATGGCACACCCCGGTGCAGCGCCCGACAGCAGGTCTGGCGGCCACCTGCCGGCCTGAGGCGATGGGAGCCAGGCCGCCCTGCGTGTGGCAGTCACGCTGCCATGTGCCCGTCCACACGGCACGGAACGAATCCGTCATCCAACCCATCATGAAGAAGATCCTCATCGTCGACGATGTGCTCAACATCTCGCGCATAGAGGCGGGCAAGCTGGAGCTGGAGCAGACCGACTTCCTGCTGGGCGACCCGCTGCGCATCGCCCTGTCGGCCGAGCAGTGCGAGCGCCTGTTCCGGCCCTTCGAGCAGGCCGACCGCTCCACCACGCGGCGCTACGGCGGCTCCGGCCTGGGCCTGTCCATCACGGCGCGCCTGGCCGCGCTGATGGGCGGCGAGGTCGGTGTCCAGAGCCAGCCCGGTGCCGGCAGCCGGTTCTGGCTCACCGTACGGCTGCAGCCGGGCCGCCCGGCACCGGCCGGCCTGCGTGTGCCTGGCGCCGACGCGCGGCACGACGAGCGGCAACAAGCGCAGCATGATGATGGCGAGCCGGCGCCCGTACCGGTCAGCGCCGCCGAGGTGCTGGGCCGCCTGGCCAGCGGGCAGCGCCTGCTGCTGGCCGAGGACAACCTGGTCAACCGGGAACTGGTGGTCGAGCTGCTGGCGGATGTCGCGCTGCGCATCGACCTGGCCTGCGACGGCCGCGAGGCGGTGCAGCCGGGCCGCGCGGCACGCTACGACCTGGTGCTGATGGACATGCAGATGCCCGGGCTGGTCCGGGCCGCACCCGCACCCGCACCCGCACCCGTCGCAGCACCTGCCCCTGCCCCGCGCGCCATGGCCACCGACACACCCCAGAACCCGAAGCAACCGGACATGATGCCCCCGACTTCCCCGCCTCAGCCCCCGGCGGCCAACCCGCCGTCCACGCCCGCGCCCGCGGCCACGGGCGCGCTCTTCGATCCCGCGCTGCTGGAGCGCATCACGCGCGGCAGGTCGGCAGCCATGCGGCGCATCGTCGGCCAATTCGTCAGCCATCACGAGAACGACCTGGACGCGCTGGCGCGCCTGCTGCTCGTCAGCCAGTGGCGCCAGGCCGGCCTGATCACCCACGCGCTGCAGGGCAGCTCGGCGCAGATCGGTGCCGGGCGGCTGCACCAGGCTGCCGCCGCGGTCGACCGCGCGCTGCGTCGCGGCGAGGCACCGCTGCCCGGCGACGTCGACCAGCTGACCGACACCTGCGCCCGCACGCTGGCCTACCTGCGCGCCTGGCTGGTCGAACAGGACGAGCCGGCGCTGGCGCCGGCGCTGATGGCCGAGGCCGTGCCGCCCGAGGTGCCGACCAGCGTCGCCGCGCTGGCCCGGCTGCACGAGCTGCAGGCCCTGCTGCAGGCCAGCGATGGCCGCGCCATCGAGCTGGCCGAACGGCTGGCGGCGCAGCCGCCGGCCGCGCTGGGCCCGGCGCAGCGCGGCCTGCTGGTGGAACTGGCCGAGGGGGCCCGGCGCTTCGAATTCGACGCCACCCTGGCCAGGCTGCAGGCCGCCTGGCCCGACCTGCAGGAGACCCTGTCATGAACGAGCTGCTCGTGTCCGACCGGGCCGACGTGCTGATCCTGGACGACCAGCCCGCCAACCTGCACCTGCTGCTGGGCGTGCTGGCGATCGGGTTCAACGTCCACCCCTTCACGCACGGCGACGCGCTGCTGCGCTACGTGACCGCCGGGCGGCCGGTCGACCTGATCATGCTCGAAGTCATCATGCCCGCGCCCGATGGCTACGAGATCTGCCGGCGCCTGCGCGCCATGCCGGCGCTGGACGACGTGCCCATCGTCTTCATCTCCGCCCTGGACAGCCCCGAGGACGAGGCGCGCGGCCTGGCGCTGGGTGCGGTGGACTACATCGGCAAGCCCGTCTCGGCACCCATCGTGCTGACGCGGGTGCGCAACCACGTGCGCCACAGCCGCGCGCTGCGGCTGATCAAGTCGCTCAACGACAGGCTCGACCACCGCGTGGCCGAGCGCACCGCCGAGCTGGCGCGCAAGAACATCGAGCTGGTGCAGGCGGTCGAACGCCTCAACCGCACGCAGGACGCGGCCATCGTCGCCCTGTCCAGCCTGGCCGAGCTGCGCGACAGCGAGACCGGCCAGCACGTGCGCCGCACCCAGAACTACCTGCGCGAGCTGGCGCTGGCGGTGCGCGAGCGCTGCCCGCACCTGGCGCCCGGGCTCGACGACGCGACGGTCGATCTGCTCTACAAGTCCGCCCCGCTGCACGACATCGGCAAGGTCGCGATTCCCGACCATGTGCTGCTCAAGCCCGGCCGGCTCGACGCGGCCGAGCTTGCCGTCATGCGCACCCATCCGCAGCTTGGCCACGACGCCATCCTGATGGCCGAGCGCGACCTGGACGACGCCAGCTCCTTCCTGCGCCACGCGCGCGAGATCGCCCTGGGCCACCACGAGCACTGGAACGGCGCCGGCTACCCGCACGGGCGCGCGGGCACCGACATCCCGCTGTCGGCCAGGCTGATGGCCGTCGCCGACGTCTACGACGCGCTCATCAGCCGGCGTGTGTACAAGCCCGGCTTTTCGCACGAGCAGGCGGTGGCCATCATCGCGGCCGAACGCGGCACGCACTTCGACCCCGATCTGGTCGACGCCTTCCTGGCCATCCAGGACCGCTTCGTCGCCGTTGCGCGACGCTACTGCACGGCGCGGCGCGAGACCAGCCTGGCGCCACCCGCGGACGCTTGAACATCGCGCCCGCTGCACGCGGGTGAGCTGCGGGCCCGTGCAGCTCGTTATGCTCGGCGCATGACGACCCTGCGCACCGCCGCCCTGGCCATCCTGCTGGAGGCCGACCCCGACCGCAAGGCCGCCCTGGCGCGTGCCCTGGACGCCCAGGCCGGCGCGGTCGGCACCGACCAGATGCTGGCCGAGCCGCCCGGCATCCCGGGCCGCCCGGCACGCCCCGAGCTGGTGGCCCACGCCGGCCTGAGCCAGCGCTCGGTCGGCACGCTGGCCGGGCGCGCGGCGCTCATCCACGCGCTGGCGCACATCGAGCTCAACGCCATCGACCTGGCGGTGGACATCGTCTGGCGCTACGCCGGCCTGCCCGAGGTCTTCTACCGCCAGTGGCTCGACGTCGCGCGCGAGGAGGCGCTGCACTTCCAGCTGCTGCGCGACCACCTGCAGGGCCTGGGCTGGCGCTACGGCGACTTCCCGGCCCACAACGCGCTGTGGGAGATGGCGCACAAGACCCGCCACGACCTGCTCGCCCGCCTGGCGCTGGTGCCCCGCACGCTCGAGGCGCGCGGGCTGGACGCCTCGCCGCCCATCAAGGCCAAGCTCGTCGGCGCGGGCGACCGGCGCGCGGGCGAGATCATCGACATCATCCTGCGCGACGAGATCGGTCATGTCGCCGTCGGCAACCACTGGTACCGCCAGCTGTGCGCCGAACGCGGGCTCGACCCGCACGCCACCTGGGCCGAACTGGCCGAGCGCCACGGCGCGCCGCGCCTGCGCGGCCCCTACAACCTGGCGGCGCGCCGGCTGGCCGGTTTCGACGAGCACGAGCTCGGCCTGCTGAGCTGAGCCCGAGGTGACATCCCGGATCGTGACAGCCGGCACGGGGGGGAGTTTCTCTTGATGCAGAACAAGCTGGTGCATGCCGGAGGCCCCTGCCTGCTGGTGATACTCGCGGGCTGGCTTGTTGGGCGGAGGAAGATGTGGTGAAGGCGTGCGGGGCGGCGTGGGCGAGTGGCAGCGTGCCGACCGGGGCGTACGGCACGGTCGCGGCCGGTCGGGCGGGGGCGCTGCACCTCGACGCGCGCGCCACCTGGGGACGCGCGTGAGCGGCACGGCCGGCCCGGCCCCTGCCGATCGCGGCCTGGGCGCAACCCTGGGCACCGAGCTGACCGACGTCAGCCGCGCCGAGCTCAGCGAACTGCGCCTGCTCGAGGCCTTCATCGACCATTCCGGCGAGGCCGTGTTCGCCATCCGCGCCACGGACGGCCAGGTCGTCTACGTCAACAGCGCCGCCGAACGCCTGTACGGCTACACCCAGGCCGAGCTGCTGGGCATGACGGTCGACCAGGTCTCGGCCGCCTACGACGGCGTGCTCATGGCCGAACGCATGCGCCACTACCGCGAGAGCGGCCGCGTCGTGTTCGAGACCACCCACCGCACCAAGGGCGGCCAGCACCTGCCGGTGGAGGTCAGCCTGAGCTACGTGCGCAGCGAGCACGGCGACCACACCGTGGGCGTGGTGCGCAACCTGGCCGAGCGCCGCCGCATGGCCGCCGCGCTGGAGGAGGCCGAGCAGCGCTGGAAGATCGCCATCGACGCCAGCGACCGCGGCGTGTGGGACTGGCAGGCCGACACCGACGTGATCTTCTTCTCGGCGCGCTGCGCGTCCATGCTCGGCTTCGCGGCCGAGCCGCAGCACCTGCGCCGCACCGACTGGGTGCACCAGGTGCATCCGGACGACCGCGCCGCGCTCGAGCTCGAGCTCGACCGCCAGTTCCGTGGCGAGACCGTGATCTTCAACAACGAGCACCGTGCGCGTGGCCACGATGGCAGCTACGTCTGGGTGCAGGCGCGCGGGCGGGTCGTGCGCCGCGACGACACCGGCCGCGCCCTGCGCATGGCGGGCACGCTCACCGACATCAGCGAGCGCGTGCACGCCCAGATCGACCTGCGCCTGGCGCTGGAGCAGCAGCGCCGCAGCGAGCAGGTGCTGCGCCACGCGCAGGCCATCGCCCGCATCGGCAGCTGGGTGTACGAGGTGGCCAGCGCGCGTTTCCGTGCCGGCGCCGACGTGGCCCAGCTGTGCGGCTGGGCCAGCGCCGAGCCGGCCAGCTTCGAGCAGGCCTTCGGCCGGGTGCACCCCGATGACCAGGCCAGCGTCGAGCTGGCGTTTGCCGGCGCACTGTCCGGCTCGTCGTGCGACATCGAGTACCGCGTGCTCACGGCCACCGGCCTGCGCTGGGTCAAGCAGCGCATCGACGCGGCCCAGCTGCGCAGCACGCCCGGCCAGCTCGTCGGCGTGGTGCAGGACATCACCGAACGCAAGCGGGCCGAACTGGTGCAGCAGACCCGCCTGGCCGTGCTCGACCGCGTGCTGCAGTCGCGTTCCACGGCCGAGGTCTACCGCGAGATCACCGGCCGGCTGGAATCGGTGCAGACCGACTGGCACGTCTCGGTCATCGTCGTCGACCCGATCAGCCAGCGCATGGCCTGCGCCGCCGCGCCCAGCCTGCCGACCTGGTTCTGCGATCTCGTCAACACCCTGGCGCCGGGCAACGGGGTGGGTACCTGCGGCACGGCCATCACCCAGGGGCACACCCAGCTGTGCGCCGACATCGCGTGCGACCCGAACTGGTCGGCCTGGCCCGAGCAGGTGCGTGCCCTGGGCCTGCACGCCTGCTGGTCGCTGCCCTTCAGCGACGACACCGGCGTGGTGCGTGGCAGCCTGGCCGTGTACCGCCAGCAGCCTGGCCTGCCCAGCCGCGCCGAGCTGGAGCTGATCGAGGAGTTCGCGCGCATCGCCGCCCTGGCCGAGCAGCGCGTGCGCGCCGCCCAGGCCCTGCGCCAGGCCGCCGCGGTGTTCGAGAACACCCACGACGGCGTGGTCATCACCGATCTGGCACCGCGCATCGTGGCGGTCAACAAGGCCTACTGCGCCATCACGGGCTACAGCGCCGAGCAGCTGATCGGGCGCAACCCCTCGCTGCTGCAGTCGGGCCGGCATGACCAGGCCTTCTATCGCGGCCTGTGGGCCACGCTGGGTGCCCAGGGCCACTGGCAGGGCGAGCTGTGGAACCGCCGCGCCGGCGGCGAGGTCTACCCGCAGTGGGTCACGCTCAGCGTGGTGCGCGATGACGCCGGCCAGCCCAGCCACTACGTGGGCGTGTGCACCGACATCTCGCAGGCCAAGCATTCCGAGCTGCAGCTCGAAAGGCTGGCCCACTACGACGCGCTCACCGGCCTGCCCAACCGGTTGCTGGGGCAGTCGCGCCTGGCCCATGCGCTGGACCGCGCGGCGCGCGAGCGCTCGCAGCTGGCGGTGCTGTTCATCGACCTGGACCACTTCAAGACCGTCAACGACAGCCTGGGCCACCCCGTGGGCGACGAGCTGCTGTGTGCCTTCGCGCGCCGCGCCCTGGGCCGGCTGCGCGCGCAGGACACGCTGGCGCGCCTGGGTGGCGACGAGTTCCTGCTCATCCTGGAGGACGTCGAGGCGCCGCAGGACGCCGCCTCGGTCGCCCAGGCCCTGCTCGACACGCTGCGCCTGCCGTTCACGCTGTCGTCGGGGCTGGAGCTGTTCGTCAGCGCGAGCATGGGCATCGCCCTGTATCCGCGCGACGGCCTGGACGTCGACGCGCTGATCCAGCACGCCGACTCGGCCATGTACCAGGCCAAGACCCAGGGCCGTCACACCCTGCGCTTCTACACCGACGCGCTGACCCGCCACGCCAACGAGCGCCTGGCGCTGGAGGCCGCGCTGCGCCGCGCCCTGGTCAACGACGAGCTGGAGCTGTACTACCAGCCCCAGCTGCACTGCGGCGCCGACGGCGTGACGCGTCTGTCGGGCGTGGAGGCGCTGGTGCGCTGGCACCACCCCGAGTTCGGCCTGACGCTGCCCGGGCGCTTCATCACCCTGGCGGAGGATACCGGCCTGATCCACGCCCTGGGCGACCACGTGCTCACCGGTGCGTGCCAGCAGGCGCGGCGCTGGATGGACCGCGGCCTGGACCTGAGCGTGGCCGTCAACCTCTCGGCGCGCCAGTTCGTCCAGCGTGACCTGGTCGAGCGGGTGCGCCAGGTGCTGGCCGACACCGGTCTGCCGGCTGCGCGGCTGGAGCTGGAGATCACGGAGAGCGCGCTCATCGACCAGCCCGAACTCGCCGTCGAGACGCTGCGCGATCTGCGCGCGCTGGGCGTAGGCATGGCGATCGACGATTTCGGCACCGGCTACAGCTCGCTGGCCTACCTCAAGCGCCTGCCCGTGAGCCGGCTCAAGATCGACCGCAGCTTCGTGGCCGGCCTGCCTGGCGACCGGCACGACCGCGCCATCGTGCAGGCCATCGTCACCATGGCCCACAGCCTGGACATGGCTACCGTGGCCGAAGGCGTGGAAAGGCCCGAGCAGTGGGCCAGCCTGCGGGCGCTGGGCTGCGACGGCATGCAGGGCTACCTGTGCAGCGAGGCCTTGCCGGTGGCCGGGCTGGACGCCGCGCTGGCGTGCGGGCAGCTGCAGCAGGCGGCGCAGGCGGCTGGCCAGGCCACGGCGGATCCGGCCACGCCGGCTCAGACCGCGGCGAAGAAGTAGCGCTTCAGCCCGGCCAGGATCATCTCCACCGCCACGGCGGTGAGCACCAGGCCCATGAGCTTCTCGATCGCCGACACCATCGATGCGCCCAGCAGCCGGCGGATGCGTTCGGCCAGCAGCAGCACCAGGGTGCACACGGCCATGGCCACGGTGAGCGCGGCGGTCCAGTCCAGCAGCCGTTCGGGCTGGCGCGAGGCCAGCAGCAGCACGGTGGCCATGGCCGAGGGCCCGGCCAGCAGCGGCACCGCGAGCGGGAAGATGAAGGGCTCGCGCGCCGGGCTGTCGGCGCCGTAGATCTCGGCGCCGCCGGAAAAGATCATGCGGATGGCGATGATGAGCAGGATGACGCCGCCGGCCACCTCGAGCGAACGCTCCGACAGCCGCATCAGCGTGAGGAAATGCTGGCCGCCGACCATGAACAGCGCCAGCACG
>JBJOKY010000247.1:0-6993 GCA_046045865.1 Pseudomonadota bacterium | reverse complement strand
TGTTCTGGCTGATCCCATCGCCCAAGGAGCCCCACAAGTGCGCAAGCACTGCCGCCGCCGCAGGATTGACCCGGACCTGAACCCGGTTCGCCTGGCCATAACAGTCATGCGCGTTGCGCTGCAATCTGTTGAAAATCAACGTGTTACGGTATGTCTTCGATCCTCATCCTCCCATTGAAATCAAGGGCTTGGCTTCGGTCAGGCCCTTTTTTCATTGGGATCCCGCGGGCCCGGTGAGCTGTTCGCACCTGCCGGCCGGGCCGGTCTTGGCCGGATCTGCGCCAGCGCCAGCGCCAGCAGGTGGTCGCGCATGCGGGCCAGGGTGTGTTCCTTCCTCGGCGCGAGAAAGGCCATGGGCTGGCAGGTGTCGCCCGCCGCGGCCGCTGGCGCCGCCTTCATGGCGGCCATGTGGGCGGCGTGGTCATGCGGCTGGGCCTGGACGTTAGCCGTCAGCCCGAGCAGCAAGGCGGTGGCGATGTAGGCGAGTGTGGCGCCCGGGCCCCGGACAGAGGAGGGCAGGCAGTTGGTCATGAAGCAGCAGGTGTTGGCCTGGCATCGGGGCTGTCATGTGATCGAGGCGATCGAGGCAATTCTTCGGCCAGCTGCGCCGCGCGTCTGGCGGCGCCAGGCGGGCACTGTCAGCGCGGGTCGGCGCCTGTGCCGGCCTGCGGGTCCAGCCGCTCGAAGCGCCGGACCGGGCCGGCAGGCGTGTGCACCAGCCCGAAGAACATGGCGTGTGGCCGCACCCACAGGCCGGTGGCGTTGTACAGCGGGCGGTAGACCACCAGCGGCTCCAGCGTCTCGCTGTGGCGCGCGGCACTGATCACCTCGTACTCGCCACCGCGGTAGTGGCGATAACGTCCGGGCAGCGTGTCGGGCAGCGCAGGCAGGTCGGTGTCGTCCATGGTGCGGCCTGGTCCGGTGCTCAGCTTCCGCGGGCCGGCAGCATGTGCCCGGCCAGCACCACGTCGGGCACGGCGAACACGCCGCCGCCCAGGTGGTGCAGGGTGTGCAGCGCGGCGTTGTCGGGCGTGAAGTGCCAGCGTCCGTCGGCGAACACGCGGCCGTCGGCCTGGGCCGACACCACCTCGACGAACAGCGTGTCGTAGGCCTCGCGGGCGTGCTGGTTGCGGTCCAGCCCGGCGGCGTCGGGCGCGCTGATGACGCGGCACTCCAGCCAGGCCACGCAGCCCTCCACCAGCGGCAGCTGCAGCGCCGGGCCGTCGAAGGTGGCGATGCCGTAGTGCGCGAACTTGTCCAGACCGCCCGGGTGCCCGGCGACCGGTCGGCCACTCAGGTTGCCCACGGTGTGGGTCAGGTCGGCCTGGGCGCGGCAGGGCACACACACCGCCAGCTGGCCGCTGGCGGCGACGAGCTCGGCCGTCCAGGTGTGCTTGTCGATCACGAGGGCCAGGCGCGGCGGCGTGAACTCCACCGGCATGGACCAGGCGGCCGCCATGATGTTGCGCTGCGCGCCGTGGCGGCTGGTGACCAGCACGGTCGGGCCGTGGTTGATGAGCCGGCTGGCGTGGTGCAGGGCGACGGGCTGGCGCATGGTGGTCTGCTGTGGATGGACAGGCGGGCGGGTGCTTGGCGGCCGGCCGGCTCAGTCCACTGCGGCGGTGGCGACGATCTCGATGCGCCATTCGGGCCGCGCCAGGCGCGCCTGCACGGTGGCGCGGCTGGGCGCCTGCCCGGGCGCGACCCAGGCGTCCCAGACCTCGTTCATGCCGTCGAAGTCGGCCAGGTCGGCCAGGAAGATCTGCACCATGAGCAGGCGCGACTTGTCGCTGCCCAGTTCGGCCAGCAGCGCGTCGATGGTGGCCAGCACCTGCGCGGTCTGGCCGCGGATGTCCTGGGTGGCGTCGTCCGGCACCTGGCCGGCCAGCCAGGCCGTGCCGTTGTGCACGCTGACGTCGCAGTAACGGGCGGCCGGGTTGATGCGGCGGATGGGTGTGCTCATGGCGGCGGTCCTGCTGACGCTGACGGTAGTGGCGTGGTGCGCGGCGGGCGGCGCGGTCTCAGCCCACCACCAGGCTGGCGCGGCCGGGTTCGGCGGTGGCGATGCGGCCCACGACGGCGGCCTGGTCGAAGCCGTGGCGGTCGAACACGGCCAGCACGGCGTCCAGCGCCGCCGGGTCGCAGGCCACCAGCAGGCCGCCGCTGGTCTGCGGGTCGGTGAGCAGGGCACGGTCCTCGGCGGCAAAGGCGGCGGGCAGGGTGACGTCGGCGCCGTAGCCGGCCCAGTTGCGCCCGGAGGCGCCGGTCACGTGGCCGCGCTGCGCCAGGCCGCGCACGCCGTCCAGCAGCGGCACGGCGGCCCAGTCGAGCTGCACGGTGCACCGGGCACCACGCGCCATTTCCAGCGCGTGGCCGGCCAGGCCGAAACCGGTCACGTCGGTCAGGGCGTGCACGCCGGCCAGCTCGGCCAGCTCGGGCCCGGGTGTGTTCAGGCGCGTGGTGGTGGCGATCATGCGGTCGTAGCCCGCGGCGCCCAGCTCGCCCTTCTTCAGCGCCGCGCTCATCACGCCCACGCCCAGCGGCTTGCCCAGCACCAGCAGGTCGCCCGGGCGGGCGTCGGCATTGCGCTTGACGCGCCTGGGGTGCACCAGGCCCAGCGCGACCAGGCCGTAGATGGCCTCGACCGAGTCGATGGTGTGGCCACCCGCGATCGGGATGCCGGCGGCGCGGCACACCGCCGCGCCACCTTCCAGCACCCGGCCGATGGTGGCGGTGGACAACACGTTGATCGGCATGCCCACCAGGGCCAGCGCCAGGATGGGCCGCCCGCCCATGGCGTAGACGTCGCTGATGGCGTTGGTGGCGGCGATGCGGCCGAAGTCGTGCGGGTCGTCGACGATGGGCATGAAGAAGTCGGTCGTGGCGATCAGGGCCTGCTCGTCGTTGAGCTGGTACACCGCGGCGTCGTCCGAGGTCTCGATGCCCACCAGCAGCTCCTTCGGGATGGGCATGGCCGCCGTGCCCTTCAGGATCTCGGACAACACGCCGGGCGCGATCTTGCAGCCGCAGCCGCCGCCGTGCGAGAGCGAGGTCAGGCGCGGCTCGGTGGCCGGGGCGGTGGTGGATGCGGGCGTCGTCGTGGAGGATGGGTTCGTCATGGGGTTGATCTCGGTGTCTGTCTTGTTCAGGCGCGTTCGAGCTGCCACATCTGCACCTTGAGCGCGGCCCAGGTGCCGGCCACGATGCCGGCCACCGCCAGCACCGCGCCGGCGGACAGCAGCGACAGGCCGGTGATGCCCTGGCCGATCGAGCAGCCCAGGGCGGTGACGCCGCCAAAGCCCATCAGCGCGGCGCCGCCCAGGTGCTTGCGCAGGTCGTCGGCACCGGCGAAGGATTCGATGCGGAACTCGCCGCGCAGCAGCGCCGACGCCGCGCTGCCCAGCACTACGCCCAGCGCCAGCAACACGCCGAAGCTGATGGTGTTGTTCTTGTCCGACCACAGCGTGAGCAGGTCCAGCGTCTGCGCGGTCGGGCCGGCGAAGGTGAGCGCCTCGGGGCGGTGCGAGGCCGTGCCCATCCAGGTGGCTTCCAGCGTCTCGGGGTGTTCGGGCAGGTAGCCCAGCCAGCCGGTGGTCAGCCAGGCGGCGGGCACCAGCAGGCCCACGCCGACGGCGCCGGCGCGCTGGCCGGTGCTCATCTCGGCGCGTGTGCGCCACAGCAGCCAGCCGGCCACCAGCACCAGCCCGGCCAGGATGAGCCCGCGCAGCGTGGCGCCCGGCAGGCCGGCCAGCGGGGCGAGCATGGAGCCCAGATCCTGCGCATGGCCCAGGTCGATGCCCTGGGCGTCGAGCAGGCTCACGCGCGGCACGGCCAGCACACCGCGCAGCGTCATCTGCGCCGTCAGGCCCACCACCAGCAGCGTGACCCAGGACTTGAGGTTGCCACCGCCGGCACGCACCAGGTTGCGCTGCGGGCAGCCCGACGCCAGCACCATGCCGTAGCCGAACAGCGCCCCGCCCACCAGGCAGGACAGCCACGGCAGCCGGCTGCTCCAGCCCAGCGTGCGCGTGGCGTCCAGCCAGCCGGCCTGGATCAGCGCGTGCGTGCCGCAGGCCGCCACCACCACGGCCAGCAGCCACATCATGAGGCGTGCGTTGCCGCCATAGCTGAACCGGTCGGCCAGCGCGCCCATGGTGCAGAAGCGCGAGGCCTGGGCGACGGCGCCCAGCGCCAGGCCGATGGCCAGGCCGCCCCAGAGTACGACCTGGTTGGCGGCGGCAGGGGACAGGGGCAGGGCCATGGCAGGGGGTGGGGCGTCGGTTGCGGACCTGGCATTGTCGGCGCAGAAGCGCGCAGGTCGCATCAGGCCTATCCGCAGGCCGGCCGGGCCCGCCCTGCGGCGACACTCGCTGGCCGTGCCTGCCGGCGCAGGCTGACCGCCCTGTGTCCATTCCTCCCTCCCTCCTCCCGACGCCCCGCCCATGAAGCTGCTCGACAAGATCGCCCTCGGCCTGCTGGCCACCCTGGCCCTGAGCGGTGCCGCCCGCGCCCAGGAAGCCTTTCCCGCCCGGCCGGTCACCGTCATGACCGCCTTCGCCGCCGGCAGCGGCCCGGACGCCGTGCTGCGCCTGGTGGCCGACAAGCTGGGCAAGGCCTGGAACCAGCGCGTCGCGGTCGAGAACCGCCCGGGCGGCGGCGGCTTCGTCGCCATCGAGGCTGCGCGCCGTGCCGCGCCCGACGGCTACACCCTGCTGCAGCTCGACAGCGAACACCTGGCCGCCCTGCCGCTGCTGTACAAGGCACGCGGCTTCGACACGCTCAAGACCTTCGAGCCCGTGGTGGCGCTGTTCCGCACCGGCTTCCTGGTCGCCGTGCCGAGCGATTCGAAGTTCAAGACCATGGCCGACCTGGTCGGCGCGGCCAAGGCCAGCCCGGGCAAGCTCAGCTTCGGCTCCTGGGGCGTGGGCAGCCCGGGCCACCTGGGCGGCGAGCACCTCGAGCTGCTCAGCAGCATCGAGATGCTGCACGTGCCCTTCCGCGAGGTCTCGCAGCTCTACACCTCGGTCGGTGCGGGCGACGTGAACTGGGCGCTGGCCACGCTGCCGTCCAGCCAGGGCGCCTACAAGGCGGGCAAGATCCGCTACATCGCGCTGGCCGGCCCGCGCCGCCTGGCCCAGCTGCCCGACGTGCCGACCGTGGCCGAATCGGGCGGCCCGCAGGGCCTGGACGTCAACTCCTTCGTCGTGCTGGTCGCGCCGCGCAGCCTGCCCGCGGCCGTGCGCGACAAGATCAACGCCGACGTGCTGAAGGCCCTGGCCGAGCCCGACATCAAGGCGCGCTTCGACACCTTCGGCTTCGAGACCCTGGGCTGGAACTCGGCCGAGATCGAACGCCAGGCCGCGGTCAAGGCCGCCACCTACGCCGAACTGGTCAGGCGCAAGAACATCAGCCTGGAATGACCCGAGGGACCGCCGCCATGTCCGCACCCAGCCTTCCGCCCACCGGCCACAACACACCAGACAGCGTCCCGGCCGGCGCTGCGCCGCACGCTGCTGCGCCCTCGACGGCCAGCCCGTCGGGCATGAAGAAGGGCCTCACCAGCTACGGCGACACCGGCTTCTCGCTCTTCCTGCGCAAGGCCTTCATCAAGGGTGCAGGCTATACCGATGCGGCGCTGGACCGCCCGGTCATCGCCATCACCGACACCGGCAGCAACTACAACCCCTGTCATGGCAACGCGCCGCAGCTGATCGAGGCGGTCAAGCGCGGCGTGATGCTGGCCGGCGGGCTGCCGATGGCCTTTCCGACCATCTCGGTGCACGAGAGTTTTGCCGCGCCGACCAGCATGTTCCTGCGCAACCTCATGTCCATGGACACCGAGGAGATGCTGCGCGCCCAGCCCATGGACGCCGTGGTGCTGATCGGCGGCTGCGACAAGACCGTGCCGGCCCAGCTCATGGGTGCGGCCTCGGCCGGCCTGCCGGCCATCCAGCTCATCACCGGTTCGATGCTGACCGGCTCGCACCGAGGCGAGCGCGTCGGCGCCTGCACCGACTGCCGGCGCTACTGGGGCAGGTTCCGCGCCGGCGAGGTGGACGAGGCCGAGATCACCGAGGTGAACGACCAGCTCGTCCCCAGCGTGGGCACCTGCTCGGTGATGGGCACGGCCAGCACCATGGCCTGCATGGCCGAGGCGCTGGGCATGACGGTGCCGGGCGGGGCCTCGCCGCCGGCGGTGACGGCCGACCGCATCCGCATCGCCGAGCTGACCGGCGCACGCGCCGTGCAGATGGCGCGCGAGCGCCTCACCATCGACCAGATCCTCACGCCCGAGGCCTTCGAGAACGCCATGCGCGTGCTGCTGGCCATCGGCGGCTCCACCAACGGCATCGTGCACCTGGCGGCGATTGCCGGGCGCATGGGGCTCACGATCGACATGGCCGCGCTGGACCGCATGGGCCGCGAGACGCCGGTGCTGCTGGACCTGAAGCCCTCGGGCCAGCACTACATGGAGGATTTCCACCACGCCGGTGGCATGGCCACGCTGCTGCGCGAGCTGAAGCCCTTGCTGAAGCTCGATGCCCTCACCGTCACCGGCCGCACGCTGGGCGAGGAGATCGACGCCGCCGGGCCGGGTTTCAGGCAGGACGTGGTGCGCAGCATCGCCAGCCCGATCTATCCGCAGGGCGGCATCGCCGTGCTGAGCGGCAACCTGGCGCCGGGCGGCGCCATCATCAAGCAGAGCGCTGCCGATGCGACGCTGATGGAGCACACCGGCCGCGCGGTCGTCTTCGAGAACCTGGAGGACATGGCGGACCGCATCGACTCGGACGACCTCGACGTGAGCGCCGACGACGTGCTGGTGCTCAGGAACATCGGCCCCAAGGGCGCGCCGGGCATGCCCGAGGCGGGCTACATCCCCATCCCGCGCAAGCTGGCGCGCGCCGGGGTGAAGGACATCGTGCGCATCTCCGACGGGCGCATGAGCGGCACGGCCTTCGGCACCATCGTGCTGCACGTCACGCCCGAATC
>JBJOKY010000246.1:0-7002 GCA_046045865.1 Pseudomonadota bacterium | reverse complement strand
CAACCACTCGCCCACCATGTACGCCGACTACCGCTTCGCCACCATCGACGGCGCCTCGGTCAAGGACATGATCAACGATCACGTCTGGAACAAGGACGTGTTCCTGCCCACCGTGGGCAAGCGTGGCGCGGCCATCATCGCCGCGCGCGGCGTGTCCTCGGCCGCCTCGGCCGCCAATGCCGCCATCGACCACATGCGCGACTGGGCCCTGGGCACCAACGGCGCCTGGGTCACCATGGGCGTGCCGTCCAAGGGTGAATACGGCATCCCGGCCGAGACCATGTTCGGCTACCCGGTCACCTGCGAAGGCGGCGAATACAAGATCGTCGAAGGCCTGCCCATCGACGAATTCAGCCAGGAATGCATCAACAAGACCCTGGCCGAGCTGGAAGGCGAGAAGGACGGCGTCAAGCACCTGCTCTGATCGACCTGTCGATCACCGCATGAACCGCAGCGGCGCACGCCGTTGCGGTCCAGAATCAGGGCCCGTCGCTTGCCGACCGGCCCTTTTTCATTTCAGCCGCGCTCCACGCATCCACCGCCATGACCCGCTCCGCCGTGCACCCGAAAGACGCCCTGTTCGAAGCCGGCGAGGCCGCGCCCGCCCTGCCGGTGTGCGACCACTACTGCGGCGTCGAGCCGCGCATGAGCAAGAGCCTGGAGTTGCAGCGCGAGCTCGGCCCGGTGTTCGACGTCACGCTGGACGCCGAGGACGGCGCCCCGGTGGGCGGCGAGATCGAGCACTGCCAGCTCATCGCCAGCCTGGTCAACTCCGGCGCCAACCGCTTTGGCCGCGTCGGCGCGCGCGTGCAGACGGTCGACCACCCGCAGTTCGAGGCCATGGTCGACCTGCTGGTCGGCCAGGCCGGTGAGCGGCTGGCCTACCTCATGCTGCCCAAACCCAACGGCCTGGCCGACGTGCAGCGCGGCGTGGCCGCCATCGACGCCGCCACCCTGCGCCACAGGCTGGCACGCCGCATCCCGGTCCACACCTTGATCGAGACCCACGGCGCGCTGCGCGACGTGTTCGCCATCGCCGCCCAGCCGCGCATCGAGTCGCTCTCCTTCGGCCTGATGGACTTCGTCTCCGGCCACCGCGGCGCCATCCCGCAGACCGCCATGGGCGCCAAGGGCCAGTTCGAACACCCGCTGGTGGTGCGCGCCAAGCTGGAGATCGCCGCCGCCTGCCACGCCGAGGGCAAGACGCCCTCGCACTGCGTCGTCACCGAATTCAAGAACCGCGGTGCGCTCGAAGAAGCCGCCACCAAGGCCTGCCGCCAGTTCGGCTACACACGCATGTGGAGCATCCACCCGGACCAGATCCGCGCCATCGTCGACGCCTTCGCGCCCAGCTCGGCCGAGGTCGACCTGGCGGTCGAGATCATCCAGGCCGCCCAGGCCGCCGGCTGGGCGCCCATCCGCCACAGCCACAACGGCCAGGACCAGCTACACGACCGCGCCAGCTACCGCTACTTCTGGCATGTGCTGGAGCGGGCGCACCGCACCTCCTTCGCCCACGGCTCGCAGCTGCCGGCCGAGGTGCGCGCCGCCTGGTTCAGCGCTGCGCCGGCCTGAGCATCCACAACCCCTGAAAACACTAGCCATGTCTTATATAAGACATATAATTCAGGGGTTTCCCCAGGGCCTGCCCGGCGTGATGCGTGTCACACGCGAGGCGGGCTGAGCACCAGCATTCCTCCCCCGTCGACCCATCCATCCGGAGCCTCTCCATGCTGCAAGCCTATCGCCAACACGTGGCCGAACGTGCCGCCCTCGGCATCCCCCCGCTGCCGCTGACCGCCCAGCAGACCGCCGAGGTGATCGAGCTGATCAAGAACCCGCCGGCCGGCGAAGAGGCCTTCCTGCTCGACCTGATCACGCACCGCGTGCCGCCGGGCGTGGACGACGCCGCCAAGGTCAAGGCCAGCTTCCTGGCCGCCGTGGCGCACGGTGAACTGGCGGTCGGCCTGGTCAGCAAGGCCAAGGCCACCGAGCTGCTGGGCACCATGGTGGGCGGCTACAACGTGCATCCGCTCATCGAGCTGCTCGACGACGCCGACGTGGCCGCCGTCGCCGCCGAAGGTCTGAAGAAGACCCTGCTGATGTTCGACTTCTTCAACGACGTGGCCGACAAGGCCAAGGCCGCGAACCCGGCAACTGCGGCCAAGGCCAAGGAAGTCATCCAGAGCTGGGCCGACGCCGAGTGGTTCACCAGCCGCCCCGAAGTGGCGAAGAAGATCACCGTCAGCGTGTTCAAGGTGCCCGGCGAGACCAACACCGACGACCTGTCGCCCGCGCCCGACGCCTGGAGCCGCCCGGACATCCCGCTGCACTACCTGGCGATGCTGAAGAACACCCGCCCGGACGCGGCCTTCAAGCCCGAGGAAGACGGCAAGCGCGGCCCGATGCAGTTCATCGAGGACCTCAAGGCCAAGGGCCACCTGGTCGCCTACGTCGGCGACGTGGTCGGCACGGGTTCGAGCCGCAAGAGCGCCACCAACTCCATCATCTGGGGCTTCGGCGAGGACATCCCCTTCGTGCCGAACAAGCGCTTCGGCGGCGTGACCCTGGGCGGCAAGATCGCCCCCATCTTCTTCAACACCCAGGAAGACTCCGGCGCCCTGCCCATCGAGGTGGACGTGAGCAAGCTGGAGATGGGCGACGTCATCGACGTGCTGCCCTACGACGGCAAGATCGTGAAGAACGGCGAGACCGTCGCCGAGTTCCAGCTCAAGAGCGACGTGTTGTTCGATGAAGTGCGCGCCGGCGGCCGCATCAACCTCATCATCGGCCGCAGCCTGACGGCCAAGGCACGCGAGTTCCTGGGCCTGGCCGCCTCGACCGTGTTCCGCCTGCCCACCGCGCCCGTCGCCACCAGCGCCGGATTCACCCTGGCGCAGAAGATGGTCGGCCGCGCCGTCGGCCTGCCGGTCGTGGACGGCAACCAGCAGGGCGTGCGCCCGGGCACCTACTGCGAGCCCAAGATGACCACCGTCGGCAGCCAGGACACCACCGGCCCGATGACGCGCGACGAACTGAAGGACCTGGCCTGCCTGGGCTTTTCCGCCGACCTGGTGATGCAGTCCTTCTGCCACACCGCGGCCTATCCCAAGCCGGTGGACGTCAAGACCCACCGCGAACTGCCCGCCTTCATCTCCAGCCGCGGCGGCGTGGCCCTGCGCCCGGGCGACGGCGTGATCCACAGCTGGCTCAACCGCCTGCTGCTGCCTGACACCGTCGGCACCGGCGGCGACAGCCACACGCGTTTCCCGATCGGCATCAGCTTCCCGGCCGGCTCGGGCCTGGTGGCCTTCGGTGCGGCTACCGGCGTGATGCCGCTGGACATGCCCGAATCCGTGCTGGTGCGCTTCAAGGGCAACCTGCAGCCCGGTGTCACCCTGCGTGACCTGGTGCATGCCATCCCGCTGTACGCCATCAAGGCCGGCCTGCTGACCGTGGCCAAGTCGGGCAAGAAGAACATCTTCTCCGGCCGCATCCTGGAAATCGAAGGTCTGCCCGACCTCAAGGTGGAACAGGCCTTCGAGCTGAGCGACGCCTCGGCCGAACGCTCGGCCGCCGGCTGCACCATCAAGCTCAACCCCGAGCCGATCAAGGAATACCTCACCAGCAACATCGTGCTGATGAAGAACATGATCGCCGACGGTTATGCCGACGCCAAGACGCTGGCCCGCCGCATCGAGAAGGTCGAGCAGTGGCTGGCCAACCCCCAGCTGCTGGAAGCCGACAAGGACGCCGAATACGCCGCCGTGATCGAGATCGATCTGGCCGACATCAAGGAGCCCATCGTCTGCTGCCCGAACGACCCGGACGACGCCAAGTTCATGTCCGAAGTGGCCGGCACCAAGATCGACGAGGCCTTCATCGGCTCGTGCATGACCAACATCGGCCACTTCCGCGCCGCCGCCAAGCTGCTGGGCGGCCAGCGCGACATCCCGGTCAAACTGTGGGTCGCCCCGCCGACCAAGATGGACCAGAGCGAGCTGATCAAGGAAGGCCATTACGCCGCCTTCGGCACCGCCGGTGCACGCACCGAGATGCCGGGCTGCAGCCTGTGCATGGGCAACCAGGCGCAGGTGCGTGAAGGCGCGACCGTCATCTCCACCTCCACCCGCAACTTCCCCAACCGTCTGGGCAAGAACACCAACGTGTTCCTGGGCTCGGCCGAACTGGCCGCCATCGCGTCCAAGCTGGGCAAGATCCCGACGGTCGAGGAATACCACGCCGCCATGGGCGTGGTGAACAAGGACGGCGCCTCGATCTACAAGTACCTCAACTTCGACCAGATCGAGGAATATGCGCAAACCGCCAAGGGCGTGACCGCCTGAGGCTGAGCCGCACCGGCGGCCCGCGGGCCGCCCTGCCCGAAGCGCAAAGAAGGCCTGCCTGGGCAACCCGGCAGGCCTTTGTCCTTCATGACCGGGTCAGGCGGGGTGGTCGGGGCGGACCGGCCATGGCCAGCGCGCGCCCGGCGGCTGTGCTCAGGGCAGCTCGGCCAGGCGCCAGAAGGTGGCAAAACGCGGCAGCCCGCCCGGCGTGAGGCCGCGGTAGCGGTAGACCACGGTGCTGCCCAGGGGTGGTGGTGCCTCGCGCAGCGCATCGCTCAGGCCCGAGCCCAGCGCGAAGATACGGCCGTCCTCGCTTCTCACCTGCAGCGCGCCCAGCCGCCCGGCGTGGCGGCCCTTGCCGGGCAGGTGGGCGATGACGACGGCCTCGGCGTCTGCCTGCGGCTTGAGCTTGAGCAGCACCTCGCTGCGCCCGGTCACGTAGGGCGCGTCGGCCAGGTGCAGCATCAGGCCCTCGCCGCCGCCGGCCACCACCTCGGCCAGCCAGCGCTGCAGCGCGGCCGTGTCGGCCAGGCGACGCTGCTCGTTCACGCGCAGGTGGGGTGCGCCGGCGGCTGCCACCAGGGCCTGCAGTGCCACGACGCGCTCGGCAAAGGTGCCGGGCGCCTCGGGCAATTCGAAGAGCTGATAGCTGACCGAGCGCCAGAGCGGGTCGTCCAGACCATGCTCCTGTCGCAGCAGGCCGGACAGCGCGTCGAAACGCCCGCGCGCCAGCCACAACTCGCCGTCGAGGGCCCGGCGCGGCAGGGCGGCGGTGAACCATGCGGGCGCCGGCAGGGGTGCGCCGCTGCGAAACAGCAGGCGCTGCCCATCCCACCAGGCGCGCACGCCGTCGAGCTTCTCGCTCACCAGATGGCGGCTCACATCGGGCTGTGCGGCGGCCACCTTGGCCAGCAGCAAAGGGGGCGCCGGCCGGGCTGCTGCGGCATGCCCGACGGGTGCGCCCAGCACCGCCGCCAACGGACCGAGGTGGTGCGTCACGCGCCCGGCCGCGATGCCGGCCAGGGCCGAGAGCTGGCGGACCAGCCAGGTGCGCCGGGATGGTTCCCGATCCTTGGGCAGGTGCTTGCTCATGGAGACCTCTGCATCAGGTTGTGCACAAATGCACAGCCAGTCTAGGGCGCGGTGACGCGACGCCTTCGACCGGCATCCCGCATGTGCAGGACACAGGTGCAGCCACAAATCCGGCCGGCGACGCGCGGCAGGGCAGGGCCGGCCCTGCCATCCGGCAGGGATCATGGCCACTGCCCGGCGGCGCGTGCAGCCATGAGCGACCATGCGTGCAACACGTGGCGCCCCAGGCACCACGCCTACCGACAACCAGCACACCGTGCGAAGGGCCAGGCTTGAACATACTCATATGCGGCGACACGGGTTTCATCGGCAGCCATATCGCCAGGGCCCTGCGCGGCGCGGGCCATCAGGTGAGCGGGCTGCGCGCGCCGCGCACCGACGGCCGGGCGCCGCTGGACTACACCCGCGCCACGACCGCCGACCACTGGACGCCCTGGCTGACCGGCGTGGACGCCGTGATCAACGCCGTGGGCGTGCTGCGCGACACGCGCCGCCGACCCATGGCCCAGGTGCACACGCAGGCACCGCTGGCGCTGTTCGAGGCCTGCGCTGCTGCCGGCGTGCGCCGCGTCATCCAGGTCTCCGCCCTGGGGGTGGACGCCCTGCCGCAGGCCTACGCGCGCAGCAAGCTGGCTGCCGAGCAAGGCCTGCTGGTGCAGCAGGCCGCCGGCCGGCTCGACCCGGTGGTGCTGCGCCCCAGCGTGGTGTGTGGCCGTGGCGGCGCAGGCAGCGAGATGTTCATGCGCCTGGCGCGCCTGCCCTGGCTGGTGATGCCCGGCGCGGCGCTGCGCGCGCGCATCCAGCCGGTGGCGGTGACCGACATCGCCGACGCCGTGGTCGCCCTGCTGGGCGAGCAGCACGGCTGGTGCGGCGTGCTGCCCTGCGCGGGCCCGCGCGCGCTGACGCTGGGCGAATTGATCAACCTGCTGCGCCAGCAGTTGGGGCACGCCGACGCCTTGCAGTGCGGCCTGCCGGACTGGTGGTCCGGCGCCACTGCGCGCGTCGGCGACCTGCTGCCCTTCTCGCCCTGGAGCAGCGACACGCTGGCCATGCTCAGGCACGACAACATCGCCGATGCCGGCGCCTTCGCCCAGGTGCTGGGCCGCTCGCCCTGCCCGCCCGAACAGCTGCTGGCACGCGCCTGGGCCTGAATCAGCACCGCACCGCCGTTCGGCATGGCAGCGCGCCGGGGCCACGTGCACAGGCGCCGTGCGGCGTGCGGAAAACGTCACGCCCGGCATGACAATGGCGCCAAGCGACGGTGTTGCCCACCCGCGCCGGGTGAGGCCGCCGACGTGCCCTTAGCCAACATCGAGGAGAACCCCATGCCCAAGGGTGTGCAGCGCAACAACAAGGAAGGCAAGAAGCCCAAGAAGGACGCCGCCACGGCCAAGCCGCTCTCGCCCGGTGCGGTGACGCCCACCATCGTCACCCAGGTGATGGAGCGGGGCAAGAAGAAGGCCAAGTGACGCCAGGCGCGTCAGGCAAGGCCGCCCGGTGCGCCGGTCACGGCACTTGCGGTAAGTTCGGGGCATGACCGCTCCTGCCGCGCCCGCCGACACGC
>JBJOKY010000245.1:0-7005 GCA_046045865.1 Pseudomonadota bacterium | reverse complement strand
TGCCCGAGAGGATGACCAGCCGCCCGGCCACGCCGGCCAGGCTGCGGGGCTGGTGCGGGCCCGGCTGGCCGGCCTGGCGGTCGAGCTGCCAGTGTTCGCTGCCGTCGTCGCTGCGGCCCAGGTCGTGGCTGGCGGCGCAGACCGTGGCGCCGGTGACGCTGGCCAGGGCGTAGATCAGCGCGGCGCCCGCCTCGCCCGCGCCCGCCCGGCAGGCGTGCAGGTGGATGGCCGCGCCGGGTTTCAGGTGGCCGGTCCAGGGCCGGAAGGCGGCGGCCTGGCGCAGCACCGCCTCGGCGTCCCAGCGCTGAGCACCGAGGTGCAGCGCACCGGCCTGGCCGTGACAGAAGAGCTCGAGCACGTCGACCGCTCCGCAGGCCGCCAGGTGACGGCCCACCTCGGCCGGGCCGCCCGACAGGAGCACCCCGTGCACACCCGCGTCCTGCAGCGAGACCACAAGATCACCCAGGGCGGTGTCGACGATGCTGAGGCGGGTAGGAGTCATGGGCAGCGGGGTAGGCAACGGGTTGGGAAGGGCACGATGCCGACACGCCTGACCCGGACCTGACCGGGGCGAGCGGGATCAGGCAGGCGGATTTCGTCGGCGCGGCTATCCTGAACTACAGGAACGGCGGCACACAGGGTCGACCTGGCGACGACCGTGCCGAACTTGACGAAAGCAGGCCTGCCGGTGCCGAAGTGGGTGACCTGCACAACGTTCCCATATTCATCATGGAAAGCCTGCCTGAACTGATAACCGGCAGCCTCGCGGCGGCCGGCCCCCTGGAAATCCTGGCCAACGTGCTGACCACGGCGTCCATCCTGCTCGCCGCGCGCAACAGCGTGCACACCTGGTGGACCGGCATCGTCGGCTGCATGCTGTTCGCTGCGACCTTCCTGCGCGTCGCGCTCTACGCCGATGTGGTCCTGCAGGTCTTCTTCATCGTGACCAGCCTGATGGGCTGGCGGTTGTGGCTGCGCGGTGGTGTGGCGGGTGGTGGCGTGGGCGCGGCCCGGCTGGTGACCCGTGCGACGCGGCAACAGCTGGCTGGTGCGACCGCGGTCGCTCTGCTGGCGGCAGCAGCTCACGGAGCGTTGCTGGCACGCTACACCGACGCCTACGCGCCCTTTCTCGATTCGGCCATCCTGGCTGCCAGCGTGGTCGCGCAGGTGCTGCTGATGCAGCGCCGGGTGCAGACCTGGCCGGTCTGGCTGCTGGTCAACACCCTGGCCGTGCCGCTGTACGCCAGCCGCGGCCTGCACCTGACGGCCGTGCTGTATGCCGCCTACTGGGTCAACGCCTGGTTCGGCTGGTGGCGCTGGCAACGGCTGCTGCAGGCACAGGCACAGGCACAGCTGGTGCAACCTGCGCAGCAGGCCGGTGCATGACGGGCACCCGCTATCGCCGCGGCCTGGTGGTCGGCAAGTTCTGCCCGCTGCACCTGGGGCATGAGCTGCTGATCCGCCGCGCGCAGGCCGGCTGCGACGAACTGGTCGTGCTGAGCTACACCCAGCCCGGCTACGCGGGCTACGGGCGGGCACGCCGCGCGGCCTGGCTGCAGGCCAGGTTCCCGCAGGTCGCCTGCTGGGTAATCGACGACGCCTGGCTGGCGGCGCATTTCCGGGCGCACGGCCTGCCGCAGCCCGGCCCGATCCCGGCGGACGACGCACCCGATGACGTGCACCGGCTCTTCTGCGCCTGGCTGCTGCGCGCCGTCGTCGGTCAGCCGGTGGACGCGGTCTTCAGCAGCGAGAGTTATGGCGAGGGCTTTGCCGCCGTGCTGGCGGCGCAGTTCGGCAAGCCGGTCGCGCACGAGTGTGTGGACCCGGCCCGGCGCGCCGTGCCGGTGTCGGGCACGCAGATCCGGCGCGACCCGCTGGCCTGCCGCCACCTCATAGCCCCCGAGGTCTGGGCGGATTTCGTGCCCAGGGTGGCCGTGCTGGGCGGCGAGTCGACCGGCAAGACCACGCTGGCGCGCGCGCTGGCCAGCGCGCTGGGCACCAGCTGGGTGCCCGAATACGGCCGCGAGCTCTGGGAACGCCAGGGCGGCCGGCTGACTCATGACGACATGGCGCATATCGCGCAGACCCAGGTGTGCCGCGAACTGGCACAGGCGCAGGCCGCGCGCGGCGTGCTCGTGTGCGACACCACGCCGCTCACGACCCTGCTCTACAGCCTGGAGATGTTCGGCCGCGCAGCGCCGACGCTGCAGCAGCTGGCCGACCGGCCCTACGCCCTGACCTTGCTGTGCGCGGCCGACTTCGCCTTCGTGCAGGACGGCACGCGCCGCGACGAGCACTTCCGCGCCCGCCAGCAGGCCTGGTACCGCGCCAGCCTGCAGGCGCGGGGGGTCACCTGCACCGAGCTGACGGGACCGGTGGCGCAGCGCGTGCAGCAGGCCTGCACGCTGCTGCGGCAGGCGGGTCTGGCCTGACCCGACGGTGTCTGGCCAGGAAGCCTGCCCCGCTCAGTCGGCCGTGAGCCTGGCCTTCTCGACCACGCGCTTCCACTTCACCAGCTCGGACTTGACCAGGCTGCCAAGCTGCTCGGGCGTGCTGGCCTCGACGTCCGCGCCGTGGTCCTCGATGCGCTTGATCACGTCCTTGTCGGCCAGCACCTGGTTCAGGGCCTTGTTGATCTGCTCGACGACGGGCTTGGGGGTCTTCGCGGGCGCGAAGATGGCGTACCACTGGGTCACGTCCACGCCGTCGACGCCGGCTTCCTTCAGGGTGGGCACATCCGGCAGGCCGGGCACGCGCTTCGGGCCGGCGACCGCCAGGGCGCGCAGCTTGCCGGACTTGACGTGCGGATAGGCCGTGAACAGGCTGGGGAACATGAACTGGGTCTGCCCGCCCATGGTGTCGCTGACGGCCGGCGCCGAGCCCTTGTAGGGCACGCCCAGCATCACCACGCCGGCGTTGAGCTTGAACAGCTCGGCCGCGAAGTGCGGCGCCGTGCCGTTGCCGGCCGAGGCATAGGTGTACTTGTCCGGCTTGGCCTTGAGCTGGGCGACCAGGTCCTTCACGTCCTTCACCGGCACGTTGGCATTGGCCACCATCAGCGTGGGGGAATAGCCGACCAGGCCGACCGGCTCGAAGTCGGTCACCGGGTCGTAGCGCAGCTTCTGCAGCGCCGGGTTCATGCCGTGGGTGGCGATGTAGCCGAGCATGAGGGTGTGGCCGTCCGGCGTGGCGCGGGCGACGTATTCGCTGGCGATCGAGCCGTTGGCGCCGGCCCGGTTGTCGATGATGATGGTCTGGCCCAGCAGCGGTCCGAGCTTTTGCGCGATGGTGCGCGCCATGGCGTCATTGGCGCCGCCGGCCGCGGTCGGCACGACGATGGTGATGGTCTTGGTGGGAAAGGCCAGCGCGGTCAGCGAGGCCAGGCTCAGGGCCGCTGCAACAGCGGGGGCGATCAGGGTCTTCATCATCTTGTCTCCATCGATGGGTTTGGAAAACACATAGTCGGGAAGGTGCAGCTGACCTTCCAGGATCTTGCGCGCCGTGCGCAGCAGCGAGGCGCGCTCGATGCGCACCTCGGCACCCGTGCCGCCGAGTTCGACCTCGACGTCGATGCGGCCCTGCGGGTGCAGCACCGTGATCTGCTGGCGGCCCTGCAGCGGCAGGGCCGAGCTGGCCACCGTGCCGGGCAGGGCGAAGGCGCTGGCCACGCCGATGGCGCCGGTGGCGGCGTGCGAGGCATGGCAGCGCCGCGGCGTGAAGTAGCGCGAGGTGATGCTGGTGGCGCTGTCGCCGGCGCTCACGATCACGGGCTTGGGCACCACGCTGGTCGACACGTCGCCCAGGCCCATGCGTTCACCCGCGGCCAGGCGCAGGGCTTCGAGGCGGCGCAGCAGGGCCGTGTCGGCGTCCAGTTCGGCGGGGGATTCGCGCCCCGTGAGGCCCAGGTCGGCGGCGCGCACCATCATCAGCGGCATGGCCGCGTCGATGCAGGTGACCGGCGTGCCGTCGATGTCGTCGATGCGCCGGCCGGTGGGGAAGACCGAGCCGGTCAGCGCGCCCCAGGCGTCGAGGAAGTTGAGGCGGATGGGCGCGGCCGTGCCGGCCACGCCGTCGATGCGTGTGTCGCCCTGGTAGGTGACGCGCCCGCCGGGTGTGTGCACGGTGACGTCGATGCGCGAGCGGGTGTTGACGTTGAACACGCGCACGGTGGTCTGGCCGTCACGCGCCTGCACCAGGCCCTGCTCGATGGCGAAGGGCGCCACGCCCGACAGCATGTTGCCGCAGTTGGGCCGGGTGTCGACCGAGCGCTGACCCACGCCGACCTGGGCGAAGAGGTAGTCGACATCACAGCCCGGCTCGCGCGAACGGGACACGATGGCGACCTTGCTGTTCAGGGTGCTGCCGCCGCCCACGCCGTCGAGCTGCAGCAGGTCCGACGCACCGATCGCACCGATGAGGGCCTCGTCACGGGCGATCTCGTCCTCGGGCAGCCATTCGCGCAGGAAGAAGGGGCCGCGCGAGGTGCCGGCACGCATCAGCACACAGGGGATGGTTCTTTGCATGACCGTCATGATGGTCAGTGCCGGCCCGTCTGTGAATTGCATGGTTGGGATCGATTGATCCAGAATCGGCATCAGTGGCCGACGTGCCCACGCCCCGAGCCCGCCACCCCTCGACCCACGCCATGGCCATCAACTTCGACCTCAACGACCTGCTGGCCTTCCGCGCCGTGGCCGAGCTGAGCAACTTCCGCAAGGCGGCCGAGGCGGTGCACATCTCGCAGCCGGCCTTCAGCCGGCGCATCGACAAGCTGGAGCAGGCCCTGGGCGTGCGCCTGCTGGAGCGCACCACGCGCAGCGTGACGCTCACCACCGTCGGGCGCGACTTCGCGCGCAAGGTGGAGCAGCTGCTCGACGATCTCGATCACACCCTGCTCGGCATCCGCGGCGTGGCCGCCACGCGCATGGGCGAGGTGGCGATCGCCTGTGTGCCGTCCACCGTGTACTACTTCCTGTCACAGGTGATCCGGCGCTACCACGAGCGCTACCCCAAGATCCGCGTCAAGGTGTTCGACGCCAGCGCCAACGAGGTGCTGGCCGCGGTGTCCGGCGGCGAGGCCGACTTCGGCCTGAACTTCGTGGGTGGGCAGGAGAGCGACATCGAGTTCGAGCCGCTGCTGGAGGACCGCTTCGTGGCCGCCTGCCGGCGTGATCACCCCCTGGCCAGGCAGCGCGCCGTGACCTGGAGCGAGCTGGCGCAGTACGACAACATCTCGATCGCCAAGTCATCCGGCAACCGCCTGCTGCTCGACCAGGCCCTGGTGCATGTGAGCGGGCGGCCGCAGAGCATCTACGAGGCCCAGCATGTGACCACCCTGATCGGTCTGGTCGAGGCCGGCCTGGGTGTGGCGGCCGTGCCCTCGCTGGCCATGCCGGGGCCGGACCACCCGCTGCTGGTCAGCGTGCCGCTGAGCGAGCCGGTGGTGACGCGCAGCGTGGGCCTGATCCGGCGCAAGGGGCGCTCGTTGTCGCCCTCGGCCCAGCAGCTGCACGACTTCCTGCTGGAGATGAAGCCGACGGCTCAGCCGCCGGGCCGGCGCAAGGCCGCGCGCCGGGCAGCGGCCACCTGAGGGCAGGCCGTGGCGCACGCAGCACCTTCGTGTGCGCCACGGCGCCTGCGGTGCGCCGCCATGCGCCGCAGCGCGCTACACCAGGCTCAGCCCTGGCTCAGCCCTGACGGGCGAGCACGCGGTCGACCATCACGCCGGCCTGGCCGGTGCCGTTGATCGGGTCCAGCCAGCGCTCGAGTTCGGCACGGGCGACGTGCGCCTTGATCTCGGGGTGGGCGGCCAGCAGTTCGAGCAGCGGCCGGTTCTGCTTCAGTGCCTCGCGGCACAGGTCGTAGACGAGGTCGTGGGCGTATTCGCGGCCGATGTAGCGGCCCAGGCCCATCATCACCGCTTCGGACATCACCAGCCCGTTGGTCAGGTCGAGGTTCTGGCGCATGCGCGGCGCATCGACCTCCAGGCCCTGCAGCACGAACTTGGTCTGCTTCAGCGCGCCCGAGATCAGGCAGAAGATCTCCGGCAGCGCCACCCACTCGATCTCCCATGGCCCGGTGGAGCGCTCGTGGTCGGCCACCATGGCATCCATCAGCGCGGCAGCGTGCTGGCGCACCACCGACACGTTGGCGTGGATGTACAGGCAGGAGATCGGGTTGCGTTTCTGCGGCATGGTCGACGAGGAGCCGCGGCCCGGCGCGAAGGGCTCGTAGACCTCGCCGACCTCGGTCTGCATCAACAGCTTCACGTCCATCGCGATCTTGCCGAGCGAGCCGCCCACGAGGCCGAGGAAGGCGCCCACCTCGGCGATGGTGTCGCGCACCGTGTGCCAAGAGATGAGCGGCTGCGCCAGGCCCAGTTCCTTCATCAGTGCCGCCTGGGTTTCCATCGCGCCCGTCTCCAGGGACGACAGCACGCCCGAGGCGCCGCCGAACTCGCCCATCAGCACACGCGGCTTGAGCTGCGCCAGGCGCTCCTGGTGGCGCTGGATGCCCGCGAGGATGGACGCCATCTTGTAGCCGAAGGTGATGGGCGTGGCCTGCTGCAGGTTCGAGCGGCCGATGATGGGCGTGTCGCGATGATCCCTGGCGAGCCTGGCCAGCGCCTGCGCGATGTCGGCCAGGTCCTGCTCGACCAGGGCGAGACCCTCGCGCATCTGCAGCACCGCGGCGGTGTCGGTGATGTCCTGCGTGGTCGCGCCCCAGTGGCAGTATTCGCCGAGCTTGTCGCGGCAGTTGGCGTTGATCTGGTTGACCACCGCGATGATCGGGTAGCCGATCTGCTCGGTCTTGGCCTTGAGCTTCACCCAGTCGATCTGCGACAGCTCGCAGTTGCGCACGATCTCGTCGGCGGCCTCCTTGGGGATGATGCCGAGCTCGCCCTGGACCTTGGCGAGCGCGCGCTCGATGTCGAGGTATTTCGCGGTGCGGTTCTCGTCGGACCAGACCTGGCGCATGCGTTCATCGCTGAACATGTCGCCGAAG
>JBJOKY010000244.1:0-7031 GCA_046045865.1 Pseudomonadota bacterium | reverse complement strand
GCCCACGCTGGTGCTGCTGGTCGAACCGCCGCCCGGCCTGGCCGGCGCCACGGTGCGCGAGCTGCGTCTGCCTGCGCGACCGCTGTGGCTGGCTCCGCTGGCCGGCACGAGTGGCGGCAGCCGCAGCGGCCTGGGCGAACTGCGCCCCGACGTGGGCGTGACCGGGCTGGACACCGGCGCGTCGGCGCGCCGCCTGGTGCTGAGCCTGGCGCTGGCGCTGACCCTGCTGCTGCTGGGCGTGGCGGCCGCGGCGCTGCTGCGCTGGCGCGGCATCACGGGGCGGGCGCGGCCGTTCGCGCTGGCGCAGGCCATGGTGGCGCGCGAACTGGGGCGGCGCGACCGTGCGGGCGGCGCGCTGGCGGCCGACGGGCGGCGCAGCGCCGCCCTGGTCGCCCTGCACCAGGCGTTCCACCATGCCGCCGGGCGCACCCTGCTGCCGCGTGATGCACGCGGCTGGGCGCTCGCCGACCTGCGCTACGCGCCGCTGGCCGACGCGATCGGCCGCTATTTCGACGCGGCGGCGGACGAATTCTTCGCCGCGCCGCCGCGGTCTGGCGGCACGGCGGCGACCGCCCGCGCCGAAGGCGTCGCCCCTGCCCGGCTGGACGACGCCGCGCTGCTGGCACTGGCCCGTGCGCTGGCGCGTGCCGAGCGGCGCGGCCTGGCCAGCCAGGGCGTGCAGGCGCTGCGGGCCCGCGCCGGCTCGGCTGCCGCCGCGGCGCAGGCGGTGCCACCCTCGACTGCGGCGGCAGCGCCAGGCGTCGCCGCGCAGGTGCCGCGTGGCTGACTGGCTGCATCTGGCCTCGCCCGGGTGGCTGCTGGCGCTGCCGCTGGCAGCGCTGCCCTGGCGGCGTGGCCTGCTGGCGCCGCAGCTGTTTTCCAGCCTCGCGCTGCTCGGGCCCGACCCGGCCTCGCTGTGGCTGGACCGCGGCCTGCGCGGCGCCGGCAGCCTGGCCATCGCGGCCACGGTGATGGCAATGGCCGGGCCGTATCTGCCGGCCTACCAGGTCGAGCGCAGCGGGCAGGGCGCCGAGATCGTCGCCCTGCTGGACCGCAGCCTGAGCATGGACCAGCCCTTCGGCGTGCAGGGCAAGCCGCTGCAGACCATGCCGGGCGGCCGGATCCTGGGCTACACCCGGCCCATGGGCGCCGATGCCGCGACCAAGGCACGCGTGGCGCGCGAGGTGCTGGGCGAGTTTGCCGCCCAGCGCCGCGCCGACCGGTTCGGGCTGGTCGCCTTCAGCGTCGTGCCGCTGCACGTGCTGGACTTCACCGAGCGCCAGAGCGCGGTGCAGGCCGCCATCGCCGCCGGGCGCAAGGGCCGCGGCCTGTCGGAGACCGACATCGGCGCGGCACTGCGCGAAGGCCTGGGCTATTTCGACGGGCGCGCCTACACCGGCTCGCGCATCCTGATGCTGGTGTCCGACGGCGGCGACCACCTGGAGCCCGAGCTGGGCGAACACCTCGCCCGGCAGCTGCGGGCGCAGCGCGTGTCGCTGTACTGGCTGTACCTGCGCTCGGTCGGCAATCCGGGGCTGCAGGCCGAGTCCGGCGACAGCCCGGGCAGCGACGAGACCGTGCCCGAACGCGCCATGCACCGCTACTTCACCAGCCTGGGCGTGCCCTACAAGGCCTACGAGGTCGACAACCCTGATGCCCTGCGCACCGCGGTGGCCGACGTGAACCGGCTGGAGAACCTGCCCATCACCTACACCGACACGGTGGGCCGGCGCGACCTGGGTGGCGTGTGCCTGGGTGCGGCGCTGCTGGCGCTGCTGGTGCTGGGTATGGCGGCGCTGCTGGGCGTGGAGCCGCCGGGCGCGGGCCGGCCCGGCACGGCCCGGCACCAGGGTGGGCGGCATGATGCGGGAGGGCGGGCATGAGCGCAGGCTGGAGGACGAGCGCTGGCGCGCAGCCCGGGACGCCGGCTGCCGGGCAGGGCGCTGGTGCGGGCTCGGGTGCGGGCGCGGGCGCGGGTTCGGCGGGCCTGCCCGGTCTGGTGCGGCTGACCACACGCGACCTGGCCTGGCTGCGCTGGTCACGCCGGCTGCGGCTGCTGGTGCAGCTGGGCGTGCTGGCCTGCCTGGGCGTGGCAGGGCAGGCGGCCTGGCAGTTGCACCAGGCGCTGCACTGGAACCAGCGCCTGCTGGCGCTGGCCGCCGAACCGGTGCCCGATGCCGCGGCGCTGCGCGAGGCCGCGCGCGTCGCGGCCGAGCAGGCGGCGCGGGCGGCCTCGCGCAATGCGGCGCGGCAGGAGACCCACCCGGCGCCGGTCTGGCAGGACGAGGTGGCCAGCGCCGCCGGCGCGGCGGCGTCAGCCGCGTCGGCCGTGGCGGCGGCCGAGCAGCAGGTGCCCGCCTGGCTGGCCGACGGCAGTCCGCCCGCCTGGCGTTTCGCCCAGGCCCTGCAGCTGGCCCGGGCTGGCGACCTGGACGCCGCGCTGGCGCGTTACCGCAGCGTGCACGACGACCCGCAGCTGGGCAACGCCGCGCGCTACAACAGCGCCAACACCCTGCTGCGCGAGGCCCTGCAGCTGGCCGGCACGGCCGCGCCCGGCCAGGCCCTGGTGATGTTCGAGCTGGCCAAGGAAGGCTACCGCAGCGTGCTGCGGCGCGACCCGCAGTTCTGGGCCGCGCGCTACAACCTGGAGCGGGCGCTGACGCTGCAGCCCGATGGCGAAGTGGTCGAATCCGCCTCCGCCGAACGCGGCGAACGCGCTGCCACCACCATGCGCTCGGTCTCGCGGGGGTTGCCGTGATGGCAGGCGAGGACTCGCCCGGCCGGCGTGCGTGGCAGGCGCTGCGGCGCGCCTGCTGGCCGGCCGCAGCGCTCGGACGGCTGCGCCGGCTGCTGGCGCTGACCGGCCTGGTGCTGCTGGCCGCCTGGGTCGACCCGCCGTTCACGACCCGCCAGGCCGTGCTGGAGTGGGTGGCGGTGATCGATGTGACGCAGAGCATGGCCGTGGCCGACATGCCCGAGCGTCACGAGAGCGGGCGTGTGCGCCTGCGCACCCGGCTGGACATGGCCCGCCAGCGCCTGACCGAGGCGATGCGCGAGCTGCCCTGCGGCTCGCGCCTGGGCCTGGGCGTGTTCACGGCGCACCGCAGCATCCTGCTGATGGAGCCGGTCGAGGTGTGCGACAACTACGCCGAGCTCAGTGCGGCCATCGCGCGCATCGACTACCGCATGGGCTGGCAGGGCAACAGCGAGATCGCCAAGGGCCTGGATTCCGGCCTGCTGGTGATGCGCGACCTGCCGGGCAAGCCGGCGCTGGCGTTCTTCACCGACGGGCAGGAGGCGCCGCCCATCAGCCCGAAGTACCGCCCGCCGCTGCACGTGGAACGCGGCCAGGCGCTGGCGCTGATCGTCGGCGTGGGCGGCGACAAGCTCGAGCCCATCCCCAAGGTCGACGCCAGCGGGCGCTTCAGCGGCACCTGGGGCGCGGGCGAGGTCATGCAGCAGGATCCGCGCAGCCTGGGCCGCGACGGCAGCCCGGCCGGCCAGACCTATGTCGATGGCTCGTCGGCGCCGAACGAGCCGCCGGTGGCACCGGTGCCCGGCGCCACGCCCGGGCGCGAGCACCTGAGTTCGCTGCGCGAGGCCTATCTGCAGCTGCTGGCCGACGACCTGGGGCTGGACTATCTGCGCCTGGGCAGCGCCGGCGAGCTGGCCCATGCGCTGTCGCGCAGCAAGTTCGGCCGGCCGCAGCCGGCGCCGCTGCATCTGCGCGGCGTGCTGGCGGTGCTGGCGCTGCTGCTGTGGCTGGTGATCTACCTGCCGGGCTGGCCGCCGGCCTGGCGCCGCGCTGCGTGGGCCATGCGGCCGCACAGATAGGTCCAGACGAAGTTGGCGGCGGCATTGCTCGTCAGCTCGGCGTGGTCGTAGGCGGGCGCGACCTCGACGCAGTCCATGCCGATGAAGTCCTGGTCGGCCAGTTCCTCCAGCAGCGTGAGCACCTGGTTGGTCGTCAGGCCGCCGGGCTCGGGCGTGCCGGTGCCGGGCGCGTAGGCCGGATCGAGGCAGTCGATGTCCAGGCTCAGGTAGATGGGCGTGCCGCATTCGGCCCAGCGCTGGCGCATGCCGGCCAGTACGCCGGCGAGCTGGTCCGCGTTCTCCAGCCCGCGCAGGCTGCGCGCGGTGTGGATGAGGCCGCCGCGATCGTGCACGAACTCGCGTGCCTCGCGCTGGCCGGCCGAGCGGATGCCGATCTGCACGAAGGCGCGCGGGTCGACCAGGCCTTGCTCGATGGCCTCGTAGACCCAGGTGCCGTGGCCGCTGGGCTCGCCGAAGTGGTCGACCCAGGTGTCGCAGTGGGCGTCGAAGTGCAGCACACCCAGCGGGCGGCCGGATTCGGCGCGGGCGGCACGCAGCAGGCTCAGGGTGATGGAATGGTCGCCGCCCAGCCAGACCATGTGCTGGCGCGCCATGAGGGCGCGTGCCTGCGGCTCCAGCGCGGCGCGCAGGCCGGCCAGCGAGGTGTTGGGCAGGGGCAGGTCGCCGTGGTCGAGCAGCTCGTCGATCGGGCTGACGTCGAACAGCGGGTGGATGGCGTCGCACAACATGTGGCTGGCCAGGCGGATCTCGCGCGGGCCGAAGCGTGCGCCAGGGCGGTTGGTGACCGCACCGTCATAGGCGATGCCGGCCAGGCCGTAGGCCGGCAGGGCGGCGCTGCCGCCGACCGGTGCGGCCTTGAGGAAGCTGTGGTCGGAGCGAAAGGCGAAGTCTGTCATGGGCGTGCGGCTGGCTGGGGTGGATCGGGGGCTGGGCGCCGAGTGTGCCGCTGACGCCAGGCTGGCAAGCCCTGCCACGGCCCAGGGTTTTCACGAAGGCAAAATGCATTCCGCATTGCGGAAATTTCTCATGCTGCGCTGCCGCAATCTTTTTCGGATGGCGTGATAGTCAATCCACATTGCAAAAAACGCCGCCAAGTCATTGATTCATATGGATTGAAACTTATGTCTTATATAAGACATAAGTGTTTGCGATCGAGTCGAGGCCCGTTAAGCTTGAGGCCGTTGATTGCTTCCGACCCTCCCCACTTCCTACGGAGTACCCCCATGACGAAACTGACTCGCCAACAACAGATCGACGCGCTGACGACCGACTGGTCGCAGAACCCGCGCTGGAAGGGCATCAAGCGTGGCTACAGCGCGGCCGACGTGGTGCGTCTGCGTGGCTCCGTGCAGGTCGAATACAGCCTGGCCCGCCGCGGTGCCGAGAAGCTGTGGAGCCTGGTGAACAACGAGCCCTACGTGAACTGCCTGGGTGCACTGACCGGTGGTCAGGCCATGCAGCAGGTCAAGGCCGGCATCAAGGCCATCTACCTGTCGGGCTGGCAGGTCGCCGCCGACAACAACGAGTACGCCGCCATGTACCCGGACCAGTCGCTGTATCCGGTGGACTCGGTGCCGAAGGTGGTGGAGCGCATCAACAATGCCTTCCAGCGCGCTGACGAGATCCAGTGGTCCAAGGGCCTGAACGAAGGCGACCAGGGCTACATCGACTACTTCGCGCCCATCGTGGCCGATGCCGAAGCCGGTTTCGGCGGCGTGCTGAACGCCTTCGAACTGATGAAGTCCATGATCCGCGCCGGCGCCGGTGGCGTGCACTTCGAGGACCAGCTGGCTTCGGTCAAGAAGTGCGGCCACATGGGCGGCAAGGTGCTGGTGCCCACGACCGAAGCCTGCCAGAAGCTGATCGCCGCGCGCATGGCCGCCGACGTCTACGGCGTGCCCACCCTGGTGATCGCCCGTACCGACGCCGAAGCTGCCGACCTGCTGACCAGCGACTACGACGAGAACGACAAGCCCTTCCTGACCGGTGAGCGCACCGCCGAAGGCTTCTACAAGACGAGGAAGGGCATGGACCAGGCCATCAGCCGCGCCGTCGCCTACGCCCACTACGCCGATCTGGTGTGGTGCGAGACCGGCACGCCCGACCTGGACTTCGCCAGGAAGTTCGCCGAGGCCGTGCACAAGGTGCACCCCGGCAAGATGCTGGCCTACAACTGCTCGCCCTCGTTCAACTGGAAGAAGAACCTGGACGACGCCACCATCGCCAAGTTCCAGCGCGAGCTGGGCGCCATGGGCTACAAGTACCAGTTCATCACCCTGGCCGGCATCCACAACATGTGGTACGGCATGTACGACCTGGCGCAGGACTATGTCGCCCGCGGCATGTCGGCCTATGTCGAGAAGGTGCAGGAGCCCGAATTCGCCGCCCGCGAGCGTGGCTACACCTTCGTGTCGCACCAGCAGGAAGTCGGCACCGGCTACTTCGATGACGTGACCACCGTCATCCAGGGCGGCCAGTCCAGCGTCACCGCGCTGACCGGTTCGACCGAAGAAGAGCAGTTCCACTGAACTGCGGCGCCTTGCGGCGCGTGATGGTCACATGGGTTCAGCCTGTGTGATCAGACACAAGAAAGCCCAGGCCGACCCCTGGGCTTTCCTGCTTAGAATCCGGCTCCTCATTCAGCAACAAGGGCAGAGAAAGGCGAGATGGTTATGACACCGCGAACTACCACTGAGATCCTCACCCAGGTCTAGTCGGTCGGCCGCTGCACTCACACATCTGTCATTCCTTGTTGAGAAAGCGCGGCGACCCCCGCGCTTTTTTGTTTTCCGGCGGTCGCACGGCGGCTGCCCAAGAGGTTGATCATGGTTGTCATTCAATTGCCCGACGGCTCGCGCCGTGAGTTCGACGGCCCGGTGACGGTGGCCGAAGTGGCCGCCTCCATCGGCACCGGCCTGGCCAAGGCAGCGCTCGCCGGCCGTGTCGGCACGGGCGAAGCGGCCCGCGTGGTCGACACGAGCTACCGCATCGAGGCTGACGAGGCGCTGTCCATCATCACCGCCAAGGACGAGGCCGGGCTGGACGTGATCCGCCACAGCACCGCTCACCTGCTGGCCTATGCGGTAAAGGAACTGTTCCCCGAGGCGCAGGTGACGATCGGCCCGACCATCGAGCACGGCTTCTATTACGACTTCGCCTACAAGCGCCCGTTCACGCCCGAGGATCTGACCGCCATC
>JBJOKY010000243.1:0-7059 GCA_046045865.1 Pseudomonadota bacterium | reverse complement strand
TGCTGGTCAGGCTGGACGAGGCACCGCCTGCGCCACCACCACCGCCCGCTGCTGCACCGTAGGCGGCGCGCAGCACGGTGGCCAGCTTGGCGGCGTCGGCGTTCTTCAGATAGACGACGTAGATGTTGCCGCCGGGCGCGGCGCTGCCGGCCGGGCGGTCGAGTTTGTCGATCAGGGCCTTCACCATGGCCAGGCGCGCGGCGTTGGGCGCGCGCACCATGAGCGTGTTGGTGCGGGCATCGGCCAGCACCGTCACGCCGCTGGGGCCGGTCGCACCGCCCGGTGCCGCCACGCTGGCATCGGCGAAACGCTGCACGACGGCCTGCAGGTCGGCCGCCGCGGCGTGCTGCACCGGGATCACCTCCACGTCGGTCGCGGCCGGCGTGTCCATGGTGGCGATGATCCTGGCGATGCGGTTGAGGTTGTCGGCGTAGTCGGTGATGACCAGGCTGTTGTTGCCGGGGTTGGCGTTGATGGTGTTGTTCGGGCTGATGAGCGGGCGCAGCACCGGCACCAGGTTGTTGGCGTTCTCGTGCTGCAGCCGGAAGATCTGCGTGATGATCTGGTCGCCGCTGCGGGTGACGGTGCCGATCGAGACCGTGCCGGTCTGCAGCTTGGCGTCGGCCTCGGGCACGACCTTCATCAGGCCGGCCACCTCGACCACCGTGTAGCCCAGGCCGCGCAGGCCGGCCAGGTAGTTGAGGTAGGCCTCGCGCGGGCTCAGCGGCTGCTCGCTGTACAGCGTCATCGTGCCCTTGACGCGCGGGTCGACGACGATGTTGCGCTCCAGGATGGCCGCCATGGCGCGGGTGACGGCCTCGATCTCGGCCGAGACGAAGTTGAGCGTCACCGTCTGGGCGCGCGAGGCACGCGATTTCGCCGGCGCGGGGGCCGGGCTGGCGTCGGCGGCGGCTACCGGCAGGGCCGGGGCGGCCAGCGCGGCGGCCAGGGCCAGCGCCAGGGCGCGCCGGGGTTGTCGTCTGAACGGCTGGTGATGGACCGGCTTCATGGTCATCCGATGCTGATGAGTGAGCGTGCGCCGTCGCGCCTGCCGATGATGTTGAGCAGATTGGCCAGTGCCGGCTGGTCGGCCTCGGCCGCGTTGGCCTCGCCGCGCAGGCGCAGGCCGCTGGCGCTCCAGCTGCCCGAGCCCGTGAGCAGCAGCGGGCCCTCGACGGTGCTGAGTTGCAGGCTGGCCGTGCCGGCCTGGTCGGGGGTGCTGGCCAGCGCCAGGCGGTAGCTGCCCAGGCGCGGCAGCGTGGCCACGCGCGATGACACGTCGCGCCAGTCGACCGCAGCACTGCCTTCGAAGGCGAAACGCCCGGCGGCCCAGACCAGGGCAAAGCCCGGCGTGCTCACGCGCAGGTCGCCGCCCGGCTGCAACGTGTTCCAGGGCGTGCCCAGGCCGACCAGCAGTGCGGCCGGCCAGCTGCCCAGCCAGTCGCCCTGCTGGCGCACTTCCACGCGCAGGGTGCCGGCGCCGGGCAGCAGCCGGATGAGCGGGCGGCCGTTGATGCAGCAGTCGTGCTGCAGCTGCAGATCCAGGCCGGTCAGGCGCGGCTGCAGTGTCCAGCTCAGGCGCCCGGGCAGCATGCGGGCTTCCAGCGCGCCCTCGCCGCCGGCCAGCACCAGCACGGCGCTGCCGTGCCACAGGCTGCCGCTGGCGTCGGCCAGCAGCACGCGGCCCTGGCTGGCGCTGGCCAGCGCGCCGGCCAGCCAGCGGGCCGGCGCGTAGACCAGCAGGGCGGCCAGGCCGCCGCAGACGATGCCGGTCCACATCCAGCGCTGCACGCTGCGCGAGCTGCGTCCACCGGCGGGCACCGCCGATGCGCCTGCCGCACGTGCACGGCCGCGCCGCAGCGCCATGCCCAGGCGAGCCAGTCGGTTGCCGCGTTTGGCCATGGTCGGGCGGCCCTTAGCTGCCGGCCGGGCGCTGCAGCGCCAGCACGACATTGCCGTTCAGGCCGGTGGACGACGGCGCGGCCGCCGCCGTCGGACTGCCGGGCTTGAGCGCACCAGCCGGGGCCGGCGGGACGACGTTGCGGCGCAGCTGGGCCTCGACCACGCGGGCACGTGCGGCGGAGCGCACCTCGCCCAGCCAGGCCACGAGGGCGCCGGGCTGCACGTCGGTCAGGGTGACGACGACGCGGTCGGCCTGCAGGCTCAGGCGAGCTGCCGCACCCAGGCGTTCGGTGGCCGAGCGCAGCGCCGCCTCGGCCTGTGCGGGCGGCAGCGCGGGCTGGTCGCGCAGCTCGCGTGTCTCGGTGGCCAGGGCTAGCATGTGCTGCCACTGGCGGTCGAGCTCGGCCTGTTTCGGCGGCAGGCTGCGCAGGGTGTCCAGTGCCGGCTGCACTGCCACCAGCCAGACCAGCAGCACGGCCACGGCCACGGCCGCGATCTGCAGGCCGGCGCGTTCGCGCGGCGCCATGCGTTGCCACTGCGGCCCGAAGCGCGTGTGCAGGGCGGCCTGGACGCGTGCCAGCGGGCCGGGGGGGGCGTCGCCGTCGGGGCGGGACGAGCGCAGGGGGATGGGGAGGCGCGCCATGCGGTGTCGTGCTCAGCGCGCCGAGCGCGCCCGGGTGATGACGACGCTGCCTTCGGCGGCGTCGACCTGCCAGCCGGCCGGGCGCAGCTGCGCGGCCAGCGTATCGGCCGCTGCCTGGCGCAGGTCGGGGCTGGTGAGGGTGAGGCGGCCGCCTTCGAAGACCAGGCTGTTCGTCGGCACGTTGGCCGGCCAGGCGCTGGCCACGGCCTGCATCAGGACCTCGAGGTCGGAGTCGCCGGCGCGGCCGGAGGCGGCGCGCAGCGTGTCGGTCTCGCGCTGCATCTGCAGTGGTGCGTCCAGCACGGCGCGCACCTGCGGGTGACTGCTGCGCAGCAGCTGCACCATGGCGGCGCGGCGCTCGCCCAGGGCGCTGCGCTGCTGCCAGGCCCAGGCGTTCAGGCCGATGATCTGCAGCAGCACCAGGCTGACCAGGCCGATGCGCGCCGGCCGCCAGGCCGGTGTCCACCAGGCCTGCCAGGCCGACCGCAGGGCCGTGCCGCCGCGGTTGGGCGTGGCCAGGTCGAACTGGCGCAGGTTCCAGGCCGAGCCGGCCGCTTCGACCACGCGTTCGGCCTTGCTCTGCATCTGGATGCGCGGCTCGGCATGGCCGCGCGGGCCGGCCAGCCAGACCTCGGCCGCGGCGGCTGCGGCGGGTGTGGCGGTGATGCGGCAGGTGTCGGGCACCGGGTCGGGCAGCAGGCGCCGGGCCAGCGAGCCGCTGGCCGGCCAGCAGGCCACGCCGTCGGCGCTGGCCACGCTGACCACGAGTTCGTCTTCGCTGGAGCCGCCTCCGGTGGGCAGGTCGGCGTCGGCCAGCTCGGCGCCGGTCTGCACGTGCAGGTGCACAGGCAGGGCACGTGCGCCCGTGTCGTCGATCGCGTCCAGGGCCGGCTCGCCGGCCAGGGGCTCGGGCGGCGGCATCAGCGGCGCGACGCGGTCGACCTGCAGGCCGGCAGCCTGCAGCGCCTGCAGCTGGGCAGCCAGCCAGGCACGGTCGGTCACGGCCAGCCACGCGGTCGAGCCGCCGCGCGCGCCGGGCGCCAGGGCGAAATGGCACTGCTCGCCGTCGTCGAGCAGCTGTTCCTCGACCAGTCCGTGCAGGGCGGTGTGCAGGCGCGCTGCCGGGGCCCGCGGCACGCGGATGAGCTGCCACGCCAGTGCCTCCTCGGGCAGCAGGGCGACGACGCTGCCGGCGCGCTGGCGCAGCAGGGCGGGCGCGGTGCGGCCGCTCTCGCCCACGCCGATGCCGTCGGGGCTCTCGACGAAGTAGACCTCGGCCACGCTGGCCGCGGCCAGGGCGGCGACGTCGGCGGCATCCACGCCGGGCTGGCGCGGGTGCTGACGTGGGCGGGCGGGCAGCAACAGGGCCAGCATCAGGCGTTCCTCAGGCTGGCGCGGGCCGGCACCGGCTGGCAGGACACGCACGGGCGGTTGCAGCGGCGGGGCTGTCGCTCAGGCACGGCCGCAGGGCACGGCGTGGCTGGCGGCATCAGGCAGGGCGATGGGCGAGGGCGGTTGGAGCGGGTCATGAATATGCGAAAGCGGCCCGATTGTAGGTGCGCCCGGTGCCCGCCCCGGCGTGTCGCACCGGCGCATGAAGGCCGGGAAATCAAGCACTTGCAAGGCCTTGCCGGCGCGGCACCGGGGCAGCCGGGCGGGCCGGTGCCGCCCCCCGGTGTGCGGGGGGGCGGGGCTGGCAGCGCCCTCAGCCGCCCTGGGCCAGGCCGACTGGCAGGCGCTGGGTGTAGAGCAGGCGCACTTCCAGGTTGGCGTTGCGTTCGACCAGCGAGCGCTGCATCACCACCATGTCGTCGATGCGCAGCCGGCCGGTCACCTCGAAATAGCTGCTGGACACGCCCACACGCGCCGGGTCGAGCAGGGCGGTCTGGCCCAGCGCGGCCTGGGCGTCCTGCACGCGCCTGAGCGGGTTGCGCTGGCGCAGCTGCGCCAGCCGTTCGGCCGACGCCAGGTCCACGCCCGGGATGACCGCTGCCAGAACGATGCGCGAGGCGGTGTTGAGGTTGACCGGCGTGGCACGCGGCAGCAGCACCAGATGCGGACGCAGCGCCTGCACGGCCGCCGGCGGCAGGCCCAGCCAGCCCAGGTCGTCGATGCGTTCGGGCATGAGCGGCGGCTCGGCCGGCGCGCCCGGCAGACCGGGGCGCAGCGTGGCGGCCAGGTCGACGTTGTTGCCGGGCTGGGCCAGGCGCAGGGCCTCGGCCAGGCGTTCGGCCATGGCGGTCTCCACGCCGACCAGCTCGCACAGCCGGCGCAGGGTGGCCAGTTCGGCCGGCGGTACCTTGCCCTGCACGACGACGTTGCGCAGGTTGTAGAGCGACTGGGCGTCGCGGATGGTGCCGGACATGAAGGCGTCGGGCGCGTCCTCGGCGTTGTCGCGGTCGGCGGCCAGGAAGGTGGACAGGCGTGCCTCGGCCAGCGGCGTGGCCCAGGGTTCGCCCAGGTGGTCGGGGCCGCCGTTGCGGGCGTCCTCGCGCAGCAGCAGGCGGGCCCAGTCGAGCGCGCCCTTGAGCACCCACTGCGCCTGCGACTGGGCGCGCTCGGCGACCTCGACCTGCACGGCACGCCACTGCTGCCACAGCATGCTGGCCGCCAGCGTGGCGATCAGGCTGACGATGATCATGGCCGTGAGCAGCGCGGCGCCGCGCTGGCGTGCCTGCGACACGGCGGTTCGGCGGGGCGGGCGGGCTGCGGTGGCCATGGCGCTCAGGGGTGGATGAGTTGCAGGTCGCGCACCAGCGTGCCGCCCAGGCCGCCTGTGGCGCCGTTGGCGACGGCGTCGAGCTGCAGGCTCAGGCGCACGCCGTCGGGCAGGGCGACACGGCTGCCGGTGGCCGCCACGGGTGCGGCCGGTGCGGCGCCGCTGGCGGCGGCGGGTGCGGGCGCGGCTGCGGCTGTGCCGGTGTCCTTGAGGTCGCCGGTGGACAGGGCGTTGCTCCAGGCGCTGCTGCGGCGCGAGTAGACGTAGAGCTGCCAGGCCGTGACGCCGGGCAACATGAGCAGCTGGCCGGCCTCGCTGGGCAGCAGCTGATGGCTGTGTATCCAGGCGTCCTGCAGCGCGTCGCCGCTGACCAGCACGGGGCTGGTCCAGCGCAGCAGCTGGCTGTCGCGCACGCTCCAGACCACCAGCTGCACGCCGGCGTCGCGCCGGCGCGTCAGGCGCAGGCTGGCGCCGTCGTAGGTGAAGGCGGGCACGTTGCCGGAATCCACGATCTCGCGCAGGTCGGTCTCCCATTGCGCCAGCACCGACTGCAGGCGCAGCAGCTGGTCGACCCGTTCGGTGGCCGCGGCGCGGCTGCGCACGACCATGGCCACGCCCTGCCACGCCATGGCGGCCAGCGTGGCCAGCACGAACAGCGAGACCAGCACCTCGACCAGGGTGAAGCCCCGGCTGGCCGTGCGCGTGCCGGCCCGGCCGGGGTGGTTGCGCGCTGCGCGACCGGGCTCGGCGGGGGCGGCGTGGCCGGGCATGGCGGCAGCCATAGCCATCAGAAGCGCGACACCACGGTGGACAGGCGCAGCAGCGTGTAGCCCTGCGCATCGAGCACCTGGGCGTCGACGCGGCGGAAGTTCGGGTTGGGCGTGGTGCGCACGACGAGGTGGCCGCTGTAGCTGCGTCCGAGCTGCTCGCAGCTGAAGTCGCTGTCGCCGACGGCCGGGAACTGCTGCGACAGGCGCAGGCCGCCCAGCTCGTTCTCGGCGCACCACTGCGCCGCGAGGATGTCGGCCAGGCGTTCGGCGTTGTTGCCCAGCGCCGCGGCGGCCTTGATGCCGGTGGCCAGCGCGGTAGCCACGATGGCCAGGGCGACCAGTACCTCGATGAGTGTCATGCCGCGACAGGCGGTGGTGCGGGTGCCGGTGGCGGCTGCGGCGGGCGGGCGGCGCGTCATGGTGCGGCGTCGGTGATGCGGAAGGGCGCCATGCCATCGGTTTCCAGCACCAGGCGCTGGTTGCCCAGGTGCAGCACCAGGCGCTGGGCGCCGACGACGGGCTCGGGGCCGAGCACGATGCCGTCCTGGCCGGGCGGCAGCTCGACGCTGATCTCGCCCGCGCTGGCCGGCTCCAGCCAGTGCCCGGGCAGGTCGGCGGCAGGCGGCAGGCCGGCGAAGCTGAAGTCGCCCGGCTCGCGCGCATCACCGGCGCGGCGCCGGCCCGGGATCTGCCACACCACCGCCACGCCCAGCGAACGCGACTGCGCGCGTGCGACCTCGAACAGCGCAGTCAGGCGCTCGGCCTCGCGTTGCAGCCGGGTGGCGGCGGGGTCGCTCAGGGCCAGGCTGGCCATGGCGCTGGCCAGGGCGATGATGCTGATGACGACCAGCAGTTCGAGCAGCGTGAAGCCGTGCTGCGCCGGCCCTGGCGGCGTCATGGGGGCGGGCAGGTCAGGTCAGGCCCGGGCCGGTGCCGGCCTCACTGCCACGAGCCGACGTCGGCATCGTTGCCTTCGCCGCCGGGCTGGCCGTCGGCGCCCAGGCTGAACACGTCGATCTCGCCTT
>JBJOKY010000035.1:0-18715 GCA_046045865.1 Pseudomonadota bacterium | reverse complement strand
ACGTCGCGCACCAGCACCAGGTCGCGGTTGGCGATGGCCTGGAAGACCAGCCGCCCCACGCCCGGCAGCACGAAGACCTGCTCGACCACCACCGTGCCGGCGATGAGGTTGGCGAACTGCAGCCCGCCCACGGTCAGCACCGGGACGAGCGCATTGCGCAGCACATGTCGCCACAGCACGGCGCGCTGGCTCAGGCCCTTGGCGCGCGCGGTGCGCACGAAATCCTCGCGCAGGGTGTCGAGCACGGCCGAACGCGTGACACGTGCCAGGATGGCCGCCTGCACCGCCGCCAGCGCCAGCGCCGGCAACAGCAGCGATTTCAGGCCCGGCCACAGGCCACCGCCCTCCACCTCGCTCCAGCCGTTGAAGCCGCCCGCGCTGAACCAGCCCAGCTTCACCGCGAAGCCCAGGATGAGCAGGATGGCCAGCCAGAAGCTGGGCACGGCCATGCCGATCTGGCTGGCCAGCATCACGCCCACGTCGCCGAGCTGCTGGTGGCGCGCCGCCGCGTAGATGCCCGCAGCCAGCGCGATGGCCACGGTGAGCGACATGGCCAGCAGCGCCAGCGGCAGGCTGACCTGCAGGCGCTGGGCGATGAGCTCGAAGGTCGGCACGTCGTACGAGATGCTCTGCGCGCTGCGCCCCTGCAGCAGGCCGCCGACCCAGTGCAGGTAGCGCGCGGCCGCGGGTTGGTCCAGGCCGAGCTTGCGCTCCATGGCGGCCAGGCTCTCGGGCGTGGCGCTGTCGCCCAGGATGATCTGGGCCGCGTTGCCGGGCAGCAGCTCCAGTACCGCGAACACCAGGGCCGAGGCCACGACCAGCGTGACGCCCAGACTGAGCAGGCGCTTGAGGAAGAACCAGGTCACGCGGGGCGGCCAGCGTCGTGAGGTGGGCGCGGGCAGCGGCGCAGGCCTGGGCAGGTGAACGCGTGGCGGCGGGCGGCGGACGAACTGCCGGCAGGCCTCAGCGCATCACCGCGGCCATGGCGACGGCGGTCGCCTCGACATTGGCCTGGTTCAGGCCGGCCACGCACATGCGACCCGAACGCAGCAGGTACACGCCGTGCTGCTCGCGCAGGGTGTCGACCTGGGCGGGCGTGAGGCCGGTGTAGCTGAACATGCCGCGCTGGGTGAGGAAGTAGTCGAGCGCGCGGCCCGGCAGGCGTTCGCTCAGGGCCGCGTGCAGGCGCTGACGCATGGCATGGATGCGCATGCGCATGCCGCCCAGCTCGTCCTGCCAGCTCTGTCGCAGCGCGGGCGTGGCCAGCACCTGGGCGACGATGCGCGCGCCGTGCATGGGCGGGCTCGAATAGTTCTTGCGCACGGTGAGCTGCAGCTGGCCCAGCACCAGCGCGGCCTGGGCAGCGTCCGGGCACACGACCGACAGGCCGCCGCAGCGTTCGCCGTACATGGAAAAGCTCTTGGAGAAGGAGTTGGCCACCAGCGTGGCCACGCCGGCGCCGGCCAGGGCGCGCAGCGAGTAGGCGTCCTCGTCCACGCCGTCGCCGAAGCCCTGGTACGCGATGTCGGCAAAGGCGATCAGCTGGCGCTGCTTCATCACGGCGATGAGCTCGTCCCACTGCGCGTTGCTCAGGTCCACGCCGGTCGGGTTGTGGCAGCAGGCGTGCAGCAGCACCACGCTCTTCGCCGGCAGGCTGGCGATGCTGTCCAGCATGGCGGCAAAGCGCACGCCGCCGGTGGCCGGGTCGTAGTACGGGTAGCTGTGGACGGTGAAGCCCGCGCCTTCGAAGATGGAGCGGTGGTTGTCCCAGCTCGGGTCGCTCACCCAGACCTCGGAGGCCGGGAAATAGGTTCTGAGGAAATCGGCGCCCACCTTGAGCGCGCCCGAGCCGCCCAGGGTCTGGATGGTGACGATGCGGCCGTCGGTGACCGCCGCATGGTCGCCGCCGAACAGCAGGCGCTGCACCTGGCTGCGGTAGGCCGGGTCGCCCGACATGGGCAGGTAGGGCTTGGCGCCCACGTTGGCCAGCAGCGCCGATTCGGCCTGCTTCACCGCCGCCATCACCGGCAGGCGGCCGGCGTCGTCGAAGTAGATGCCGATGGTCAGGTTGATCTTGTTCGCCCGCGGGTCCTGGTGGAACTCGTCGTTGAGCTTGAAGATGGGGTCACCGGCGTAGGCGTCGACGTGGGCAAACATGGCTGAAGGATCTCCAGGAGCAGCGGCGCATTATCCGGCCGCGGCAGGCCGTCCCGTGGCGGATGTCACGCCGGCACCACGGGCGTCATGCGGGCGCCACGGGCACGGGCCGCGCCAGCGCGACCTCGATGTCGGCTGCCAGGCTCTCCGGCTTGGCCTGGGGGCCGTAGCGGCCGATGACCTGGCCGTCGCGCCCGACCAGGAACTTGGTGAAGTTCCACTTGATGAACTCGGTGCCGAGCACACCGGGCGCCTCGGCCGTGAGCCACTTGAACAGCGGGTCGGCGCCCGCGCCCTTGACCTCGACCTTGGCCATCATGGGGAAGTCCACGCCGTAGTTGAGACTGCAGAAGCTCTCGATCTCGGCCTGGCTGCCCGGGTCCTGGCCGCCGAACTGGTTGCAGGGGTAGCCGATCACCACCAGGCCCAGCTCGCGGTAACGCTGCCAGAGTTGCTGCAGCCCGGCGAACTGCGGCGTGAAGCCGCACTGGCTGGCCGTGTTGACGATGAGCGCGACCCGGCCGCGCCACTCGGCCAAGGGGCGGGGCCGCCCCTGGCCGTCGGACGAGACGAAACGGCCCGGCTCGTACAGGCCAGCGCCTGCACCGGCCGCCAGTTCGTCCGCGCGTGTGTTTGCAACGCCACTTTTCACGGTCGACATCGGGGACTCCTGTATCAAAACGAACAAAGACCAGACAACGGACCGACCGCATGCGTACGGGCTCCGGACAAACCGGGACATCTTACCCAGCGATAAGTCACAACTCGGCGTATTCACGAAACACCCCGTCGCGACAGGCCGAAATCAGCAAAGCCGATAAGCAGGCCCTCAATTCAAGGCCTGCACCCACGATTCAGGGGACCGCCGCCTTGACCTGGGCGACTGCGCGCCTAAAGATACCCCAGGTAACAAAATTGGGGGTTTCGAATGGCAGCCAGTCACACGGTGGCCTTGCTGGGATTCAGTGCCTTCGAGCGCTCGACGCTCGAGACTTGCTTCCGGCTGTCGCTGCAGCGCGAGCAGTCGTACGAGCTGGCTGGCTCGATCGAAGGCAGCGAGCTGCTGATCGCCGACTGCGATCAGCCCGACGTGCTGCGCAGCATCGGCAATGCCGGGCGCATGCACGACACCGTCTTCGTCGGCGGACGCCAGCCCCCGGGCAGCGCCGGCGCCCACCTGCCCCGCCCCATCGACGCGCTGGCCGTGCAGCGCACGCTCGATTCGCTGCTGGCTCGCCGTGCCGTGCGCACCTGGCCCGCTGCGCTGGAGCGCCGCAGCGCGCGCCCGAGCGGCCGGCTGCGCCACCTGGCCGGCCAAGCGCGCCGGGTGCTCGACTTCCGCTCGTCGGCCGGCTTCTCCAACTCGGTACTGAGCGGGCCGGAGCGGCTGCGCAATGTCCTGGTCGTCAGCCCCAGCCCGGCCGAACAGCTGCTGCTGTGCAGCGCACTCGAACCGCTGGGCTACAAGCCGGTGTGCTGCAACAGCGGCAGCAACGCGGTACAGCTGGCCGGGCAGAGCAGCTTCGCCTTCGTCTTCTTGGGCATGGCCCTGGGCAGCGGCTTGGCCTTCCACACCTGCAAGGAAATCAAGCAGCAGCGCAAGGGGAATGAGTCGGGCCCGTTGGGCAGCTCGACCGGCCCTGCCGTGGTGATGATGGCACGCGCCGGCAACGCCACCGACCGCGCACGCGCCACGGTGTCCGGCTGCGACGCCTTCCTGACCGAACCCATCGACGACGACGAACTGCGCGCCATCCTGGCCCGGCACGACAACTTCTTCGAGCGCGGATTCGAACCCACGGCCATGCAGGCCATGGAGCAGGCCGCCTGAACGGCCGCCCAGGTTGTTCCGAACGCAGAAGGCGGCCCGCGGGCCGCCTTCTGCGTTCAGGGCACACGCGGGCTCGGGTGCGATCACCCGGGCACGCCGCCGTCAGTGGTCGCTGCGCGCGATGGCCAGCAGGCGCTCCACCTCGGCGGCATGCACACGCGCATTGCGCCGGTGCCATAGCCCGATGGCCCACATCGTGCCCGCCACCAGCAGGCCGAAGATGGTGATGGCGCCGAAGGCCGACAGGCCCACGCGCGTCAGGCCGGTGTAGAAGGCACCCAGCGCCAGGATGCAGGCCTGCTCGTTGAAGTTCTGCACCGCGATGGAGCGCCCGGCGCCCATCAGGTTGTGGCCCCGGTGCTGCAGCAGCGCGTTCATGGGCACGACCAGGAAGCCGCCCAGCCCGCCCAGCAGCACCAGGAAGGGTGCGGCCAGCCAGACGTTGGTGACCACGTTCAGGCCGATCACCAGCACGCCCATGGCCACGCCCAGCGGCATGACCTTGATGGCGTGATCCAGCCGCATCGTCACCGAGGCGATCACCGCGCCGATGGCCGTGCCCACCGCCACCACGCCCACCAGCGCGGATGCCTGGGTGGTCGTGTAGCTCAGCGCCGCTGCGGCCCAGGCCAGCACGATGTAGCGCAGGTTGCCCGACACGCCCCAGAACAGCGTGGTGGTGGACAGCGAGATCTGGCCCAGCTTGTCGGCCCACAGTCGGGCGTTGCAGCTGGAGAAGTCGCGCACCAGTGCCAGGACCTGGCCGGGCAGCGGCTGCAGGGCCGTGTCGGTGCGCGGGATGTAGAGATTGAACACCGTCGCCACCATGTAGAGCAGCACGATGGAGGCGATGGCTGCCTCGGGCGGCGTGTCGACATTGGTCTCCAGCAGCGGCATGTCGAAGGCCAGCAGCTGCGGCGACAGGTGCGGCCCGATCAGCTGGCCACCCAGCAGCACGCCCAGGATGATGGAGGTGATAGTCAGCCCCTCGATCCAGCCGTTGGCCTTGACCAGCTGCGACGGCGGCAGCAGCTCGGTCAGGATGCCGTACTTGGCCGGCGAGTAGGCTGCCGCCCCAAGGCCGACGATGGCATAGGCTGCCAGCGGATGGGTGCCGAACAGCATCATCAGGCAGCCCACCACCTTGATGGCGTTGGACAGGAACATCACCCGGCCCTTGGGCACGGCGTCGGCGAAGGCGCCGACGAATGGCGCCAGGATCACGTAGAACAGCGCGAACATGGGCACCAGCGCCGCGCGTTGCCATTCCCCCGAACCCGAATTCTTGAGCAGTTCGACCGCGCCGACGAACAGCGCGTTATCAGCCAGCGAGCTGAAGAACTGCGCCGACATGATGGTGTAGAAGCCTTTTTTCATCCGGCGCGGTATGGACAGCGCCTGTCTCGGTGGCGCGTTGTGAATCGATTCCTTCGGCCGCCCCGGCTGTTGTCGGCCCCGTGGCCGGCCGCCGGGCCGCGAACGCGGCGCGGTTATAGCACGCAGGCGTTCGCGTCACGCCACACGGACGGGTGGACTGCGTCCCCCGGCGGCCAGGGCTGCACGTGCCTTGTTCCATCTCGGGCCCGGAGCCGGACCGGGGCACAGGCTGCCACGAGGCGGCAGGCACAATCGCGCCATGCCCCGCCCCATCCTGGCCACCATCCACCCCGGCGCCGTGGCGCACAACCTGGGCGTCGCACGCCGGCACGCCGCCGGTGCGCGGGTCTGGGCCGTGATCAAGGCCAACGCCTACGGCCACGGCATCGAACGCATCTGGCCCGGCCTGCAGGCGGCCGACGGACTGGCCCTGCTCGACCTGGCCGAGGCCGGGCTGGTGCGCCGCCTGGGCTGGCGCGGCCCGGTGCTGCTGCTCGAAGGCGTGTTCGAGCCGCGCGACCTGGAGCTGTGCTCGCGCCTGAACCTGTGGCACGTGGTGCACGACGACGAGCAGATCGACTGGCTGGCCGCGCACAAGACGCACCAGCCACACCGCGTCTTCCTCAAGCTCAACAGCGGCATGAACCGGCTGGGCTTTGCGCCGGCGGCCTACCGCTCGGCGTGGACGCGCCTGAACGCCCTGCCCCAGGTGGACGAGATCTCGCTCGTGACACATTTCTCCGACGCCGATGCGCTGCGCTTCGGCGCCGACGGCATCGCCCACCAGCTCGCCACCTGGACCGCTGTGACCGCCGACCTGCCGGGCGAGCGCTCGATCGCCAACAGCGCGGCCACGCTGCGCCACGCGGCCCACGCCGGCGTGCGTGCCGACTGGGTGCGCGCCGGCATCATGAGCTACGGCGGCGTGCCCGACCACCCCGAACACGACGCCGCGCACTGGGGTCTGCAACCCGCCATGACGCTGGCCTCGCGCCTGATCGCCACCCAGCAGCTGCAGGCCGGCGACAGCGTGGGCTACGGCAGCAGCCACGTCGCCGACGCACCGATGCGCATCGGCATCGTCGCCTGCGGCTATGCCGACGGCTACCCGCGCCACGCCCCCACCGGCACGCCGGTGCTGGTGGACGGCGTGCACACGCGCACCGTCGGGCGCGTGTCGATGGACATGCTGGCGGTCGACCTCGGCCCCGTGCCCGCCGCCCGCAGCGGCAGCGAGGTGACGCTGTGGGGCCGCGGCCCGCTGGGCAGCCTGCTGGGCATCGACGAGGTGGCGCGTGCGGCCGGCACCATCGGCTACGAGCTGATGTGCGCGCTGGCAGCGCGTGTGCCCGTGCGGGTGGATGACGTGGACGACCCGCCCGCCACGTCGACCCGGCCGGCCGCGCCGTGACCAGGCCACCACGCATCGACCCGCGCGAGGTCGAGTTCAGCGCCATCCGCGCGCAGGGCGCGGGTGGCCAGAACGTGCACAAGGTGTCGAGTGCCGCGCATCTGCGCTACGACGTGCGGGCCAGCTCGCTGCCCGAGGCCGTGAAGGCGCGGCTGCTGGCGCTGGACGACCAGCGCATCACCGAAGCCGGCGTGGTGATCATCAAGGCGCAGGAACACCGCAGCCTGCCGCAGAACCAGACCGAGGCGCTGGCGCGCCTGCAGGACCTGGTCGATCGCGCCGCCCACGTGCCCGCGACCCGTCGGCCGACCCGCCCGACCCTGGGCTCGCAGCGCCGCAGGCTGGACGCAAAGACCAGCCGGGGCAAGATCAAGGCCGCCCGGCGCTCCACCGGCGACTGACCTTGCCTGGTGCGTGGCCGGCTGGAGGCGTGCGACCTCAGCCCTCGACCACCTTCACACCCTTCCAGAACGCGACGCGGCCCTTGATCTGGGCCGCGGCCTCCTTGGGCTCGGGGTAGTACCAGACCGCGTCCGGGTTGGCGTCGCCGTTCACGAACAGGGTGTGGTAGCGCGCCTCGCCCTTCCAGGCGCACATGCTGCGCGTGTTGCTGGGCAGCAGGTACCTGGCGTCGATGGCCGCAACGGGAAAGTAGTGGTTGCCCTCGACGATCACGGTGTCGTCGCTCTCGGCCACGACGACGTTGTTCCAGATGGCTTTCATGCGGGTCTCCTGCGGGCGGAAGGATGTGCGGCTGGGGCGGGCGCGACATGCCGGCGCCCGCAGCGCCGCGATCAGCGCTCGAACGCGACCTTGCAGTTCGCGACGATGCCGCCATTGTGCAGGGCGACGGTGTTGTCGACGACGGTGTGCCGGCTGATGCTCCCGACCAGCCGGTCGATCTTGTCCAGCGCCCCCTTCACGCAGGCGTCCTTGACCTCGGCCACGCCCTGCCTGTCGCTGCCGATGTAGCTGTTGACGATGTGGGCGTCCGCCGGCAGGGCCGCGGCGGCCTCGTCCTTCCTGGCGTCCTTCCTGGCCGCGATCGCCTTGTAGGCCTCCTTGCCTGCCTGCGTGGTGTCGGCCACCACGCCCGGCAGGCTGACGCTGACGCATGACGCCAGCAGCGTGGACAGGACAGGGATCAGCAGCCGCATGGGTCACCTGGCGAGAAGAGTCGATCACGGCAGGCCCCATGCCGCCGGTCGAGGCGCATTCTGGCCCAGGCCGTCCCGGCTTGCGGCCGCCCTGCGCCGCACAATGCCGCCATGGCCCGTACCGACAAGACGATCTACACCTGCCGCGACTGCGGCGGCACGAATGCCAAATGGCTGGGCAAGTGCCCGCACTGCAACGCCTGGAACACGCTGGAGGAAACCGCGCCCGAGCCGGCCGGCAGCGCCAGCGCCAAGCTCAACCGCTTCCAGGCCCTGGCGCGCAGCCAGCCGGTGGCCACGCTGAGCGAGATCGAGGCGGCCGAAATCGACCGCACGCCCACCGGCCAGGACGAGCTCGACCGCGTGCTGGGCGGCGGCATCGTCGAAGGCGGCGTGGTGCTGATCGGCGGCGACCCGGGCATCGGCAAGAGCACGCTGCTGCTGCAGGCGGTCGACGCCCTGGCCGCGCGCATGCCGGTGCTGTACGTGAGCGGCGAGGAATCCGGCGCCCAGATCGCCCTGCGCGCGCGCCGTCTGGGCCTGGCCGGCGACAAGGTGCGGGTGCTGGCCGAGATCAACCTGGAGCGCATCCTGGCCACGCTGGAGGCCGAGGCGCCACGCTTTTGTGTCATCGACTCGATCCAGACCGTCTACTCCGAATCGCTGACCTCGGCGCCCGGCTCGGTGGCCCAGGTGCGCGACTGCGCCGCCCAGCTCACACGGGTGGCCAAGTCCAGCGGCTGCTGCCTGGTGCTGGTGGGCCACGTGACCAAGGAAGGCGCCCTGGCCGGCCCGCGCGTGCTGGAGCACATCGTCGACACGGTGCTGTATTTCGAGGGCGACACCCACTCCAGCTTCCGTCTGGTGCGCGCCATCAAGAACCGCTTCGGCGCGGTCAACGAGATCGGCGTGTTCGCCATGACCGAGCGCGGCCTGAAGGGTGTGAGCAACCCGAGCGCCATCTTTCTCTCCACCCACAGCGAGCCAGTGCCGGGCGCCTGCGTGCTGGTCACGCTGGAAGGCACACGCCCGCTGCTGGTGGAGATCCAGGCCCTGGTTGACGCCGGCGGGCCCAGCCCGCGGCGGCTGTCGGTCGGCCTGGAGCGCGACCGCCTGGCCATGCTGCTGGCCGTGCTGCACCGCCATGCCGGCGTGGCCAGCATGGACCAGGACGTGTTCGTCAACGCCGTGGGCGGCGTGCGCATCAGCGAGCCGGCCGCCGACCTGGCCGTGCTGCTGGCCATCCAGAGCAGCCTGCGTGGCAAGCCGCTGCCGCGCGGCTTCTTCGCCTTCGGCGAGGTCGGCCTGGCCGGCGAGATCCGACCCGCTCCGCGCGGCCAGGAGCGGCTCAAGGAGGCGGCCAAGCTGGGCTTCTCGATGGCTGTCGTGCCCAAGGCGAACGCGCCGAAGAAAGCCATCGAGGGCCTGACGATCCACGCCGTCGAACGCGTGGACGAGGCCATGGACCTGGTGCGCGGGCTGTGAGGGTGGTCACCCGTGGCGCCCGGCTCGCCAGCGGCACTGTGGCGATCCCTTAGGCCACCAGCGCACCGGCCGCCCTAGGATGGCGCCGATGTTCTCGACCACGACCATGAAACGACTGTCTTCCCCCGGTGCCAACGGCCTGCTGATCGGCGCCGCCGTGCTGGCGGGCTGGTGGGCCTGGGGTTGGCAAGGCCTCGTACTCGCCTTCACCCTCATCGTGTTCTGGATGCTGCTGCAGTTCCGCCGCGCCACGCGGGCGCTGCAGAACGCCGCGCGCCGGCCCATGGGCCGGATCGATTCGGTGGTGATGATGCAGTCCCGCCTGGAGCCCGGCATGCAGATGGCCGAGGTGCTCCAGCTCAGCGGCAGCCTGGGCATCCAGCAGGGCGGGCGCGACGAGTGGCTGTGGAGCGACGCGGCGGGCAACGACATCGTCGTGACCTTCCGCCGCGGCATCGTGATCCGCTGGGCCATCGCGCGCGTCGACGCCGACGACCGGACGGGCGCCGACCAGCAGGTCGACGCCGGCCAGGCGCCACCGGCGCCCTCAGGCGGCGGCTGACGGCGCGAGGTCCAGCCCCGGGAAGTTGCGCAGCAGGCAGGCGCGCAGGTCGCGCAGCTGCATGGGCTTGGTCAGCACGTCGTCCATGCCGGCGGCCAGGGCAAGCTGGCGCGCCTCGTCGAAGGCGTCGGCGGTGACGGCCACCACCACCAGGTGCGCAACGCCCTGCCCGCGCGGGCCGAGTGCACGGATGGCACGCGTGGCGCTCAGTCCGTCCATGACCGGCATGTGCATGTCCATCAGCACCAGGTCCCAGCTGCTGTCGCGCACCTGGTCGAGCGCCTCGGCGCCGTTCTCGCACAGGCTGGCCGTCAGACCCAACCGGCCGAGCAGCGCCGTGAGCAGCTTGCGGTTGACCGGATGGTCGTCGCAGACCAGCACGCGCAACGCCGCGGCGGAGCGGGGCGGGGTGGCCGGGGGGGGCGCGGCAGCCGACGGTGACGGCGGCTGCGGCTGCTGCGCCAGGGTCAGTGTCACGCCCGACGGACCGGGCCGCGGCAGGGGTAGCGGTTGCCCGGCCCCCTCGAGGTCGGGCGTCGACGTGGATGGGGTGGATGTGGCGACCTGTGCAGGGGGGCGGGCCGCGCTGCTGGCCAGGTCGGCTGACGGCCCGGTGGCAACGGCATCCGTGCCAGCCAGGTCGCCCGCCGTCGCGGCCAGCACCTCGAGCGGCAGCGAGAGCGTGAAGACGCTGCCGCGACCGGGCTCGCTGGTCACGCCGATGTCGCCGCCCATCAGGCGCGCCAGCGTGCGCGAGATCTCCAGCCCCAGGCCGGTACCGCCGAAGCGGCGCTGGATGCTGTCATCGCCCTGGCTGAAGCGGTGGAACAGGCGGCTCAGGGTCTGCGCGTCCATGCCGATGCCGGTGTCGGCCACGCTGATCACCAGTTCAGGGCGGGTCTGGTCGTGCGGCTGCGGTGCAACGCCGGCCTGGATGCGCACCGCGCCGATCTCGGTGAACTTGATGGCGTTGCCGACCAGGTTGAAGATGATCTGCTTGAGCCGCTTGCCGTCGGCATGCACCTGCGCCGGCAGGCCGGGCCCGATGTCGACCACCAGGGCCAGGCCGCGTGCACGCGCCTGCGGGCCCATGAGCGCGTCGACGTCGGCCAGGACACGTCCCAGGTCGACCGCACCGGGTGCGATGTCGAGGTGACCGGAATCCAGCCGCGAGACGTCGAGCACATCGTCCAGGATGGCCAGCAGGTGTTCGGCCGACTCCCGCGCGGTGCGCAGCTGGTCGGCCTGCTCGGCATCCAGTCGTCCCGTCTGCAGCAGCGACAGCATGCCCAGCAGGCCGTTGAAGGGCGTGCGCAGCTCGTGGCTCATGTTGGCCAGGAATGCGCTCTTGGCCCGGCTGGCCTGTTCGGCATCGGTGCGCGCCTCCTGCAGGCTGTGCGCCAGCTCCTCGAGCTTCACGCGCCGCCCCTCCAGCGACTTCAGCTGGCGCACCAGCAAGGCGGCCAGGGCGATGGTCAGCAGGCACTGGAACAGCGCCAGCGCGATGCTCATGCGGTTGGTGTCGCGCACCGCCTCGTTGCGCCGGTTGGCGTATTCGGCCAGCGCCTGGTTGGCCGCCAGCGCCAGCTGGTGCAACGGGCTTGCCAGGGGCTCGAAGCCGGCCAGCAGCTCGCGACAGACGGCCGGATCCAGCCGGCCGGCACCGGCGCCGGCGCCCAGCAGCGGATCGGCCCGTGCGACGAAGGCCTGCAGGCTGTGCAGCACCTGCTCCTGCCCCTCCAGCACCGGCATCACGTGGCGCATGCGTTCGGGTTCGATGAGGCTGATGCGGCTGACGAAGATCTCGTAGCGCTCGCGCAACGCGCCGGTATCACTCTTGGCGCCCTGCGGGTCGCCGTTCACCGCGATCACGCGCAGCAGTTCGCGCACGCGCAGGTATTCGCTGTCGAGCTGGTAGAAGCTCCAGAGCAGGTTGTCGCCCTCGTACAGCACCGCGCCGTTGAGCAGGCCGAGCGAACGCGTCTGCAGCCAGCCCACGCCCGCGAGCATGAGCACGAGCAGCAGCGCAGCCACCGCATACCAGCGGCCCAGGCGCCGCGCCGCGCCGTGCCGTGGCGGCAGGAACTCGAGCGCGGCCACGTTCATTCGATGACGATGCTCTTGAGCTGCCAGGCCGAGCGGCTGTAGTAGCGCTCGGAGCGCAGCGTGGCGTCGGTGTCGAAGGGGTAGACGATGAACAGCGGGCCCTTGTCGCGCACCGGCATGGGCGCGTCGTCCATCAGGCGCGCCAGCACGACGCCGTAGGCAAGCGTGTCTTCCTGCGGCAGCTCCACCTTGTAGTCGTTCAGGGCCATGGCCTTGAGCACGCGGCCTTGCGCGCCGGCCGCGGCCAGCACGTCACGCAGCAGCGGGCCGGTGAACTTGCGTGCCTCCTTGTACCAGGGCGTCCGGGTCGTGAAGCTGTGCTGGGGCAGGGCTTCGAGCATGGCCATGTCGAACTCGGCCTTGCCCGGGGCGTTGGTCTTGCCGATCTTGCCGCTCAGCGTGAGCACGACCTTGCCCTTGGGCGTGGCCAGGCCGTCTGCGTGCGCAACGGGCGCGGCCGCCAGCAGGGTCAGTGTGAGGGTGGTGGCAAGGTAGCGCAGCAGGGGCAGGAACATGCATGTCTCCCGGGAGCAGAGGATGAGTCGAAAAGGGGCTGGGAAATCGGGACGGACCGGGCGTGGCGCCGGCCGGGGCGAGGCAGCAGTGCCCCGCTCACCGTGCTATCGGCAGGCAGACGCCTGAATTGAAACCGCCAGGGATCGACGACCTGCAACGGGTGGAATATGTTGCATTCCGGCGGGCCGCCACGCCTTGCGCCAGCTGCGGCCGTCATGTCAGGCAGTATCGAAGAGATGCGCGAAATGGCGTCGCAGGCAGGCCTCGATGTCGGACGGGTTCATGGGCTTGCCCAGCAAGTCGTCGATGCCGGCCTGCTGCGCGAGCTCGCGCGTCTCGTGCAGCGGGTCGGCCGTGACGGCGACGATGACCGGCCCGTCCTCGCCGCCCGCCTGCTGGGCGCGGATCTCGCGCGTGGCAGCGAAACCGTCCTGCACCGGCATGTGCACGTCCATGAGCACGAAGTCGAAGCGGTTGCAGCGCACCAGGGCAACGGCCTGGGCGCCGTCCTCGCACATCACCGGCTCGCAGCCGTAGCGCTGCAGGAAGGCCTGCATGAGCAGGCGGTTGACCTCGTTGTCGTCGCACACCAGCGCGTGCAGGCCGGCGGCGACCAGGCGCGGGGCGGGCGCCACGCCCAGGGCCGGGCCACGCGACGGCTGCACCTGTGCGGCAGGCAGCTCGGCCGGCCGCGTGGCGCCGGTGAGGTCGGCCGGCTGCGAATAGGCCGAGGCCAGGTCGTCGCCCGGTTCGGTGGGCGCGAAGCCGGGCTCGGCCGGCAGCAGCAGGCGGAACTCGCTGCCCTTGCCCGGCTCGCTGCGCACCGTGATGTCGCCGCCCATGCGGCGCGCCAGCGTGCGCGAGATTTCCAGCCCCAGGCCGGTGCCGCCGAAACGGCGCTGGATGCTGTCGTCGCCCTGCGAGAAGCGCTGGAACAGCCGCTCCAGCGTGGCAGCGTCCATGCCGATGCCGTCATCGATGACGCGCACCGACAACACGCCGCGTTCGGCGCGCACGTTGGCGCTGGCTCCCACCACGGCCGAATGCATCGCCCCGCCGATGAGCGCGGCCAGATCGGCGTGCGGCAACCAGCTCACCACCAGGCGCACGCGACCGCGCTTGGTGAACTTGATGCCGTTGCCGATCAGGTTGAACAGGATCTGCTTGAGCCGCTTGCCATCGATCACCAGGCGCTCGGGCAGCGCCTCGGCCAGCTCGACCTCCAGCGCGAGCCGGCGCTCCTGCGCCTGCGGGCGCATGAGCGCCAGCACCTCGCCGAAGACGCGCACGAGCTCGACGTCACGCGGCTCGATGTCCACGCCGCCCGAGTCGAGCTTGGAGATGTCGAGAACGTCGTTCAGGATGGACAGCAGGTGTTCGCCCGAACGGCGCGCAGTGCGCAGGTGGCGCTGCTGATCGACCGTGAGCGGGCCATGCTCCACCAGCGTCAGCATGCCCAGCAGGCCGTGGAAGGGTGTACGCAGCTCGTGGCTCATGTTGGCGACGAAGGCGCTCTTGCTGCGGCTGGCCGCCTCGGCCGCGGCCTGGGCGCGGCCCAGCTCGTCGGCCAGGCGCTCCAGGTGGCTGCGCCGACGCTCGGCGCTGCGCAGCTGGCGGATCACCACGAAGGCGAACACCAGCGTGAGCAGGCTCTGGAACAGCGTCAGGCCGACGGCGATGCGGTACTGCAGCTGCACGGCGTCGTCGCGCAGGCCGGTGGCCTGGGCGTCGCGGTGGTAGGCGGCCAGGGCCAGGTCGTGCAGGTGCGGGCCGAGCTGCTCCAGGCGATCGGCCAGGGCCGGTGTCACTGCACCCGCAGGCATCGACGGGGCGCCCTCGCCGATCAGGGGGTCGGCTGTGGTGATGAAGTCCCGCAGCGCCTGCAGGGTCGGATCCTGGGCATGGCCGATGCGTTCGAAGAGGTTGGCCCCGTTGCCACCGGCCTGCATGACGCGGCTGACGAAGATCTCGTAGCGCATCGACAAGGCCGCCGGTTCGACCGAGCCCGGCACCATGGCTTCGCGCCGCATCAGCTCGCACAGGCGCAGGAACTCGTTCTCGAGCTGGCCGAAGGCGAAAGTCAGGCTGTCGGTACGGTCTGCGACACTTTCTTCCAGCAAGGCCAGCGTGCGCGACTGCACCCAGGCCACGCCGGCAAAGGCGATCAGCAGGGTGGCACCGATGGCACCGAGCACCCGCCACTGGCGCAGCGGCGACCGCGGTGGAAGCTCGAGCGCCTGCATGTCGGTGCGACTGGACGACCGGCTCGCGCTGGGCGTGCCGGTCGGCGGGGGGTCAGGAGACACGGGGGCGGTGTGCCCCGGGACAGGTGCAAACGGCAACAATCAGAACTGCGGACAACACGACCAACTCCCTTGCTCGTTGATGGCAGGCAGTCTAGGGCCGCCCGGCGGTCATCCACCCTGTTTTGCATCTGGCGCCGTGTGATCCCCCTCAACATCAGGGGGAACACGTCAGCGGTGTGCCAGGCGCAGCAGCCAGCCTCAGCCGAAGTGGCAGATGTAGTGGTAGGGCTCGCCCTCCACCCTGATCTCGAAGCTGGAGTTGCCCGGCACGTTGAAGCTCTGGCCGGCGCCATAGCTCTGCCACTCGCTGACGCCGGCAAGCTTGATGCTGCAGGCGCCGGCCACGCCTTCCATGATCTCGGGCGCGCCGGTGTTGAAGGTGAGCGCGCTCGGCAGGATGACGCCCACGCTCTTCTTCGTGCCGTCGGCCAGCGTGATGCCGTGCGAGACGCACTTGCCGTCGAAGTAGACGTTGGCCTTGGTGCTGACGGTGGCGGGGATGGTGGCGGTGATGGAGCTGCTCACGTTGGAATCCTTGCAGGTTGCACAGGCGGCGCGGTGGCCGACGGCCCGGGGTGGGCACCGCCTAAAATCGTGGATTATTCCAGCCCGCCCCCCAGCAGAAAGCCCACTGACGTGTCCGCCACCATTCTTCAGCACCTTCCCGCCGGCCAGCGCGTCGGCATCGCCTTCTCCGGCGGCCTGGACACAAGTGCCGCCGTGCACTGGATGCGCGCCAAGGGCGCCGTGCCCTGCGCCTACACCGCCCACCTCGGCCAGCCCGACGAGAGCGACTACAACGAGATCCCGCGCAAGGCCCTGGCCTACGGCGCCGAGATCGCCCGCCTGATCGACTGCCGCGCCCAGCTGGTGGCCGAGGGCATCGCCGCCATCCAGAGCGGCGCCTTCCACATCAGCACCGGCGGCGCCACCTACTTCAACACCACGCCGCTGGGGCGCGCCGTCACCGGCACCGCGCTGGTGGTGGCCATGCGCGACGACGGCGTCAACATCTGGGGCGACGGCAGCACCTACAAGGGCAACGACATCGAGCGCTTCTACCGCTACGGCCTGCTGGCCAACCCGGCGCTCAAGATCTACAAGCCCTGGCTGGACCAGCGTTTCATCGACGAGCTGGGCGGGCGCAAGGAGATGAGCGAATACCTCATCGCCAACGGCTTCGACTACAAGATGAGCGTGGAGAAGGCCTACTCGACCGACTCCAACATGCTGGGCGCCACGCACGAGGCCAAGGACCTGGAGTTCCTGAACAGCGGCATGCACATCGTCAAGCCCATCATGGGCGTGGCCTTCTGGCGCGACGACGTGGTGGTCAAGGCCGAGACGGTAAGCGTGCGCTTCGAGGAAGGCGTGCCGGTGGCGCTGAACGGCCGCAGCTTCGCCGACCTCGTGAGCCTGTTCGCCGAGGCCAACGCCATCGGCGGGCGTCACGGCCTGGGCATGTGCGACCAGATCGAGAACCGCATCATCGAGGCCAAGAGCCGCGGCATCTACGAAGCCCCCGGCATGGCGCTGCTGCACATCGCCTACGAGCGCCTGGTGACCGGCATCCACAACGAGGACACCATCGGCCAGTACCGCGCCAATGGCCGCACCCTCGGCAAGCTGCTCTACCAGGGCCGCTGGTTCGACCCGCAGTGCCTGATGCTGCGCGAGACCGCCCAGCGCTGGGTGGCGCGCGCCATCACCGGCGAGGTGACGCTGGAACTGCGCCGCGGCAACGACTACTCGATCATGAACACCGAGAGCCCCAACCTGACCTACGCGCCCGAGCGGCTGTCGATGGAAAAGGTCGAGGACGCCGCCTTCACCCCGGCCGACCGCATCGGCCAGCTGACCATGCGCAACCTGGACATCAGCGACACGCGCGACAAGCTGGGCATCTACAGCCGCACCGGCCTGCTCGGCGCCGGCTCGGAAGGCAGCATCCCCCTACTGACGCCGCCGCAGGGCTGATCGCGCGGTGGGTCAGTAAGCATCTGTGACCCGGCTGTCGCCGCCGCGACGCCGGCTCAGGGCATGCCCCGTGGCGATCTCGGCCACATGGGCATAGAACCCGGGCAGTCCACGTGCCCCCCCGCCCCGGGATGCACGTGCCCCCACTGCCACCTGCGGTCCTGCGCGACCGCGCCGGAGTTCCCGCATGCCCTCACAGTCCGTGAACCTTGCCGATCTGCGTGCCCAGCTCGCGCCGCGCCCTGCCCCGGAGTTCCGCGTGCCCGAGGACCGGCCCCACCTGCGCCATTGGGCGCACCGCCTGCCGCGCCAGCTGGATGTGCCCGAGACCTCGCTGTGGTTCAACCTGGAGGTCGCCGCGCGCCGTCACCCGAACAAGACCGCCTACGTCTTCTTCGGCGCCGAGCTGAGCTTTGGCGAGCTGCTGCACCAGGCCGAGACGCTGGCCGGCTGGCTGCAGGCTCAAGGCGTGGGCACGGGCGACCGCGTGGCCATCTTCCTGCAGAACTGCCCGCAGTACATCGTCGCCTTCTACGCCGTGCTGCGCGCCAACGCGGTGGTCGTGCCGGTCAACCCCATGAACCGCGCCGACGAGTTCGGCCACTACATCACCGACCCGGACACCCAGGTGGTGATCACCAGTGCCGACCTGGCGCCCATCGTCGAACAGGCCAACGCCGCCGTGGCCGAGGACCGGCGCCTGCGCGCCCTGCTCGTCACCCGCCTGGGCGACGCCCTGCCGGGCAAGCACAGCAGCGCCATCCGCGCCGAGCTGGCGCCCTCGCCCGCCATCGCCGCCTGGCTGGACGCCGACCCGCCCCTGCCGGCCGCAGCCACCCGATGGGACGCCGCGCTGGACGGCAACTGGCCGCTCACGCCCCACACCGCCGGGCCGGACGACCTGGCCCTGCTGCCCTACACCTCGGGCACCACCGGCCTGCCCAAGGGCTGCATGCACACCCACCGCACGCTGATGCACAACGCCGTGGGTGGCAGCAAGTGGGTGCCGGGCGGCGCCGAGACCATCAGCCTGGGCGTGGTGCCCTTCTTCCACATCACCGGCATGCTCTACGGCGTGCTGGCACCGGTGTTTGCCGCGTCGACCACCATCGTCATGCCGCGCTGGGACCGCGAGCTGGCCGGCCGCCTCATCTCGCTCTACGGCGTGACGCACTGGACCTGCATCCCGACCATGGTGATCGACCTGTTCGCCAGCCCGAACTATCAGAGCTTCAACCTGAAGAGCCTGCGCTACATGACCGGCGGCGGCGCCGCCATGCCCCAGGCCATCGCCGAGAAACTGCGCGCCGAGTTCGGCCTGACCTTCATCGAGGGCTACGGCCTGACGGAAACGGCGGCACCGAGCCACTCCAACCCTGCCGAACGCGCCAAGCTGCAGTGCCTGGGCATCCCCATCTTCGGCACCGACTCGCGCGTGGTCGACCCGGTGACGCTGCAGGAGCTGCCCGTGGGCGAGGTGGGCGAGATCGTCACCCACGGCCCCATGATCTTCAAGGGCTACTGGAAACACCCCGAGGCCACCGAGGCGGCCTTCTTCGAGCTGGACGGCAAGAAGTTCTTCCGCACCGGCGACCTGGGCCGCATCGACGAGGACGGCTATTTCTTCATCACCGACCGCCTGAAACGCATGATCAACGCCAGCGGCTACAAGGTCTGGCCCAGCGAGGTGGAACTGCTGCTCTACAAGCACCCGGCGATCGCCGAGGCGTGCATCATCTCGGCCAAGGACGCCTACCGCGGCGAGACGGTGAAGGCCGTGGTCGTGCTGCGCCCGGCCTTCCAGGGCCAGGTGAGCGAGGACGACATCAT
>JBJOKY010000242.1:0-7094 GCA_046045865.1 Pseudomonadota bacterium | reverse complement strand
ACCCCGACTGCCGCGACAACACCCTGAAGGCGTTGCAGGTCGCCCTGTCGCTCGGCCTGGCCGCGCCCATGACGGTCGAGACCCCGCTCATGTTCCTGACCAAGGCGCAGACCTGGGCGCTGTGCGAGCAGCTCGGGGGGGCGGCGCTCAACGACATCGTGGTCGAGCTCAGCCACACCTGCTACCTCGGCCAGCGCGAGCCGCGGCACGCCTGGGGTCGCGGCTGCGGCCACTGCCCGGCCTGCCAGCTGCGCGCCGCCGGCCACGCGGCCTGGCTGGGCGCAGACTGAGCCCCCTCCCGCAGCTCGATGCCGTTCAACCAAGGGCAAGCACCGTGCACATCCTGATCTTCGTCGCACCCGCCTTGCTGGGCCTGTGGATGCTGGGCGCCTACAACCGACTGGTGCGGCTGCGCAACGTGATCGCCTCGGTCTTCCAGGTCTTCGCGCTGCAGGCACGCGAACGCACCGAGGCGGTGAGCCGCCTGCTCGTGCTGGCGCAGGAACACATGGCCGACGAGCCCGGACTCACCGCCGCCGCAGCCAGCGCCGAGCAGGAGCTGGGCCGTGCGCTGGAAGCCGCCCGCCTGCGCCCCGTGCACCCGCGCGTGCTGGGCGAATTCGGCCGCTGCGACCATGCGCTGGGCCTGGCGCTGGCGGCGCTGTGCAAGGCCCTGCGCGAACAAGTGGGCTATGTCGACACCCACCCCGACCCCGAGGCCCAGCACCCGGTCATCACCCAGCTCGGGCGGCTCGACGCGGTGCTGACCCAGACCGACTTCGCCCGCCTGACCTACAACCAGGCGGTGAGCGACTACAACGCCGCCATCCGCCTGTTCCCCACCACGCTGGTGGCAGGACTGTTCCGCTTCGAGCCCGCCGCCCTGCTGCCCGCCGTGCCCCACGGCACGGCCTGAGCACCCCGCCCCCGGCCGCCCGACATCAGCCCGCTTCGGCGCAGTACCCCGAAAGACGAGCCCACCATGGCCCATGCCAGCCGAGCCAATGACCACAACGCCGCCGCGCCCGGCCACCTGACACCGGTGCTGGGCGAACCCGCCCTGGCGCGCCCGGCCAGCCGCGACGAGCTCGACGCCTGGGCGCGACTGGACCGCCTGCAGGGCCCGGGCGAACGCCGCGCCGTGCTGCTGGCCCTGCTGCTGACCGAAGGCAGCCTGGCCGAACAGCAGGCCTGGGTGAGCGAATGCCGCGACGTGCCCCAGGCCGCCCTGGCCCAGGCACTGGTCGGGCAGCTGGGCGACATGGCACGACCCGCGGCACTGGAACGCGTGCTGCACGATTGCCAGCGCGCCCCCCAGGGCGAACGCGTCGAGTTGCTGCGCAGCGCACGCCGGCTGATGTGCGCCGACGGCCGCGTCGGCCCGCTCGACCGCCTGCGCTGGCTCTACATGCGCCAGTGCCTGGCCGCCGGCGAGCCCGGCGTGGGCACGGCTGCCGCCAGCAGCAGCGGCGGCGACTCGCAGTGGGACGATCTGGCGCAACGCGCTGCCGGGCAGCCGCACCGGCCCGGCGCCCACAGCCTGCCCGATCACCTCAAGCTGCCGGCCAGCCGGCTCACCTCCTACCTGGCGCGCCTGGTGCCGCAGGCCGACCCGCAGTCCAAGGTCGGCACGCTGGGCGTGGCCTGGCACCGCGCCGTCATGACCGAACTCTGGGGCGACGACGTGCCGGCCTGCCGCCTGCCCGACGGCGACCAGCTGGCCCAGGCCCTGGCCCAGGTGCAGGAGCTGTCGTGGATGCAGCGCCCGCAGCTGGCACGCACCTGGGTGGAGGCCGCCTTCGTGCTGGCGCGCCGGCGCGCCGGCCAGCGTTCGGCGAGCCTGCCGCCGGCCGGCCAGGCGTTCGACGTCGTACCCACCCAGCCCATGCCGCTCGGGCCGGCCGGCGAAGCAGGTGGCGGCGCAGCCGACGGCCCCGTGCCGGCGTCCACCGGCGAGCCCCTCGCCGCGTCCACCGACTTCGCCGGGCTGGCTGGCGCCGCGCCCGAGACCATGCCCGCCAGCCTGGCCAGCCTGCGCGCAACGCAGTTGCCTGGCGCGGCGGTTGCGGCGCACGGCGCCACCGCAGCCACGGCCACCCCCTCCACCTCCACCCCGGCTGCGGCCGGCCTGCCCGACACCGAAGCGCTGCACACCCTGCGCCTGGCCTGCCGCATGATCGACACCCCCCTGCCGCCCGAGCTGGCGCGTGTCTTCATCGAACACCCGCTCGCGCCGCCGGCGGCCTGACGTCGCCGGCCCTGCAGGTGCGCCAAAGCCCGCCCGTAGACTGCGGGGGTGACTGCAGCCCCACCGAACCCCGCGCCCGCCCCGCCTGGCGCCCCGCATTCCGGCCCACGCCCCCGCGGCGGCAGGCCACGCCAGCGCACGTCCGACCCGTCGTGCGGCAACCCGTCGGCGCGCGCCGGCCAGCCTGGTGCGACGCTCGACCGCCTGCTCGGCCAGGCCGGCCGCTGCGTGATGGCGGTGCGCCAGGGCCGCTCGCTCAACGACGCCCTGGCCGAGGTGCCGGTCGATCTGCGCCCCGGCACCCAGGCCCTGGCCTTCCACAGCCTGCGCTGGCTGGCCGGTGCCGACGCCGCGCGCGCCGCGCTGGTGCCGCGCCGGCCCGAGCCGGTCATCGAGGGCCTGCTGCTGGTCGCCCTGGCCCTGCTGTGGCCGCAGGCCGAGCCGCTCTACGACAGCTACACCGTGGTCGACCAGGCGGTCGACGCCGCGCGGCGCGAGAACGAACACGCCACCCGCTTCATCAACGGCGTGCTCAGGCGCTTCCTGCGCGAGCGCGACGCCCTCGTCACCGATCTGCAGGCGCGCGACCCGCTGCTGGTGCACCAGCACCCGCGCTGGTGGATCGACAGGCTACGCCAGGACTGGCCGCAGCACTGGGCCGCCCTGCTGGGCGCCGCCAATCAGCACCCGCCCATGGTGCTGCGCGTCAACACGCGTCAGGTCGAGGTCGACGCCTACCTGGCCGAGCTGCAGGCCGCCGGCATCCCCGCGCGCCGGCCGCACGCCGCGGCCACCTCGACCGGCAGCGGCGGACTGCCAGTCGAGCTGCCCGCCACCGCGCTGGTGCTCGACACGCCCGTGCCGGTGGCCAGCCTGCCCGGCTTCGCCAGCGGCCGCGTCTCGGTGCAGGACGCCCATGCCCAGCTCGCCGCACCGCTGCTGGTCGGCCGCGGCGCCGACGCGCTGCGCCCGGGCGCCAGGGTGCTGGATGCCTGCGCCGCCCCCGGCGGCAAGACCGCCCACCTGCTGGAGCTGGCCGACCTGGACGTGACGGCGCTGGACAGCGACGCGCGGCGGCTCGACCTGGCCCGCGCCACCCTGGCCCGCCTGGGCCTGCACGCCCGCCTGAGCTGCGCCGACGCCGGCGACACCGCCGCCTGGTGGGACGGCCAGCCCTACGACGCCATCCTGCTCGACGCGCCGTGCAGCGCCTCGGGCATCGTGCGCCGCCACCCCGACATCCGCTGGCTGCGCCGCCCGGGCGACATCGACGCCCTGGCCGCCATCCAGGCGCGCCTGCTGGACACCTTGTGGCCGCTGCTCGCCCCGGGCGGCCGGCTGGTCTACGCCACCTGCTCCATCTTCGCGCGCGAGGGCAGGCACCAGATTGAAGCGTTTTTGCAACGCACCATGGACGCCACCATGCGCGACGCCCCCGGCCAGCTGCTGCCGCTCGCTGACAATGGACCGGCACCGGGCGACGGCTTCTTCTACGCCCGGCTGGACAAGGCGGCCACTGTCACAGGTGGCGCAGCCGGCGCCGCTGCCTCACCCCTCATCCAACAGCCGACCTGATCGGCCCCTGCCCCTGCCCGTCACCGGACCGTGCGATCAACCGCCCCCGCCCTGCCTTCGACCTGGCTGGCCCTGCTGCTGGCGCTGTGGCTCGGGCTGATGCTGCACCACCGCAGCGCCCAGGCGATCGAGCTGCCCCGCCTGGGCGCCGAACGCACCGAACAAGGCGTGCTGCTGAGCTTCGAGACCCGCTTCGAGCTGCCAGCCGGCGTGCTGGATGCCCTCAAGAAGGGCGTGGCCCTGCACTTCGTGGCCGAGGCACGCGTGCTGCGCAACCGCTGGTACTGGCGCGACCAGCGCGTCGGCGCAGCCAGCCGCAACTGGCGGCTGAGCTATCAGCCGCTCACCTTCAGCTACCGCGTCAGCCAGGGCGGCCTGTCGCAGACCTACGGCACGCTGGAGGAGGCGCTGCGCGCCATCCAGCGCACCAGCCACTGGCGCATCGCCGACGCCATCGCGCCGGACGACGACGCCAGCTACTACGTCGAGTTCAGCTACCGGCTCGACGCCACCCAGCTGCCGCGCCCGCTGCAGATCGGCATCGGCTCGCAGCCCGACTGGAACCTGCACGTGGACCACAGCTTCGCCCTGCCACCCGACGCAGTCGTGCGGCGCGAGTGAACATCGCCATGTACCCGCCTGGCTTGCGCGCCGCAACCCCATGACGCGCAAGCGCACGTCCAGCCTGACGCTGCTGATCGCCGGCTGCGCCATCGCGGCGGTGGCGCTGGTGCTGGTGTTCCTGCTCACCATCACGACCAACAACCGCGCCCTGTACGAGCAGCACTACGGCTGGCTGCTGTGGGTGAACATCGGCGTGGCGACCGCGCTGGGGCTGGTCATCGTCGGTGCGGTGGCGCGCCTGGCACTGCGCATCCGGCGCGGCAAGTTCGGCAGCCGGCTGCTGTTCAAGCTGGCGGCCATCTTCGCCTTTGTCGGCGTGCTGCCGGGCACGCTGATCTACGGCGTGTCCTACCAGTTCGTCTCGCGCAGCATCGAGAGCTGGTTCGACGTCAAGGTCGAAGGCGCCCTCGAGGCCGGCCTCAACCTGGGCCGCGGCACGCTGCAGATCCTGGTCAACGAGCTGGCCGGCAAGGTCAAGCTGGCGGCCGACCGCTCCACCGACACGCCCGAGCGGTTGCAGGTGCTGGCACTCGAGCGGCTGCGCGAGCAGCTGGCCGCGCAGAGCGTGGCCCTGCTGGCGCCCAACGGCCAGACGCTGGTCTCGGTGGGCGCCAGCTCGGGCGCGCTGAGCGCGCCGCTGGCGCCCGACCGGCCGACCGCCGCCATGCTGCGCCAGGCGCGTGCCGCGCGCGTGATCGCGCTGCTCGAAGGCCTGGACGACGACAGCGGCAACCACCGCGCACGGCCGGTGCGCGCGCGCATCCGCGCGCTGGCCTGGATCCCGTCGGCCAGCATCAGCCTGGGCAACGACGAGCTGTTCCTGCAGGTGACGCAGAACATCCCGCCCGAGCTGGCCGCCAACGCGCTGGCGGTGCAGGCGGCCTACGGCGAATACCAGCAGCGTGCGCTCGGGCGCGACGGCCTGCGCCGCATGTACGTGGGCACGCTCACGCTCACGCTCATCCTGTCGGTCTTCATCGCCTTCCTGCTGGCCGCGGCGCTGGGCCAGCAGCTCGCCCGCCCGCTCGTGGTGCTGGCCGACGGCGTGCGCCAGGTGGCGCGCGGCGACCTGCGCCCGACCGAGATCTTCGCCTCGCGCGACGAGCTGGGCGGGCTGACCAAGTCCTTCGCCGACATGACCCAGCAGCTGGCCGACGCGCGCGGCCTGGCGCAGATCAGCCTGGGCCAGGCTGAACGCGCCAAGGCCGAGCTGCAGACCATCCTGGACAACCTGACCGCCGGCGTGATCGTGTTCGACGAGCAGGGCCGCATCGACAGCGTCAACCCGGGTGCCACGCGCATCCTGCGTGCACCGCTTTACGAATGGATGGACCGGCCGCTGGCCGACATCCCGGCGCTGGCGGGCTTCGCCCAGCAGATCGAGGAACGCCGCCTGCAGGCCGCAGCCAACAGCTACGGCGAACCCGAACGCTGGCAGGATTCGTTCGAGCTCATGAGCGAGCCCGACCACGCCAGCCTCACCCTGCTGGTGCGCGGCGCCGCACTGCCCGAGGGCAAGCGCCTGATGGTGATCGACGACATCAGCGACATCGTCTCGGCGCAGCGCAGCGTGGCCTGGGCCGAGGTGGCACGCCGCCTGGCGCACGAGATCAAGAACCCGCTCACACCGATCCAGCTCTCGGCCGAGCGGCTGCAGCACAAGCTCGAGGCCAAGCTCGAAGGCAGCGACCAGCAGATGCTGGTGCGCTCGGTCGCCACCATCGTGGCCCAGGTGCAGGCCATGAAGCACCTGGTCAACGAGTTCCGCGACTACGCCCGGCTGCCCTCGGCCAACCTGGCACCGCTGGACCTGAACGAGCTGGTCGGCGAGGTGCTCACGCTCTACGCCAGCGCGGCTGAGGCCGGGCGGCTGCACTGCGAGCTCGACACCACCCTGCCGCGCATCGAGGGCGACGCCAGCCAGCTGCGCCAGGTCATCCACAACCTGGTTCAGAACGCGCTGGACGCCACGGCCGAGCGCGACACCGGCCACGTCACCGTGCGCACGCAGGTGCTGCGCAACGAGGACGGCAGTATCGGCGCGGTGCGCCTGCGCATCGTCGACAACGGGCCCGGATTCACCGACAAGGTGCTCAAGCGTGCCTTCGAGCCCTACGTGACGACCAAGACCCGGGGCACCGGATTGGGGCTGGCCGTGGTGAAGAAGATCGTCGAGGAGCATGGCGCACGCGTTCAAGTGCGCAATGTGCAAGATATGCCCGCCCTGGCAGGCGCCGACATGAGTGGCCCCGGCGCAACAGGGGCCCAAGTTTCGATATCATTTTCCCGCTGGGTCACCCGTGCATGACCAGCCGCCGAGTGATCGTCGACGCGCGGCAAACCGCCCCCCAACGTGAGCGCAGTCTGAACCCTAAATGGCCACCATCCTTGTCGTTGACGATGAAATGGGCATCCGTGCCCTCCTGCAAGAAATTCTGAGCGACGAGGGCCATTCCGTCGAACTGGCCGAGAACGCCGGCCAGGCACGCGCAGCGCGTGACCGCATGCGCCCAGATCTGGTGCTGCTCGACATCTGGATGCCCGATGTCGACGGCATCACGCTGCTCAAGGAATGGAACGCGTCGGGCCAGCTCAACATGCCGGTGATCATGATGTCCGGCCACGGCACCATCGACACCGCGGTGGA
>JBJOKY010000241.1:0-7125 GCA_046045865.1 Pseudomonadota bacterium | reverse complement strand
GGCGCAGGGCAGCGGCATGGACAAGATCATCGGCGAGAGCCAGCCCATCCGCGACCTGCGCCAGCGCATCGCCAACCTGATCGACTCCGAGCGCATGCTGACCTCGGGCGACGCGCCCGCGGTGCTGGTGATCGGCGAGACCGGCACCGGCAAGGAGCTGGTGGCGCGCGCCCTGCACTTCGACGGCACACGGCGCGGTGCGCCCTTCGTCGAGCTCAACTGCGGCGCACTGCCCGGCAACCTGATCGAGGCCGAGCTGTTCGGCTACGAGCGCGGCGCCTTCACCGACGCGCGCCAGCGCAAGGCCGGCCTGGTCGAGACGGCCGAGGGCGGCACTGTCTTCCTGGATGAAATCGGCGAGGCCGAGCTGCCTACCCAGATCAAGCTGCTCAAGCTGCTGGAAGAGAAGAAGGTGCGCCGCCTGGGCGGCCTGCGCGAGCAGCGCGTGAACGTGCGCATCGTCAGCGCCACCAACCGCTCGCTCGAGGACATGGTGCAGGAGCGCAGCTTCCGCGCCGACCTGTACTACCGGCTGCGCATCGTCGAGCTGCGCGTGCCGCCGCTGCGCGAGCGCGGCAATGACATCATCATGCTGGCGCGCCACTTCCTGGCCATGCACGGCGCGCGCTACCGCAAGAACGACCTGCGCATCGCCCCCAGCCTGGAAGCCGCCCTGCTGCGCCATGGCTGGCCCGGCAACGTGCGCGAGCTGCGCAACGCCGCCGAACAGGCCGTGCTGATGGCGGTGGACGGCACCGTCACGCTCAACGAGTGGTCGCTCGCCACCGGCGGCGCGGCCGCCCAGCGCCAGGCAGCGGCCACGGCGGCCGCCCCGGCCGCGCCGGCGGACGAGGACCTCAACCTCGAACGCATGGAGCGGCTGTACATCCAGCGCGCCATGAGCCAGTGCGCCGGCAACGTCACCCACGCCGCCAAGCTGCTGGGCGTGTCGCGTGACACCCTGCGCTATCGCCTGGAGCGGCTGGAGCTGCGCGACAAGGTCGACGACTGAGGCAGCCGCCTCAGCGCCCCGGCGCGGGCGGCGGAGCGACGAACACCCGCCGCACATAGGCCGCCACGGCGGCGATCTCGGCCGGGCCCAGCACATCGCGCCAGGCCGGCATGCTGGCACCCGGCAGGCCGTCGCGGATGGTCTGCGCCAGGCGCGCGCGCGCGGCGGCGTCGAGCCGGCGCAGGTCGCGCGCCGGCGGCTGCATGAAGCGGCCGATCCAGTTCGCGCCGCTGCCGTCGGCCGCATGGCAGAAGGCGCAGTTGGCCTGGTAGAGCCGCGCGCCGCGGCGCTGCTGCGCGTCCAGGCCGCGCAGCGCCGGCGCCCGGTCGTGGCGCGCATAGACGCTGGCGCCGGACACCGCATCGACCCGCTGCGCCGCCGGGCCGGACGCCGGCACCGTCGGCGCCAGCGCGCCGCCCGGCAGGATGCCCGGGCGCGGGTAGGACATGGCACGCGCCGCCCACTCCAGCGGCGCGCCCACGCCGGCCGGCTCGTGGCAGCTCACGCAGGCCGAGCGGTACAGGGCCAGGCCGCGCTGCTGCGCCGGCGTGAGCTCGCCGGGCGGCGTGTCCGGCGCCAGGCGGCCCAGCACGTAGTCGTAGGCCTGGGCGTAACGCTCGTGGCCGGGCCAGCCGTTTTCCGGCGTGTGATAGGCGGTGTTGGGCGCACGGGCACGCACGAACTCGGCCTCGACGAAGGCCGCCACGGCGGCGATCCCGGCCTCGTCCAGCAGACCGGCGAAGGACGCCATGGCCGTGCCCGGCCGGCCGGTGGCCACCGTGGCGGCGATGGCCGCGGCGTCCAGCGCCGGCGCACGGGTGAAGTCGCGCGGCGGCGGCTGCAGCATGGCCGCGGCCTGGGTGCGCGCGTCGCCCGAATAGCCGTGGCAGAAGTAGCAGCGCGCGTTGTAGATCGCCCGCCCCCGCTCGACCTGGTCCGCCGCCGGGGCGGATGCGGCCGCCGCGACCACCCCCGCCTGAGCCGCCGCTGCCGCCACGCTGCCGACGAGCAGCAGCGCCATGGCGCGCACGCGCAGGCCGGCCATCACGCGGACCATCACGCGGGCCATCACGCGGGCCATCACGGCTGCGCGCACGGCTGCGCGCGCCGCCCGGCGCCTCAAGGCCGGGCTGCCGAGGCCGCCACCCCGGCCGGCTGCGGCCCGCCCAGCACGAAGCTGCGGAAGACGTACTCCGCCACGTCGGCGATCTGCTGGTCGCTCGCCACCTTGCTCCAGGCCGGCATCTCGGTGCCCGGCCGGCCGGCGTGGATGCTGGCGTAGAGCAGCGGCCGGTTCAGGCGCGAACGCGTCGCCGGGTCGATGAAGTTGCGCGGCGGCGGGTTGATGAAATACGCCCGCGGCCCCTGGCCGTCGCCCTTGCTGCCGTGGCAGGCCACGCAGTTGGCGCGGTAGTAGGCGCCGCCGCGCTTCACGTCGCCCTTCAGGCCCAGTGGCAGACCCAGCTTCGGGTCCAGCGCCGCGGCCGGCACCGGCAGCAGCAGGGCGGGGTTGGTGCGTGCCGCGCGCAGGTCGACGCCGCCCGCGGCGGCACCCGGGCCGGCTGGCGCTGCCGGCGGCGCCATGCCGGCCGGTGCATCGACCTCGCGCCCGCCATGCGCCTGGGTGCCGGAGATGCCGCCCGTGCCCGGCGCCGCCGCGGCGCTGCCCGGGCCGGCCTGCCCCGGCACGGGTGGATGACCTGCCGGCCGCCCCGCCAGCGCCGGGGCCGGGCCGGCCTGCACGAAGCGGCGCCAGACATGGTCGGCCACGCGCTCGATGTCGGTGGGCGAGAGCTGGCGCGTCCAGCCCACCATGGCCGTGCCGGGGCGGCCGTAGGTGACGGCGCGCACGATGCGCTCGGGCGTCAGCTCGGCGCGCGAGGCCGGCGAGGTGAAGTCGCGCGGCGGCGTCGACAGCGCACCGGTGGCGCGGCTGCGCCCGTCGCCGCGGTCGCCGTGGCAGACCGAGCAGTAGTTGTGATACAGCAGCGCGCCCTGGGCCTCGGGGCTGTCGGGCCCGTAGCTGGCCACGGCCGCGGCGGCCGTTGGCGTGCGGGCACGCTGCACCGGGCTGGCCGGTGCGGCGGCGGCCTCGACGCCGGCCGCCGGCCCCTGTGCCTGTGCCTGTGCCTGTGCCTGGGCCTGGGCCTGTGCCTGTGCCTGTGCCTGTGCCTGTGCCTGGGCCGGTCGCGTCAGGCCGGCACCGCCTGCCAGAGCCAGCAGCAGGGTCGGCACGGCCCAGGCCGCGCCGCGGCGCGTGCGGGGGCGCAATACTCGCGGGCGCGGCAGGCCGCTGCGGTGCAGGACGCAGGGCTGGAAGGCAGGCTGGACGGCAAGCGATGACATCGGCAACGGAGTGTTCTGCAGGTGAAACAGGCCTGTCGGGCACAGGGCTTGCGCCGCATCATGCCAGCCGCGCGCAGGCCGCGAGCCGGCCCGCACCCCTCCCAGGCCCGCGCCACGATGCGGCGCAGCCCTCACGCCCAACCGCCCAGCCATGGCCATGACGAGCACGAACAAGCACGATTCCTACCTGCCCGGCACCGATCGACGCCGCCTGCTGGGCCTGCTCGGCCTGGGCGCCCTGGGCGCGCTGGGCGGCTGCACGGTGGCACCGACCGCCGTGCCGAGCGCCGCCGCGCCGCGCGAGCTGGTCTTCCCGGCCCCGCCCGAGCCGGCGCGCTTCGTCTTCGAGCGTGTCATCCGCAGCAGCAGCGACGTGCTGCCGGCCCAGCCCGGCGACGAGCTGCGCCGCCTCGTCACGGGCGAGCAGAGCACCGGCGAGGCCCTGTCCAAGCCCTATGCCGTGGCGGTGCACCGCGGCCGCATCTTCGTGTCCGACACCGTGTCGCGCTACGTGCGCGTGTTCGACGTGCCGCGCGGGCGCTACAGCCGCATCGGCGACGACGAGGGGGCGGGCCAGCTCATCAAGCCCATCGGCCTGGACGTGGACGCGGCCGGACGACTCTACGTCGCCGACATCCAGGCCAGGGCCGTCCTGGTCTACGACGTCGACGGCAGCTACCTGCGCCGCATCGGCAGCAGCGAGTGGTTCAGCCGCCTGACCAGCGTCACGGTCGACGCCGCCGGCACACGGCTGTACGCGGTCGACATCGGCGGCGTCAGCTCCGACCAGCACCGCGTGCGCGTGTTCGACGCCGTCACCGGCGCGCACCTGCACGACATCGGCAGGCGCGGCAGCGGCGAGGGCGAGTTCAACCTGCCGCGCGACATCGCCATCGGCAAGGACGGGCGGCTGTACGTGGTCGACGGCGGCAACTTCCGCGTCGTCGTGTTCGACCGCGAGGGACGCTACCTGCGCAGCTTCGGCAGCATAGGCAAGCAGTACGGCCAGTTCGCCCGGCCCAAGGAGATTGCGGTCGACCCGGCCGGCAACGTCTACGTGATCGACACCGCCTTCGGCAACTTCCAGATCTTCGACCCCGACGGCGCGCTGCTGCTGTTCGTGGGCAGCCGCAACGAGCGCGACGGCCCGGCGCGCTACATGCTGCCATCGGGCATCGCGGTGGACGAGGACGGTCGCGTCTTCGTCGTCGACCAGTGGTTTCGCAAGCTCGAGGTCTACCGGCCCGCCGCCCTGGCGCCCGACGCCGGCTACATGGGCCGCGCCGCCACGCTGCGCTGAGCCCGGCCGCGACGACGGCGGGCCGCGCCGGGCCGCAGCCCACCCGCCCGGGCGGCACTTCCCGCGGACGGGTTCCCAGGCTCGGGAGCCCGTTTCCCGAAAACGGGACTGGCCTCGTCCCCCCGGGTGTCTCCCCCTGTCAGTTGTGGCTCAGACACGTAACAGGCACCCGTGCCGGCCCCGGGACACCCCCCGCATTCGCGGGGGCGCGTCAAATCGTGACAAAGGTCTCGGAATTTGTTCACGCAAGGTGGCACAGAACATGCACCTTATGTGCTCCTAAGTGGCTGGACGGCCGCGTGCCCCGCAGGGCGGCGCGTGCCGCAGGCGGGGCTCCCGCCCTCCGGCCCCCGTCTGGAGATACCCCATGAAGATGCCGTCACTGCAGCCCCCAACCGCCACCCCTGATCGCCGGCCGCGCGTCCTGGCACGACTGGCCAGCGTCGCCGCCGCGCTGGTGGTCGGCCTGGGCGTCGCGTCCGGGGTGCTGTACAGCAGCAGCAGCGCTGCCGGCATCGCCGACACCAAGCACAACCTGGGCAGCGGCGCCGGCCCGGCCGGGCGCAACCAGGTCGGCTCCACCGACACGGCCGGCACGACCGGCACGACCGGCACGGCCGAGATCTGCGTGTTCTGCCACACCCCCCACGGCGCCGACGTGAACGCGCCTGCGCCGCTGTGGAACAAGCGCCTGGGCGCGGCCGGCGCACCCGCCGGCGGCGGCACCTACACCACCTACGACACGCTGCAGACCCCGTCGCTGGACGGCACGGTCGCGCCGGTGGGCTCGATCTCGATGGCCTGCCTGTCCTGCCACGACGGCACGCAGGCGATGGACAACATCATCAACGCGCCCGGCTCGGGCGGCTACGACACCACCGGCGGTGGCAACGACGGCCGCACCTACACCTGGACCGGCCCGACCGCGAACGCGGCAGGGCGCCTGTCCGGCGGCGTGGCACTGCTCGGCACCGACCTGTCCAACGACCACCCGATCGGCATCCAGTACTGCGGTGGCGGCCTGTCCGCCGCGGCCGGCGCCATCACCGGCACCTGCAAGGACGGCGACTTCCGCCAGCCGCAGGTCCAGACCATCAACAACAACCAGGTCTTCTGGGTCGACACCGGCGGCGCGGGCAAGCAGCGCACCGACCTGCCGCTGTACCAGCGCGCCACCGGCAACCTGGGCCCGCTGGTCGAATGCGCCAGCTGCCATGACCCGCACGTCTCGGCAGGCCAGGCCGGCCCCACCGGCACCGGTCAGGTGGCGGGCGAGACCTTCCTGCGCATCTCCAATGCGTCCAGCGCGGTCTGCACCTCCTGCCATGTGAAGTGAGGCGGGCCGGCACATGGCAGTCGTATCGCTCATGGCCCTCCGGCACCCCCTGGTCCACGCCGGGCGCGCCGGCCTGCTGGCGCTGAGCCTGGCCGGCGCTGCGTGCACCGCCACGGCGCAGGCAGCGCCGCACGGCCATGCCGCCAGCCCCGCCGGCGGCGCTGCAGCGGGCGTGGCCACGCTGCGCGACCCGACCCTGGTGGCCGACCCCGAGGCCACCTTCGCGGTGGTCGACGGCACGGTCATCCGCGCAGCCGACTTCCAGCGCGCGCTGCAGATCGCGGTGCGCAACAAGTACTACCACGCCAAGCCGCCCGAGGGCGACCTGGTGCGCCTGAAGCGCGAGATCGGCGATCAGGTCGTCAACCGCGTGCTGCTGCTGCAGGAGGCCACGCGCCGCGGCATCACGCCCGACACCCCGCGCATCGACGCCGAGGTGGCCGGCTACGACGCCCGCTACGGCAACAGCCCGACCTGGCAGAGCAGCCGCGCGAAGATGCTGGCCGTGGTGCGCCCCCAGCTGGAGGACGACAACCGCCTGGAACGCCTGTCGGCCCAGGTGCGCAGCGTGGCCGAGCCGTCGCCGACGCAGCTGGCGGCCTACTACGACAGTCACCGCGAGCTGTTCGTCGAGCCCGAACGGCTCAAGCTCAGCGTCATCCTGCTCAAGGTCGAGCCCAGCTCGCCGCAGCACGTGTGGGACGCCGCCAACGCCGAGGCCGGGTCCATCCACCGCCGCCTGCTGGCCGGCGCCGATTTCGGCGACCTGGCCCGGCTGCATTCGAGCGACCGCTCGGCCGCGGCCGGCGGCGCGCTCGAATACACCCACCGCGGCATGCTGCCCGAGGCCGTGCACGCCCTGGTCGACGCCCTGGCGCCCGGCGCCATCGGCGCGCCGGTGCAGCTGCTCGAGGGCGTGGCCATCCTGCGCCTGGACGACCGCCGCCCGGCCGTGCAGCGCCGCCTGGACGAGGTGCAGGCGCGCTGCGCCGAGCTCTGGAAACGCGACACCGCCCAGGCCCAGTGGCAGGCCCTGATCGACAGCCTGCGCCAGCGCGCGGCCATCCGCATCGACGAGAGCCACTATGGCGCGTTGCGTGGGCCGGGCGAGTCGGCCGGCTGAGCAGCCCG
>JBJOKY010000034.1:0-18725 GCA_046045865.1 Pseudomonadota bacterium | reverse complement strand
TCCTCGGCCTGCCAGCGCGCCACGGTAGCGGCCATGGCGTCGGGGCTGCTGCCGTCCAGCGGAGGCAGCAGGTCGGCCAGGTCCGGGTGGGCGATGGTGGCGGCGAAGTTCGCGCTCGGTGAGTGGGACATGATGGGCTCAGGGATTAAGTTGTACCTGCAATCATTGTAGATACAATCAACTCATCATGACGATCACCCACGACCCCGCAGGGCTTCCTGTTGCCGCAGGCGCCCACGACGACGCTGCCGGGAAGGCCGAGCCGGCCCTGCTGTCGGCACCGCGCGGCTGCAGCAACTTCAAGCTGCGCCAGGCCACGCGCGTGGTGAGCCGGCATTACGACGCCGTGATGTTCCAGGCCACCGGGCTGAAGACCTCGCAGTACTCGCTGCTCAGCCACATCGCCGCACTCGGGCCGCTGCAGCCCAGCGAGCTGGCGGCGCACATGGCGCTGGAGCCGTCGACGCTCAGCCGCAACCTGCAGCCGCTCATTGCCCAGGGCTGGGTGGTGGTCGGGCCGGGCGCCAACCAGCGCAGCCGCAGCCTGAGCCTGAGCGAGGCCGGCCTGGCCAAGCGCGAGGAGGCCAAGCGCGCCTGGAAGGCGGCGCAGCTGGGCTTCAACGACCGCCTGGGCACCGAGCGTGTGGCCCGCCTGCACGCGCTGCTGGATGAATGCCTGGCGCTGATGGCCGACGCACCGGACGCGCTGGATGGCGCCGACGGTGCTGCTGACCCGCCGGCCGCCGACTGAACCATCCCTTCATCACCCGCCCGATCTGATCCGCCCCGAACCAGGAGCTGCCCCATGTCCACCGTACCCACATCGCCCGGCCCGGTAGCCGCAGCCACCCCCAGCCGCTCGGCGGTCCCGCCCGCCTTCTGGCTGGTGCTGCTGGCCGCAGGCGGCACCTTCGCGCTCACCATGGGGGCGCGCCAGTCCATGGGCCTGTTCCTGTCCAGCCTGAACAGCGCCACCGGCCTGGGCCTGGCCAGCATCAGCCTGGCCTTTGCCTTCGGCCAGCTGTGGTGGGGGCTGACGCAACCCTTTGCCGGCATGGTGGCCGACCGGGTCGGCCCGGGCCGGGTGCTGCTCACCGGCGTGCTGCTGGTGGCGCTGGGCACGGCGCTGATTCCGTTCATGACGACGACCGCCGGCCTGATCTTCGCCATCGGCGTGCTCGCGGCCGGCGGGGCGGGCATGGCCGGGCCCTCGGTGCTGATGGCCGCCACCACGCGCCTGGTCGACCCGGCGCGGCGCGGCCTGGCCACGGGCATCGTGAACGCCGGCGGATCGTTCGGCCAGTTCCTCTTCGCGCCCATCGCCCAGGGCGTGATGGCGGTGGCGGGCTGGGCCACGGCGCTGCAGACGCTGGCGGTGCTGACCCTGCTGGCGCTGCCGGCGGCCTGGGTGCTGCGGGCTCGGCCGGCTGCTGCAGCGCTGGCCTCAGGCGGGGCCGTCGGCGCTGCGGGCACGGCCGCGGCAGCACCCAAGGTCAGCACCGGCCAGGCCGTGCGCACGGCGCTGGCCGACCCGAGCTTCCGGCTGCTGGCGGCGGGCTTCTTCGTCTGCGGCTTCCACGTCGCCTTCCTGGCCACCCATCTGCCGGGCGTGGTGGCGAGCTGCGCGCTGCCGGCCGCCGTGGGCGCCTGGTCGCTGGCCATGGTCGGCCTGTTCAACATCGTCGGCAGCTTCAGCATCGGCTGGGCGCTGGGTTTCCAGGGCGGACGCTGGCGCATGAAGTCGCTGCTGTCGCTCATCTACGCCACGCGGGCCGCGGCCGTGCTGATCTTCGTGCTGGCACCCAAGAGCACGGCGGTGATGCTGGTGTTCGCCGCGGTGATGGGCCTGACCTTCCTGTCCACCGTGCCGCCCACCGTGGGCCTGGTGGCCAAGTTCTTCGGCCCGACGCACATGGGCACGCTGTTCGGCCTGGTGATGGTGACGCACCAGATCGGCGGCTTCCTCGGCGCCTGGCTGGGCGGCAAGGCGTTTGAAGCCAACGGCAGCTACGACTGGATGTGGTACGCCGACTGCGTGCTGGCCGTGGGTGCGGCGCTGCTGCATCTGCCGATTCGTGAGGCGAAGAAGGCGAGGGCGCTGGCGCCGGCCTGATGTCAGCCCGGCGCCTGCAGCCACATCACGCAGAACCACTCGTTTTCGTCCAGCCAGCACGCGCCGGGCGCGAAGCCGGCCTGGCGTGCCAGGGCCTGGAAGCCGGCCACGGTGTACTTGTACGAGTTCTCGGTGTGCAGCGTGTCGCCGGCGGCGAGCTGGTAGCTCTCGCCTTGCAGGCGCACGGTCTGCTCGCGCCGGCTCACCAGGTGCATCTCGATGCGCGCCAGCAGCGGGTTGTACAGCGCGTGGTGCCAGAAGCCGGCCGGGTCGATGTCGCAGCCCAGCTCGCGCCGGGCGCGTTGCAGCAGGTTGAGGTTGAAGGCCGCCGTCACGCCCTGGGCGTCGTTGTAGGCGGCGTGCAGCAGGGCCGGGTCCTTGACCAGGTCGATGCCGATGAGCAGGCCGCCGCCGCGCAGCAGCTCAGCGCAGCCCGCGAGGAAGCCCAGCGCCTCCTCAGGCATGAAGTTGCCGATCGACGAGCCCGGGAAGTAGCCGACCCGGCGCCAGGCTGCGCGCGGGGGCAGGGGCAGCGGCCGGGTGAAGTCGGCCACCAGGGGCTCGACCTGCAGGCCGGGCAGGTCGTCACGCAGGTGCTGGCACTGCGCCAGCAGATGCTCGGCCGAGATGTCCACCGGCAGGAAACGCACCGGCGCCAGGCCGCCGCGGCGCAGCGCCTGCAGCAGCAGCCGCACCTTGACGAGCGAGCCGGCGCCGAACTCGATCAGCTCCACCCCGGCGCCGATCTGCTCGGCCATGGCCGGGGCGTGTGCCTGCAGCAGGGTGATCTCGGTGCGGGTGGGGTAGTACTCGGGCAGCGCGCAGATGCGGTCGAACAGGGCCGAGCCGGCGGCGTCATAGAAGAACTTGGGCGAGATCACGTGCGGCTGCTGCGCCAGGCAGCGCCGCAGGGCGGCGGCGAATTCCAGCTGCAACTGGCGCGCAGGCCAGCCAGGGGTCGAAGGCGTCATCGGTCGGAACTCCAGGGGCCGGCGGCGCAGCGCCGGGTGTCAGCCACAGTCGCGCGCCAGGCGCAGGCCGCTGAACTGCCAGCGTGCACCGGGTGGGAAGAAGTTGCGATAGGCCAGGCGTTTCTGCGCTGCCGGTGTGGCCCAGCTGCCACCACGCAACACCATCTGGCCGGCCATGAACTTGCCGTTGTATACACCCGCCGCGCCGGGCAGGGGACGAAAGCCGGGGTAGGGCAGGTAGGCCGAGGCGGTCCACTCCCACACCTGGCCGGCGCCGGGCAGGGCGACGGGCGGTGCTTGCGCACCCTCGGCCGCGAGCTGGCGCGCCAGCGCCTCCCACTCGAATTCGGTCGGCAGGCGCGCGCCGGCCCAGCGGGCGTAGGCATCGGCCTCGTGGTAGCTCAGGGCGCTGACGGGGGCGGCCAGGTCCAGCGGTGCCTGGCCCTGCGGGCCGAACACCTCGAATTCGGGCTCGCTGTCGGCCGCCACCCAATACGCCGGCGCACGCCAGCCCAGGGCCTGCGCCAGCGCCCAGCCGTCGCTGAGCCAGAGGTCGGCGCGCCGGTAGCCGCCGTCGCGCACGAAGGCCAGGTAGTCGCCGCAGCTTACCGGGCGGTCGGCCAGTTCGCAGGGCTGCAGCCACACGGGGTGGCGCGGGGTCTCGTTGTCGAAGGCGAAGCCGTGGTGGTGCGTGGCGCAGGCGGCCGCGGCGGGTTCACCCACCTCGACCAGGCCGCCCGGGTGGGCCAGCCAGCCGGGTGCTTGTGCGTGTGCCTGTGTCGGCCCGGGCAAGGGTTCGGGCGGGGCCGGGTCGGCGGCGTCACGCAGCGCAGGGTGCAGCGGGTTGAGCGAGAAGGCGTGCAGCAGGTCGGTGAGCATCAGCTCCTGGTGCTGCATCTCGTGCTGCAGGCCCAGTTCGATGACGGGTGCGATGCGCTGCAACGTGGTCGCGTCGGCCTGGCCCAGGACGTGCACCAGGCCGGCGTCGACATGGGCGCGGTAGGCCAGCACCTCGCCCAGCGCCGGGCGGCTGAGCAGGCCACGCTGCGGGCGCGGGTGGCGCGAGCCCAGCGCCTCGTAGTAGGAGTTGTAGAGGTGGAAGTAGCGCCGGTCGAGCGGCTCGTAGCCCGGCATCGGCGCCTGGCCGGGCGGGGCCAGCAGCATGGCCTCGAAGAACCAGCTGGTGTGTGCCAGGTGCCACTTGGCCGGACTGGCGTCGGGCATGGACTGCAGCGCCATGTCCTCGGCGCTCCAGCCGCGCGTCAGTTCGACGCTGGCGCGGCGCACCGCGTCCACGCGCTGCTGCAGCGCGCGAGCGAACTGCGCCGCATCACCTCTCGAGTCGTCATGGGGTGCGGCGCCGGGCATGGTGGTGTCCCTCAGCTGATGACGTAGGCGGCCGAGCCGGTGGCGATCAGCGTGCCGTGTTCGTTGACCAGGCGCATCTGGGTCGAGCCGATGCGCCCGCCCAGGCGCGTGACCTGGGCACTGGCGACGAAGTGCCTGCCCAGGCCGGGGCGCAGGTAGTCGATGCGCAGGTCGATGGTGCCCATGCGGGCGTATCGGTGCATGACCTGCTCGGTGCTCTCGTCGGCGTGTTTCTCGCCGATGGCATGCATGAGCGAGGCGCCGCCCAGCGCGTCGAGCGTGGAGGCGATGACGCCCCCGTGCAGCCGTTCGTACTGGTCGTGGCCGACCAGATCGGGGCGCATGTCGAAACTGAAGGTGATGCCCTGCCGGTCGAGCGAGTTCACGCGGATGCCGATCACCTGGTTGAAGCGCATGCGGCGTTCGCACAGGTCGACCAGGGCGGCGTCCAGGCGGGCTTGTTCTTCGGGGCTGCGGCGGGGAAGCGTCGTCGTCATGCTCGGCGGGTAGGGATGGCTGGCGGCGGTGCGGCTGGGCGTCACCGGTTCTGGGATGGCGCATGCTAAGCGCTGCGGGGCGCTGGGTTATCGTTTCAGCATGACCCGCCCACCGCCATCATCCGCCCCACCCGCGGCTGCGCCGCCGCGCCTGGATCTGCTGGACGCGCTGCGTGGCCTGGCGATGGTCTGGATGACCGTCTTCCACTTCAGCTTCGACCTCGGCCACTACGGCCTGTGGCGCGGGGAAAACTTCTACCAGGATCCGTTCTGGACACTGCAGCGCACGGCCATCGTCACGCTGTTCCTGTTCTGCGCTGGCGCGGGGCAGGGCCTGGCACATGCCCAGGGCCTGGGCCGGGCGCACTTCGGCCGGCGCTGGTGGCGCATCGCGGCCTGTGCGCTGCTGGTGTCGGCAGGGTCGTGGTGGATGTTTCCGGGCAGCTGGATCAGTTTCGGCGTGCTGCACGGCATGGCGGTGATGCTGCTGATGGTGCGCCTGCTGCAGGGCGCACGCCTGTCGCTGCCGGCCCTGCTGGCGCTGGCCGTGGCGGCGCTGCTGCTGCCGCTGCTGTGGCGCCATGCCTGGTTCGACAGCCGCTGGACCAACTGGATCGGCCTGGTCACGCACAAGCCGCGCACGGAGGACTTCGTGCCGCTGCTGCCCTGGCTCGGGCCCATGCTGTTCGGCGTGGTCGCGGGCCGCAGCGTGGCGGCCATGCCCGGCCGTCTGCACGGGCTGTTGGCGCGCAGGCTGCCTGCAACGCTGCGTCCGCTGGCGTGGCTGGGGCGCTGGCCACTGAGCTACTACATGCTGCACCAGCCGGTCATGATCGGCCTGATCCTTGCAGTGCTGGCGCTGCGCGGCAGCTAGCACATGAGCGCGGCAATGCGCACACGCACAAACGCCAAGGGCACCCTGCGGTGCCCTTCCTGCCTGGTGCCTCGCACGCCTGGGTTCAGGCGTGCAGGGTGATCACTGTGCGCCGAACTTGTAGTCGGTCTTGGCCTTGGCCTTGAGGTCGTCGCGGTACTTGGCGAGCTTTTGCTGGCTCAGGCGCTGCTGCAGCTGGGCCTTGACCTCTTCGAGCGGCGGAAACTGCGCGTTGCGCACGTCTTCGAGCAGGATGATGTGGAAGCCGAACTGGCTCTTCACCGGGGTCTCGGTGAACTTGCCCTTCTCGAGCGCGACCATGGCCTGCGAGAACTCGGCCACGAAGTTGCCTGGCGCGGCCCAGTCGAGGTCGCCGCCGTTCTGGGCCGAGCCCGGATCCTTGGAGGCCTTCTTGGCCAGGTCCTCGAACTTGGCACCACCCTTGAGTTCGGCGATCAGGGCCTTGGCCTCGTCTTCCTTGTCGACCAGGATGTGGCGGGCGCGGAATTCCTTCTCGCCGGCCGTGCCCTTGACCTTGTCGTACTCGGCCTGGATCTCGGCGTCGGTGACCGCGTTCTTCTTGCCGAACTCGTTGAACAGCTCGCGGATCAGCAGGCTCTGGCGCGCGATCTCGATCTGGGCCTTGTAGTCCTCGTTGGCGGTCAGGCCCTTCTTCTCGGCCTCCTGCACGAAGATCTCGCGCAGCACGAGTTCGTCCTTGACCTGGCGTTCCAGCTCGGGCGTGCGCTGCTGCTGACCCTGCTTGGCGATCTGCGTCATGAAGGTGTCGAAGCGGGCCTTGGGCACCGCCTTGCCGTTCACGATGGCGATGTTCTGCGCCTGCGCTGCAAAAGGCAGGGCCGCGATCAACGCGAGCACGGACAGGGACAGCTTGAACTTGTTCATGTAGACACGGGCCTTTCTGGGGGGAGATGGTGCGCGGCGTCGCAGCAGGTGCGGCCGTCGTCGTGGTCTGGATGGTCCGGACGCGCCGGAGGTGCGTCAGGTATCGAGGTCGAGGGCCAGGGCGTGGATGCCCCGGGCCGTCAGATCGCCAAGGGCATCATACACAAGGCGATGTCGTGCCAGCCGGTTCAGCCCGGCGAAGCGGGGCGAGCGCAGCACCACCGTGAAATGGCTGCCCGAGGCTGCGCCGGCATGGCTGGCATGTTGCGCGCTGTCGTCACGTACCTCGATGTGCGCGGGCGCCAGGGTGGCGCGCAGCAGGGCTTCGAGTTCTGCGGCGCTGGTGCGCAGCGCCGGCGTGGTGCGGGTGTTCATGACGCGTCAGCCTTGCCAGGCTCGCTGCGTGTGGCCTCGTCCGAGGCCGGGTGCTGCAGGTGCGGGCTGATGTACAGGCCCTGTGCCACGGTGAACACCAGCATCAGGCCCATGCCGCCGAAGAGCTTGAAGTTCACCCAGGTCGTGGTCTCGAAGTTGAAGGCCACATACAGGTTGAGCACGCCCATGAAGGCAAAGAAGCCGACCCAGGCCAGGTTGAGGCGTTGCCACACCGGCTCGGGCAGTTGCAGCTGCTCGCCCAGCAGCAGCTTGAGGACGTTCTTGCGCGCCACGACGGGCCCGAGCAGGAAGGCCGAGCCCATCACCCAGTACAGCACGGTGGGTTTCCACTTGATGAAGTTCTCGTTGTGGAACCAGATGGTGGCGCCGCCCAGCAGCGTGACCAGCACCAGGCTGACCCACAGCATGGTGTCGACCTTGCGTCCGCGCAGCTTCAGGTACAGCACCTGGGCCAGCGTGGCGACGATGACGACCACGGTGGCCAGCAGCACGGGTGCCTCCTTGGCGGCGACGACACCGCCCGAGACCATGAAGCCGAACCAGTCGGTGGCCAGACGGGCCGCGGCCTCGGCATGTTTCTCCGCCTGGTTGAAGCAGACGAAGAACAGGATGATGGGCAGGAAGTCGAGCAGCAGTTTCATGGAGTCATCTTGCAGCGGGGCGTCATTTCGGCGCGAAGTGTATCGATGCCGAGTTGATGCAATAGCGCTCCCCCGTGGGTGCGGGGCCATCCTCGAACACATGACCGAGGTGGGCGCCACATTGCCGGCAGCGCACCTCGACGCGGATCATGCCGTGGCTCTTGTCGACGACGCGCTCGATCACCTCGGCGCCGCTGGCGTCCCAGAAGCTGGGCCAGCCGCAGCCGGCGTCGAACTTGGTGCTGGCGTCGAACAGCAGCGTGTCGCAGCACACGCACCGGTAGCTGCCGAACTCGAAGTGGTCCCAGTACTGGCCGGTGAAGGGCCGCTCGGTGGCGGCCTGGCGCGTCACGGCGTACTGGGTGCTGTCGAGCTGGGCACGCCATTCGGCGTCGGTCTTCTTCACCGGGTAGTCGGTGGCCGGCTGCGCGGCGGCAGGCTTGAAGAGGTTGAGCTTCATGATGAGCAGGAGATCTCCAGGGTGGACGCCCAGTCGGGCGCAAGGCCGGCGTAGCTGGCGTGTTCTGGCTGCTCGTCGTACGGGCGCTCGAGCACGCGGGCCAGCCGCTGCACGTCGTCGAAATCGCCCGCCTCGGCCTGACGGATGGCGGTTTCGGCCAGGTGGTTGCGCAGTATGTACTTCGGATTGACCGCGTCCATGGCGGCGCGGCGCTCGGCGTCGCCGCGCTGCTCGCAGGCCAGGCGCTGGCGGTAGCGCACCAGCCAGGCGTCCAGCGCCGCACGGTCGATGAAGAGTTCGCCCAGGCGTTCGCAGGCCGCGCCTTCGGCGCGCGGCAGCTCGCCCAGGCGGCGCATGGCCACGCTGTGGTCGGTGCGTTCGGCGGCCAGCAGCCTGAGCCAGTCGCTGCAGAGCTGGTCGTCGAGCTCCTCGCGTTCGGGCATGTCCAGCGCCAGCCCGAGCTTGGCGCGCAGGTGCCGGCGCATGGCCTGCGGGAAGGTGGCGCGGTAGACCTCCAGCGCCTCGAGCGCGGCCTCGCCCGGGGCCTCGCTGGCGGCGGGCTCGCCCAGCTCCTGGGCGACGAGCGGCAGCAGGCCCTGCGCCAGGGCGTGCAGGTTCCACAACGCCACCTGGGGCTGGCGCGCGTAGGCGTAGCGGCCCTGGTGGTCGGAATGATTGCAGATGTGGCCGGGGTCGTAGCCGTCGAGGAAGCCGAACGGGCCGTAGTCGATCGTCAGGCCGAGCATGGACATGTTGTCGGTGTTCATCACGCCGTGGCAGAAGCCGACCGCCTGCCAGGCTGCCATCAGCTCGGCGGTACGGCGCGCCACCTCGGCCAGCAGGGCCAGCGTGGGTGCGGACTGATCGGCCAGGGCTGGAAAGTGGCGCCGCACCAGGGCCTCGCGCAGCGCGGCGAGCGCCGTGACGTCCCGGGCCGTGTGGGCGAAATGCTCGAAGTGGCCGAAGCGCAGGAAGCTGGGCGCCACCCGCGTGACGATGGCCGCCGTCTCGACGCGCTCGCGCCGCACCGGCAGCGGCGAGCCCACCAACGCCAGCGCACGTGTGGTCGGGATGCCCAGGCCGGCCATGGCTTCGGAGCACAGGTATTCGCGGATGGACGAGCGCAGTACCGCGCGGCCGTCGCCCATGCGCGAGAACGGCGTCAGGCCGGCGCCCTTGAGCTGCAACTCCTGCGTGTCGCCCGCCGGCGTGTCGATCTCGCCCAGCAGATGGGCCCGTCCGTCGCCCAGCCGGCCGGCCCACACGCCGAACTGGTGGCCGGAGTAGACGCTGGCCAGGGGCAGGCGCGCCTGCGCCATCGTCTGGCCGGACAGGGTGGCCAGCGCGTCGCCGGTCTGCAGCCAGTCGCCCAGGCCGAGCTCGGCCGCCAGGGCGTGGTTGCGCGCGACCCACACGGGGTCGGGCAGGGCGTGCGTGGGAACCGGCACGGCAAAGCGCGCGCCGAGCTGGTCGAACAAGCCGTCGCTGCGCCAGCGCGGGCCCTGGACAGGCCGTGCATGGTTCAGTGCCTGGCAGGCCAGGTCCGGGGGCAGGTCCAGGGGTGAGTTCATGGCAGGATTGTCACGGGCCGCTCGACTGTCTGCCCGGCAGCACGAGAATGAACCCGCGAACCGACCAGACGATCCACCAGACCAAGAACCGGAGACGACGATGCTGGGATTGATGCAAGACCATCCGCTGCTGATTTCGAGCCTGATCGAGCACGCCTCGAAGCACCACCCCGAGGCCGAGATCGTCTCGCGCCGGGTGGAAGGCGACCTGCACCGCTATACCTACGCCGACGCCGCACGGCGCTCGCGCCAGGTGGCCAACGCGCTCGATACCTTCGGCCTGGCCCAGGGCGACCGCGTCGCCACCCTGGCCTGGAACGGCTACCGCCACTTCGAGCTGTATTTCGGCATCACCGGCAGCGGCCGCGTGGTGCACACCATCAACCCGCGCCTGGTGCCCGACCAGGTGGCCTGGATCGCCAACCATGCCGAAGACGTGGTGCTGTGCTTCGACATGACCTTCCTGCCCATCGTCAATGCGGTGTGGAGCAAGTGCACGACCGTCAAGCACTGGGTCGCGCTGTGCGACGCCGACAAGCTGCCCACCGACACCGGCATCCCCGGCCTGGTCTCGTACGAGGCCCTTATCGGCGCCCAGCCCGACAGCTACACCTGGCCGCAGATCGACGAGAGGAGCGCCGCCGCCCTGTGCTACACCAGCGGCACCACCGGCAACCCCAAGGGTGCCCTGTACAGCCACCGCTCCACGCTGCTGCACACCTTTGCCGTGGCCATGCCCGATGCGCTGAGCCTGTCGGCGCGCGACACCATCCTGCCCGTGGTGCCCATGTTCCACGTCAACGCCTGGGGCCTGCCCTATGCCGCGGCCATGACCGGCGCCAAGCTGGTCTTTCCGGGCGGCGCGCTGGACGGCAAGTCGGTCCACGACCTGATCGAGGGCGAGCACGTCACCATGGCGGCCGGCGTGCCCACCGTCTGGCTGGGCCTGCTCAATCACATGGCCGAGGTGGGCGGCAGGTTCACCACCATGCGCCGCACCGTGATCGGCGGCTCGGCCTGCCCGCCGGCCATGATCCGCACTTTCAAGGAGAAGTACGACGTCACCGTGCTGCACGCCTGGGGCATGACCGAGATGTCGCCGGTCGGCACCGTCGGCACCCTCAAGCTGCACCAGAGCCGCCTGCCGCTGGACGACCAGCTCGCCATCATGGGCAAGCAGGGCCGTGCGGTGTTCGGCGTGGAGATGAAGATCGTCGACCCCGAGGGCCGCGACCTGCCCTGGGACGGCAAGGCCGCCGGCGACCTGCTGGTGCGCGGCCCGTGGATCATCTCCAGCTACTTCAAGGGCGACGGCGGCAACCCGCTGCACGAGGGCGGCTGGTTCCCGACTGGCGACGTGGCCACCATCGATGCCGACGGCTTCATGCAGATCACCGACCGCAGCAAGGACGTCATCAAGTCCGGCGGCGAATGGATCAGCTCGATCGACGTCGAGAACATCGCCATGGCCCATCCCGGCGTGGCCATGGCCGCCTGCATCGGCGTGCCCCACCCCAAGTGGGACGAGCGCCCGGTGCTGGTGGTCGTCAGGCGCGCCGGTTCCGACGTGACCGCAGAGCAGTTGCGCGCGTTCTACGACGGCAAGATCGCCAGGTGGCAGATTCCGGACGAGGTGGTCTTCGTCGACGCCATCCCCCTGGGCGCCACCGGCAAGATGCAGAAGATGAAGCTGCGCGAGCAGTTCAAGGGGCTGGCGCTGCCGCAGGGCTGAGCGGCGCGCGGTCTGGTCATGTCCGGTCCTGTCCCGGCAGCGACAGCACTTCGGCGTAATCCCTGAATGGCAGGGGCCCTCGGGTGGGCTACCTTGCGGGCCTGTCGCGCTCGGGCATGGTCCGCCCGCCCGAGCTCTCCTCCAGAGCCACCATCAGGATGTGAAACCCATGACCCCCTACCGCCTGCCCCTGTCCGCCCTGGCATTTGCCGCCTTGCTGTCCGTGGTCGGTGTCGCCGGTGCCCAGACGGCTGCCAAACCGGCTGCCAAGCCCGCCGCCACCAAGGCTGCGCCCAAGCCGCTGGAGGGCCAGGTCGTCAAGATGGTGCGCATCGACGCGCTGTCGGGCCTGATGGCGCCGGTCGGCACCAACCAGCTCAAGAGCTACCAGTATTTCGCCGAGAAGTTCAACGCCGACAACCCGGCCGGCGTGAAGTTCGAGGTCACGGGCATCGACAACAAGCTCAGCCCGACCGAGTCGCTGAACGCGCTCAAGGCCGCCATCGACCAGGGCGTGCGCTACATCCTGCAGGGCAACGGCTCGTCGGTGGCGGCGGCCATCCTGGACGGCGTGAACAAGCACAACGAGCGCAACCCGGGCAAGGAAGTGATCTTCCTGAATGACGCGGCGGTCGACCCCGACTTCACCAACAGCAAGTGCAGCTACTGGCACTTCCGCTTCGACGCCGACACCTCGATGAAGATGGAGGCCATGACCACCTTCATGAAGGACCAGCCCGACATCAAGAAGGTCTACCTGCTCAACCAGAACTATTCGCACGGCCACCAGGTCGCCAAGTTCGCCAAGGAAAACCTCGGCCGCAAGCGCCCGGACGTGCAGATCGTCGGTGAAGATCTGCACCCCCTGGCCCAGGTGCGCGACTTCGCACCCTACATCGCCAAGATCAAGGCCTCGGGCGCCGACACGGTGATCACGGGCAACTGGGGCTCCGACCTGGCGCTGCTGGTCAAGGCGGCCAACGAAGGCGGCTACACCGGCAAGTTCTACACCTACTACACCGGGGTGACCGGCACGCCCACCGCGCTGGGCACGGGCGGCGCCGGCCGGGTGTACCAGATCGCCTACAGCCACTACAACATGGGTGGCCAGATGGACACCTGGATGAAGGAATTCAACCAGAAGTTCAACGACGACTTCTATACCGGCTCCATCATCCACATCTTCACCACGCTGTCGCAGGCCATGGCCAACGCCAAGTCGACCGACCCGGTGAAGGTGGCTGCGGCTCTGGAAGGCCTGTCGGTCAAGAGCTTCAATGGCGACATCGAGGTGCGCAAGCTCGACCACCAGTTGCAGCAGACCCTGTACCTCACGGTCTGGCAGAAGACCGATGCCAAGCACAGCTACAGCCCCGAGAAGACCGGCATGACCCTGGTGCCGGTGAAGGAATTCCCGCCCTACGTGTCCAGCACGCCCACCAGCTGCCAGATGAAGCGTCCGGGCTGATCGATGCCCGGGCCCTGCCGCGCCACGGGTGGGTGCGGCAGGGGCGGGCAGGTCCACCCCTGCCAGGGCCCGATCGGATGTTCGTGTCGGGCCCTTGTCTTTGCCTCACCACCACCCTGCGCGGGTAAGCCGGACACGATGGAGTTCTTCACCGTCTCGATGCTCAACGGGTTGAGCTACGGGCTGCTGCTGTTCATGCTCAGCTCGGGCCTGACCCTCATCTTCAGCATGATGGGCGTGCTCAACTTCGCCCACGCCAGCTTCTACATGGTGGGCGCCTACGTGGCCTACAGCATTGCCAAGGTGGCGGGCTTCTGGCCGGGGCTGTTCATCGCGCCACTGGTAGTGGCCGGGCTGGGGGCCCTGTTCGAGCGCTACTGCCTGCGCCGGGTGCACAAGTTCGGCCATGTGCCCGAACTGCTCATCACCTTCGGCCTGTCCTACGTGATGCTGGAGCTGGTGCAGCTGATCTGGGGGCGTGCCGCGGTCGAGGCGCTGCCGCCGCCGTCGCTGCAGGGCCCGGCCTTCACGCTGGTGAATTCCTCCGTCAGCGGCCTGCAGCTGGTGCTGGGCGCCGCGCCCGCCGCCATGTGCCAGGCGGCCGACGCCGCCGTGCGGGTCGTGTGTTCGCCCTTTCCCGCCACGCGCGGCTTCATGATGCTGGTGGCGCTGGCCATGCTGGTGCTGCTGTGGCTCATGCTCACCAAGACCCGCATCGGCCTGGTGATCCAGAGCGCGCTCACCCACCCCGAGATGGTCGAGGCCCTGGGCCACAACGTGCCGCGCGTGTTCATGCTGGTGTTCGGCGCCGGTGCCGGTCTGGCGGGTCTGGCCGGCGTGATCGGCGGCTCCACCTTCGTCACCGAGCCGGCCATGGCGGCCACCGTCGGCTCGGTCATCTTCGTCGTCGTCGTCGTGGGCGGCATGGGCTCGCTCAGCGGGGCCTTCCTGGCCTCGGTGCTGATCGGCGTGATTCAGACCTTCTCGGTCGCCATCGACACCTCGCTGCTCAGCATCCTGCGCGAGCTGGGCGTCACGCCCAGTGCGGCGGTGGCGAACAACACCTTCGTCAAGCTCACCCTGGCGCAGATCGCGCCCATCCTGCCCTACCTCTTCCTGGTGCTGATCCTGATCTTCCGGCCCAAGGGCCTGCTCGGCACGCGGGAGGGTTGAACCATGCACATCAAGGAAACCAGCCCCCACTACCACTTCAAGCCCGTCAATGTCGGGCGCATCGTCAACTGGGGCGCTTTCGCGCTGCTGCTGTGCGTGCTGCCGCTGCTGTTCAAGAGCGGCCTGGCGCTGACCATGCTGTCGCAGATGGCCATCGCCACGGTGGCCTGCCTGTCCTACAACATGCTGCTGGGCCAGGGCGGCATGCTCAGCTTCGGCCATGCGGTCTACACGGGCCTGGCGTCCTTCGTCACCATCCACGTGCTCAACCAGGCCGGGGCCACCGGCGTGCCGGTCAGCCTGATCCCGCTCATCGGCGGCTTCGCAGGCATGGCCTTCGCCATCGTGCTGGGCTTTGTCACCACCAAGAAGGCCGGCACGCCCTTCGCCATGATCACGCTGGGCATCGGCGAACTCGTCACCGCCATGGCGCTGATGGTGCCGGAGTTCTTCGGCGGCGAGGCCGGCGTGTCGGGCAACCGCGTGGTCGGCCAGCCCGTCATGGGCATCAGCTTCGGGCCGCAGATCCAGGTCTACTACCTGCTGGCGATCTACTGCTTCGTCGCCGTGGCGGCCATGTATGCCTTCACCCGCACGCCGCTCGGACGCATGCTCAACGCCGTGCGCGACAACGACGAGCGGGTCGAGTTCATCGGCTACAGCACCACGCGCATCCGCTACCTGGCCTTCATCGTGGCCGGTTTCTTCGCCGGCATCGCGGGCGGCATGTACGTGCTGAACTTCGAGATCGCCACGGCCGAGGTGGTCGGCCCGAGCCGCTCGGGTGCCTACCTGCTGTTCACCTTCCTGGGCGGCGCGTCGTTCTTCTTCGGGCCCATCATCGGCGCGGTGCTCATGATCGTGGCCTTCGTGCTGCTGTCGGAGTTCACCAAGGCCTGGCTGCTCTACCTCGGCCTGACCTTCATGTTCATGGTCATGTTCGCGCCCGGCGGCATCGCCAGCCTGATCATGATGAATCTGCGCGTGGCCGCCTTCGGCAAGCTGCGCCGGCTGTGGACAGCCTATCTGGCGCTGGCCGGCGTGGGCCTGACGGTGCTGGTGGGTGCGGGCGCCATGATCGAGATGATCTACCACATGCAGCTCAACGGTGCCATGGGCAGCCAGCTGCACTTCGCCGGCCTCACGCTGGATGCGAAGGGCATCGAGAGCTGGTTCGGCGCGATCTTCGTGCTGGTCACCGGCCTGGGCCTGTTCGAGGTGACGCGCCGCCATTTCAGGCATGACTGGGGCGAGACCCAGGCCGAGATCGAGAAGGAAATCAAGCGCCGGGAGGCCCTGTGACCGATGCCGTCAACAACACCAGCGCCTACGCGCTGGAACTGGTCGACCTGCGCAAGAACTTCGGCAAGACCGAGATCATCCGCGGCGCCAGCCTGGCCGTGAAGCCGGGCGAACGCGTGGCCATCATCGGCCCCAACGGCGCGGGCAAGTCCACGCTGTTCAACCTGATCAGCGGGCGCTTTGCGCCGACCTCGGGCGAGATCCGCCTGAACGGCGCACGCATCGATGGCCTGAAGCCCTACGAGATCAACCGCCAGGGCCTGGCGCGCAGCTTCCAGGTCAGCAACCTGTTCACGCGCCTGTCGGTGTTCGAGAACGTGCGCTGCGCCGTGCTGTGGTCGCTGGGCTACCGCTACGCCTTCTGGAAGTTCCTGGCCGACCTGCACGACGCCAACGACCGGGCCGAGGAGATCATCGAGATGATCCGCCTGGACAAGCGCCGCGACGTGCTGGCCATGAACCTCACCTACGCCGAGCAGCGCGCGCTGGAGATCGGCATCACCATCGCCGGCGGCTCGAGCGTGGTGCTGCTGGACGAACCCACCGCCGGCATGAGCAAGAGCGAGACCAAGCGCTTCGTGCAGCTCATCCGCGAGGTCACCGCCGGGCGCACCCTGCTGACGGTGGAGCACGACATGGGCGTGGTCTTCGGACTGGCCGACCGCATCGCCGTGCTGGTCTACGGCGAGGTGATCGCCTTCGACACCCCCGAGGCCGTGCGCGCCAACCCGCGCGTGCAGGAGGCCTACCTCGGCTCGGTGCTTGCAGAACAACAGGCGGCTGCCGCCGGCGCCGGCGCCGCGCCGGCGGCGCAGGGAGCCTGACCACCATGACGATGCTGCAACTCGACAAACTCAACGCCTACTACGGCAAGAGCCATGTGCTGCACGGCGTGAGCTTCCACGTCGGCGAAGGCGAGATCGTCAGCCTGCTGGGGCGCAACGGCTCGGGGCGATCGACCACGGTCAAGGCCATCATGGGCCTGGTCGACGGCGCCGGTTCGATCCGCTGGAACGAGCAGGAGATCCTGGGGCGCAAGGCCTACGAGATCGCCCACCTCGGCATCGGCTACGTGCCGGAGAACCGCGACATCTTCCCCAAGCTCACGGTCGAGCAGAACCTGCTGCTGGGGCAGAAGAGCACGCGCCCATCCGCCAAGAATGCCGGGCGCTGGAAGCTCGACGACATGTACGCCCTGTTCCCGCGCCTGAAGGAGCGCCAGCACACCGAGGCCGGCGTGCTCTCGGGCGGCGAGCAGCAGATGCTCACCCTGTGCCGCACCCTCATGGGCGACCCCAGCCTGATCATGATCGACGAGCCCACCGAAGGCCTGGCACCCAAGATCGTCGAGCAGGTGGCCGAGTACCTGCACGAGTTGAAGCGTCGCGGCATCTCGGTGCTGCTGGTGGAGCAGAAGCTCACCATCGCGCTGGAGGTGGCGACGCGCTGCCTGGTCATGGGCCACGGCCAGATCGTGTTCGAGGGCACGTCCGACCAGCTGCGTGCCGACAGCTATGTGCGCAAGGAATGGCTGGAAGTCTGAACCCGGTCAGGAGGTTGCGACTCGGGTAAACCCGAGGGCGCGCTTGTCGCCGCTGGGACAAGCTGCACACTCCAGCGCTTTCTAGAATCGAACGATCGTTCGTTTTTCTGCCGACACGTGCACCGGACTCTCCCCGAGGGCGGCACGTGCGGCATCCGGATCCCGCCGGGATCGCCACAGGAACAGCAAGGAGCCCGCATGAGTGCCCGTTACGAGCAGCACGGCGATGTCGCCGTGGTCACCCTGGACAACCCGCCGGTCAACGGCCTGGGTTATGCCACCCGCGTCGAATTCGCCGCCGGCATCGAGCGCGCCGCGGCCGACGCCAGCGTGCGCGCCATCGTTGTCACCGGCGCCGGCAAGGCGTTTTCGGGCGGCGCCGACATCAAGGAATTCGGCTCGCCCAAGGCCATCGCCGAGCCCAACCTGCTGAGCCTGATCGCCCTGGTGGAAAGGTGCAGCAAGCCCGTGGTTGCCGCCATCCATACGGTGTGCATGGGCGGTGGCCTGGAGCTGTCGCTCGGCTGCCATTACCGCGTGGCCGCACCCGGCACCAAGGTCGCGTTGCCCGAGGTGAAGATCGGCCTGGTGCCCGGGGCAGGAGGCACGCAGCGTCTGCCGCGCGCCCTGGGTGTGGAGCCTGCACTCAACATGATCGTCACCGGCGAGCCGGTGAACGCCGAACTGCTGGCCCAGGTGCCGGGCCAGAAGCTGTTCGACCAGATCATCGACGGCGACCTGCTGGCCGGCGCCATCAGCTTCGCCCGCGCCAAGGCCGATGCGCATGCGGATGGCTCGCCATTGCCGCGTGTGCGTGACCTGAAAGCCCGCCACGCCGAGCCGGACGCCTACTTCCAGTTCGCCCGCAACACCGCCAAGGCGATGGCGAAGAACTTCCCGGCGCCGGCGCGCTGCGTGGACTGCGTCGAGCAGTCCATGAAGATGAAGTTCGACGACGGCATGCTCTACGAGCGCGCCGCCTTCATGGCGCTGATGATGACGCCGGAATGCAAGGCCCTGCGCCATGCCTTCTTCGCCGAACGCGCCACCAGCAAGATCGCCGACGTGCCGGAGGACACGCCGAAACGGCCGGTCAACAAGCTGGCCGTCATCGGCGCCGGCACCATGGGCGGCGGCATCGCCATGAACTTCCTCAACGCCGGCATTCCTGTCGTGATGCTGGAGATGAAGCAGGACGCGCTCGACCGCGGCGTGGCCACCATCCGCAAGAACTACGAGAGCCAGGTCAAGAAGGGCAAGCTCAAGGCCGACAAGTACGAGCAGCGCATGAGCCTGCTCAGCACCACGCTGAGCTACGCCGACCTGGGCGACGCCGACATGGTGATCGAGGCGGTGTTCGAGGACATGGCAGTCAAGAAGGCCGTGTTCGAGCAGCTCGACGCGGTGATGAAGCCCGGCGCCATCCTGGCCAGCAACACGAGCACGCTGGACGTGAACCAGATCGCCAGCTTCACCAAGCGCCCGCAGGACGTCATCGGCACCCACTTCTTCAGCCCCGCCAACGTGATGAAGCTGCTCGAGGTGGTGCGCGGCGAGAAGACTGCCAAGGACGTGCTGGCCACCGTCATGCAGCTCGGCAAGAAGATCAAGAAGACCTGCGTGGTCTCGGGCGTGTGCGACGGCTTCATCGGCAACCGCATGATCGAGCAGTACTCGCGCCAGGCCGGCTTCCTGCTGGAAGAAGGCTGC
>JBJOKY010000240.1:0-7360 GCA_046045865.1 Pseudomonadota bacterium | reverse complement strand
CATCGGCCTGGGCGTGTTCTGCCTGGCCACCATGCCGCTGCTGGCGCTGTGGCTGCGGCCGCGACCGCCGGCGCTGGTGGCGGCGCCGAGCGCGAAGGCCGGCGCGGCCGTGCCGTCCGAGCGGCCCTTCGGCCTGTCGCTGGGTCAGGCCCAGGGCCTGCTGTGTGTGGCCGGCGTGGCCTGCTGCGTGGCCATGGCCATGCCCCAGGTGCACATCGTGGCCTATTGCAACGACCTGGGCTTCGGCGCGGCCAACGGCGCGCAGATGCTCTCGCTCATGCTGGGCGCGGGCATCGTCAGCCGGCTGGTGTCGGGCTGGATCTGCGACCACGTCGGCGGCCTGCGTACCCTGCTGCTGGGCTCGGTGCTGCAGGGCCTGGCCCTGCTGCTCTTTTTGCCCTTCGACAGCCTGGCGTCGCTGTATGTGGTGTCGGCGCTGTTCGGCCTGTTCCAGGGCGGCATCGTGCCGAGCTACGCCATCATCGTGCGCGAGCACTTCCCGCCCGCCGAGGCCGGTGCTCGCGTGGGCACAGTGCTGATGGCCACGCTGTTCGGCATGGCGCTGGGCGGCTGGATGTCGGGCAAGGTGTTCGACCTCACCGGCTCCTACCACGCCGCCTTCCTGAACGGCATCGCCTGGAACCTGCTGAACCTGAGCATCGCAGGCTTCCTGCTGCTACGCGTGCGCGGCATGCTGCGGCGCAGCACGCCCCTGACGGCCTGATCAGGTGGCGTGCCTGCGCTCAGCGCCGGCCCGCCGCGCGTGCCTTGGCGAAGGCCTGCTCGATGAGCGCGCGTGATCCGGCGCTGTCCCACTCGCGTGCGCCGTAGACCTTCTCGACCACCCTGCCCTGCGCATCGACCAGCACGGTGAGCGGGATCTTGTCCGCGCCCAGCATGTGCTCGAGCTCGAGCTGGTGGTCGATGTAGTGGCTGATGGTGGCGTTGGTGGCCTTGAGCAACGCCAGCGCCTTGTCGCGGTAGTCGTCGGTCGAGATGCCGATGATGCGAAAGGCCGTCGGGTACGGCGGCCTGGCCTCCAGCCAGGCCAGGCGTTCGAGCGAGGCCATCTCGGCCCGGCACGGCCCGCACCAGCTCGCCCACACATTGATGACGAGCGGGCGGCCGCGCAGCGCCGAGAGCTGGCGCGCCGGGCCGTTCAGGCCGTCCAGGCGCGCCTCGCGCAGCGCCGCGCCCACGTGCACCTCGCCCGGCGTGGCGGCGCGGGCCGGCCGGGCGATGGCCGCCGCCGCCATCACGGCCAGCACCACGAGCACGGACAGGATGGCCGGCGCGCCGACACGGCGGCGCAGCACGACAGGACAGATGGTCGCCAGGCCCGCTGGATACGTCGTCATCGTTCACTCCTGCAAGGCGGGCTGGATGGGTATGGCGCCACGCGCCGGTGTGGCGCCCTGCCCCGCCGCCGGCCGCTCGAAGCTCAGCACCCGCGCGCGCAGCTGGCCGCAGCCGCCTTCCACGTCCTGCCCGGCGGAGTAGCGCAGCCGGGTCAGCACGTGGCGGCGGTTGAGCGCACGCATCATGTCGCCGGCGGCGTCCCAGCCGGGTCGGCGCAGCTCCAGGCCGTCGACGTCGTTGTAGGGGATGAGGTTCATCATGGCGTACTTGCCGGCCAGCAGGCGCACGATGCCGTCGACCTCCTCGGCCGTGTCGTTCACGCCGTCGATCAAGGTCCACTGATATTGAATGGGGTAGCCGGTGGCGCGCGCGTAGACCTCGGCGCGTTCGACCAGCGCCTCGATCTGCATGCGCGGCGCACGCGGCAGCAGCTGCTCGCGCAGGCCCTGGCGCGTGGTGTGCAGCGACACCGCCAGCGCCGGCTTGACCCGCCCCTGCGGCAGGCGCTCGAACACGCGTTCGTCGCCCACGGTGGAAAACACCAGGTTCTTGTGGCCGATGCCGCCCTCCTGGCCCAGCAGCTCGATGGCCTCGAGCACGTTGTCCAGGTTGTGCGAGGGCTCGCCCATGCCCATGAACACCACCTTCCTCACCGGCCGGCGGCTGCGCGCCAGCGCCACCTGGGCGACGATCTCGGCGCTGCCGAGCTGGCGCAGCAGGCCTTCCTTGCCGGTCATGCAGAACACGCAGCCGACCGCGCAGCCCACCTGGCTGGACACGCACAGCCCGTCCCTGGGCAGCAGCACGCTCTCGATGGTCTGGCCGTCGCCCAGGGTGACCAGCAGGCGCGCCGAGCCGTCACCGGCCGGGTGCTCGGAGCGCAGCGTGGCCAGTGCGGCCAGCTCCCCGGCGATGGCCGGCAGGCCGGCGCGCAGCGCCTTGGGCAGGAAATGTTCGAGCGCCAGCTTGCCGCTGTCCTGCGGCCGGGCGCTGGCCCAGTGGCGCAGCACCTGGGCCTCGTGGCGCGGGCCGGCGCCCAGCGCGCGCAGGCGCTGGCGGAGGTCGTCGATCTTCATCATGGGGGCGGATTCTCGTTGCCCCCAGGCCCGCCGTGCCGCCCAGCCGCTAGAGTGGCCGGTCCGCCCCGCCCTCGCTCAGCCCATCGCCCTCCCGTCCAGGCGCCCAGACGCCGACAGCCCGCCCGGCCGATCCAAGATGCACATCCTCGACGCCGCCGCCTGCACCGCCGGCCTGCCCTTCGAACGGCTCATCCCGGCCCTGCAGGCGCTGTTCGCCAGCGGCTGCGTCGTGCCGCAGCGCCACGTGCACCAGCTCAGCACGGCCGACGGCGCCGGGCTCACCTCGCTCGTCATGCCGGCCTGGCTGCCGGGGCACTGCTACGGGCTGAAGGTGGTCAACATCGCGCCGGGCAACAGCGCACGCGGCCTGCCCGGCCTGCACGGCGTGTACCTGCTGTTCGATGCCGAGACCGGCCGGCCCCTGGCCCAGCTGGACGGCACGGTGCTCACCACCCGGCGCACGGCCGCAGCCTCGGCCCTGGCCGCCTCGCTGCTGGCGCCGCCCGACGCGGCCCACCTGCTGCTGGTGGGCGCCGGTGCGGTGGCGCGCCTGCTGCCGGGCGCCTACCGCGTGGTGCGCCCGATCCGCCGCGTGACGGTGTGGGCGCGCCGCCCGGCGCAGGCCGCGGCCCTGGCCGACGAGCTGTGCCGCCAGGGCCACGAAGCCCGGGCCAGCACCGACCTGCCCGGCGCCTGCGCCCAGGCCGACATCGTCAGCTGCGCCACCCTGGCCACCGAACCCGTGGTGCAGGGCCGCTGGCTGCGCCCGGGCAGCCACCTCGACCTGATCGGCAGCTACACCCCTGCCATGCGCGAGGCCGACGACGACTGCCTGCGTGCGGGCGCGGGCGGCGGCGTGCGCCTGTACGTCGACACAGCCGAGGCCGCACGCAAGAGCGGCGACCTGCTCGGCCCGCTGGCGCGCGAACTCATCACCCCCGACGACCTCCGCATCGACCTGGCCGCGCTGTGCCGCGCCGGCCAGCCCGTGCCGCCCGACGGCCGGCGCACCGTCTTCAAGTCGGTCGGCACGGCGCTGGAAGACCTGGCTGCCGCCATGCTGCTGATCCCCCACCCCCACCCCCAACCCTCCACCCCACAGACCCCGACATGACGACCACGACCACCCACCGCCCCCGCCGCCACCGGATCGCGCGGGCCGCCCTGCCGTGGCTCGCCGCCGCCGCCTGCCTGGGCGGCGTCACGGCCGCCCTGCCCGCCCGGGCCGCCCCCTCGGTGACCGACCGCGAGGCCGCCATGGACCCGGCCGTGCGCCCGCAGGACGACCTGTACCGCGCCTACAACGGCGCCTGGCTGGCCAGCGCCGAGATCCCGGCCGACAAGGCCAGCTACGGCGCCTTCGTCCACCTGCGCGACGGCGCCGACGCGGCGGTGCGCAGCATCGTCGAGGGCCTGGCCACCGCCCGACCCGCACCCGGCAGCATCGAGCACAAGGTCGGCAGCTACTACGGCGCGTACGTCGACACCGCCACCATCGACCGAGCCGGCCTGGCCCCGCTGCAGCCGCTGCTGGCCGAACTGCAGGCCATCCGCAACCTCAGGGAGCTGGCACGCTGGCAGGGCCGCCAGCAGGGCCTGCTGGAAACGCCCATCGTGCTGGAGGTGATGCCCGACTTCAAGCAGCCCGGCATCAACCGCGCCCTCACCTGGCAGGGCGGGCTGGGCATGCCCGACCGCGACTACTACCTCGACACCGACGACGCCGGCATGGCCAAGGTGCGCAGCGCCTACACCGACTACCTCGCCACCCTGGCACGCCTGGGCGGCGACCGCCAGCCCGAGGTCACCGCCGCGCGCGTGCTGGCGCTGGAAACCCGCATCGCCCGGCTGCACCGCAGCCAGGTCGACAACCGCGACATGACGCGCATCTACAACCCCAGCACCCTGGCCGAACTGGCCAGGTCGGCACCCGGCTTCGACTGGGCAGCCTATTTCGACGCCGCGGGCCTGGGCCGGGTCGACCGCTTCTCGGTCTCGCAGCCCGACACCACGACCGGCATCGCACGCCTGTACGGCGAGCTGCCGCTGGCGGACTGGAAGACCTATTTCCGCCTGCGCGTGCTCGACGCGCACGCCCAGGTGCTGCCGGCAGCCTTCCGCGAAGCACGCTTCGCCTTCCGCGGCCGCGCCGTCACAGGCACGACCAGCGAGAAACCCCGCTGGCAACAGGCCATCACCGAGCTGAACAACGCCATGGGCGAGGCGGTCGGGCGCGTGTACGTGGCGCGCCACTTCCCGGCAGCCAACAAGGCCCGCATGGTCGAGCTGGTCGACCAGCTGCTGGCCGCCTACCGCGAGTCGATCGACACCCTGGCCTGGATGTCACCCGCCACCCGCGCCCAGGCCCAGGCCAAGCTGGCGCGCTACCAGGTCAAGATCGGCTACCCCGACCGGTGGCGCAACTTCGACAAGCTGGTGGTGCGCCCAGGCGACGCCGCGGGCAACCTGCGCCGCGCACGCGCCTTCGAGTGGCAGCGCGCCGTGGCCAAGGCCGGCCAGCCGGTCGACCGCACCGAATGGGAGATGACGCCGCAGACAGTGAACGCCTACTACCACCCGATGCGCAACGAGATCGTCTTCCCGGCCGCCATCCTGCAGCCGCCCTTCTTCGACATGGCGGCCGACGACGCCACCAACTACGGCGCCATCGGCGCCATCATCGGCCACGAGATCAGCCACGGCTTCGACGACCAGGGCAGCCGCTTCGACGGCGACGGCGCCCTGCGCGACTGGTGGACCGAGGCCGACCGCCAGGCCTTCGACGCCGCCTCGGCCGCGCTGGTGGCGCAGTACGACGCCTACGAGGCGCTGCCGGGCAAGAAGGTCAACGGCAAGCTCACCCTGGGCGAGAACATCGCCGACCTGTCCGGCCTGCAGGTCGCGTTCAAGGCCTGGCAACGTTCCCTGCAGGGCAGGCCTGCGCCGGTGGTCGACGGGCGCAGCGGCGCACAACGCTTCTTCATGGGCTGGGCCCAGGCCTGGCGCGACAAGCAGCGCGAGCAGCGCGCGCTGCAGTTGCTGACGGTCGACCCGCACTCGCCCGACGAATTCCGTGCCAACGGCGCAGCGGTCAACAGCGACGCCTACCACGAGGCCTACGGCACCCAGCCCGGCGACCGCATGTACAAGGCACCCGACCAGCGCATCCGCATCTGGTGACATCACACGGCCCGGCCGCCGATGGACGCACGCACCGATCAGCCGAGCAACGCGTCCATCGGGCTGCGGACCGCCCCGCCACCGACCTTGAGCACATGGGTATAGATCATGGTCGTGGCCACATCCGCGTGTCCCAGCAGATCCTGCACGGTGCGGATGTCATAACCCGCCTGCAGCAGATGGGTCGCAAACGCGTGACGCAGGCTGTGCGGCGTCGCCGGCTTGTCGATGCCCGACGCCGCAACCGCACGCTTGAACGCGCGCTGGAATACCTGGTCGAACATATGGTGGCGCCGCTCCTCGCCGGTACGGGGGTCGACACTCGTGCGCGGCTGCGGAAATACCCAGAACCACGACCAGCTGCGCCCCGCCTGCGGATACTTGCGATCCAGCGCATCCGGCATGTACACCCCCAGCCGGCCCGTCGACCGATCCAGCTCCCAATACCCCCGGGCATGCTTGAGCTGCTCGTGCAGGGAATCAGTCAAGCGGGCAGGCAACATGAGCAGCCTGTCCTTGCCGCCCTTGCCGGCACGCACGACGATGGTCCGGTGATCGAAATCGACATCCTTCACACGCAGGGACAAGCCTTCAGACAAGCGCATGCCCGTGCCGTACAGCAATTGCCCGAACAGGCGCAGTTCACCCTCCAGACCAGCCAGCACCCGAGCCACCTCGGGCTGCGTCAATACCACGGGCAGACGCGACTTCACCTTGGGGCGGCCGATTTCAGATAACCAGGGCAAGTCGATACCCAGCACGCGGGTATACAGGAAAACCAGCGCGGACAGGGCCTGTCGGTGAGTGGACGCAGCCACATGGCGTTCGACAACCAGCCAGGCCAGGAAAGCCTCGACCTCCTCCTTGCCCATCTCGGCAGGGTGACGCAACTGATGAAACCGTATGAAGGATCTGCACCACTGGACATAGGCCTCTTCAGTGCGCAGACTGTAATGCAGCAGGCGGACCCGTTCGCGAAGTTGATCCAGCAAGCGCACGGAACGCAATACCGGCGGCCGACTGCGCTCGAAGCCTGACGCACCCGACTCGGCATCAGGCAACCCGGCGGCGTAGCGGGGCGGCTCGGATTCGCCGACAAACAGACCGGCACCAGCCGAGTCGAACCACCTGGCGAGCGCATGAGAAACACTCGCACTTCCCCCAGGTCGGCCAGACCATGGCGACTGCGTCGGCCCTGGAACACCACTCAACATCGAGTCCCCTCACGGCACCGCAACCAGCGACACCCCCGAAAGTACGATTGCCAAGGCGGCAAAGAAGCAGCACAGTCTGATCAACCTTCTTCACAACCGCTAGGGCAACACTAACACTGTACAAACATACAGTCAAGCACCCTGGACCCTAATACACGATCCGTGACATGAGCACAGCCCACCCGCATTTGCGCCAGAACACATGCGCCACCTGCGCCATTTCAGGTCGTCCTCATCACGGACCATAGAGCACCAAGTGCGCCATATCATCTGCGCCATATCAGGTGTGGTACACATTAACGTTAGGCCGCAGGTGTTCGCCAAGTTTTGCAAGTGGTTCTTCATTCAACACTGAAAATGCACTCGCTTAAATTCATCTCGCTGCCAACAAAATCCACTGCGAAAGCTTTGGCGTCGCACGGAAGAATCAATAGTTCTTTTGCTTCTTACGTACGAGATTCGCACGAATCAATTCAACAGTTTGTTGGTGCAGCCGCCAATCGGAAAGCAGCGATGCTTTTCAGCGGT
>JBJOKY010000239.1:0-7150 GCA_046045865.1 Pseudomonadota bacterium | reverse complement strand
TCCTTGGCGGCGAGTTCGAACCGGCCGCCGATGCGCACCGTGCTGTCCCTGAAGTAGACCGGCTTCCTGGGGGGCTCGGCGCCGGGCACGGTGTTCTGCTCGGCCAGCTCCTTGAGCAGGGTGTCGAACTCGCCGACCTTGTGCTCCAGCAGGTACTTCTCGACCCGGTCGATGAGCGAGGCGGCCTGCCCGCCACCCTTGACGATGGCCGTGTCACGCAGTGCCTTCAGCCCGCCGACGGCGTTGCTGAAGTGGTCGCGCACCGGGTCGATCTGGCGCATGACCCCGAACTTGCTGGCCGCCTGGTCGTAGGTCGGCTTCACCAGCGGTTCGGCGCGCGGCGGCGCCGGTGCCACCGCGACAGGCGTGACATTGGCTGCGCTGGCCAGCGCGGAGATGTTGGCCTGGCTGATCGCCGTCTGCAGCACGCTGCTGCTGACCAGCGACACGGGCTTGCTCGGCAGGGCCGTGGCCCGGAGCGTGCCGAGATTGATGAAGGCGGTGGCCATCGGTGGTCCTTGTGCGGCGGCGGGAACGGCGGGCGTGGCTACGAGTTGCTGCCGGCGGCGGACGGCACCACGGGCAGCAGGGCGGCCGTGGTCGCCCAGCGCGTCAGGTTCAGGCCCGAACCGTCGCCCGCCACGCCGCCGGCCAGGGCGGTGAAGGACACGGTCAGGTTGTCCAGGTGCTGGCGCTGCAGGCCCAGGAAGTCGGTGATCTCGTTGATCAGGCCGTAGCCGGTGGCCAGGTCGGCCTCGAGCGTGGCGATGCGCTTGCGCAGCGCGGCCTGGCGTGCCAGCAGGCCGACGCTGGTGGTGTCGACCGCCACGCCCGTGGTCTCGCGCAGATGCGGCTGGGTGTCGTGGCCGAGATAGGGCTCGGGCAGCGTCTGGCCCGGCGCCAGCGCCTGCTGGCGCAGCAGCACGAGCCGGTCGCGGATGGCGTCCGGGTGCGCCGGCAGGTCGACCAGCGCGGGTGCGCGCGCCTTGCGCAGCGCCTCGGCGCTGGCGCCGGTGCCGGCAGGGTTGGGGCCGTCCAGGTCGAGCTGGCCGTAGATCGCCTGCCACTGGCTGCGCCAGGCGGCCCAGCTGGCGTGCGCGGTGGCGTAGCGGTCGTACAGCTCGTCTTCCAGCGCCAGGTCGCGCCCGGGCAGGTCGAGCAGGTCGCGACGGTAGTCGGGGTCGGGGATGGCCAGCAGCAGCCGGATGCGGTCGCCGCGCCGGTGCACCAGGTCGACCGTGCCACGCGGCAGTTCGGCCTCGATCACGTCCTGCACCGTGCTGGCGGGCACGGGGGCCAGCTCGATCTGCAGGTCGCCGGGCGCGAAGGCCAGGCCGGGCTGCGCGCTGGCCAGGTCGTGCATCAGGGCCAGGCCGAAGGGGCCGGCGGCGGGCAGGTAGTCCAGCCCCAGCGCCGCTGCCAGCGTGTCTGCCGGTGCGTCCGTCAGCGTGTCGGCCTGTGCTTCTGTCTGTGCCTGCGCCGGCAGCGCCGGGCGCTGTGCCCAGGCCTGCCAGGCCGTCACGCTGTGGGCCAGGAAGGTGCGGCAGACCGCGTCGGGCTCGGCCAGGTAGCGCCCGGCGACGGTATCCACCCACAGCGGCAGGCCGGCCTGCACCGCCAGCAGCGCCAGCGGCAGGGCGCCGGTGGTGGTGTCGTAGGGGCTGTGCTGCAGCGCCTGCACGCACACCCGGTTGGCGGCGCGGGCGGGCGCCATGGCCAGCCAGCGCGGGCTGGCGTGGGGCAGGCGCTGCAGGCCGGGCAGGGCGACGACCTCGTGGCGGCGCGCCAGCAGCGGGTCGACCTCGGTGCGTGTGCCGGGCTGGCGCTGCCCGGGCGGCTCGATCTGCTCCACCACCGGGCGCACGGTGAGGTAGTAGAAGCCGTCGCGCAGGGTGTCGGCATCGGCCTGGTCGCGCGCCTGGGCGGCCAGCTCGGTCCACGACAGCGCCAGCGTGCTGCTCACGCGCACCAGGCGCCCGCCCGCACCCACGCCCGCGCCGGGGCGGATGTGCAGGTGCAGGGCCGCGCCAGCGCCTTCGTGCTGCACGCCCAGCCCGGCGCGGATGCCGGGCTGCAGCACGCCGGCGAGCGGGCGCACGCGGTCGTCCACATAGGCCTGCAGCAGCTCGAACTCGCGTTCGGACAGGGCCCGGCCCGGGAAGAGGTTGAGCTTGCGCGGGTCGGCACTGCCGGCTGCGGGCGCTTGCAGGTGGATGGTGGCGGTGCTCGGCGTGGTGGCCATGGGGGCGTGCTCCGGCCCGGGGCGGGCGATGGGCGGGCGGTGGTGGATGGATCTCGCTCGGCGCTGCTCAGCCGGCCAGGGACTTCCAGCCCGCCAGCAGCGTGTCGCTCAGGCCGAAGAAGGGGCCCAGTTCAAGAAAGGCCTGCGGCACGCTGGCGCCGGCGCCGAGCAGCTTGGCCAGGCCGTCGACCAGGCTGGGCAGGGCGTCGGGCCTGGCGCCGAGCTCGGTCAGGGTGGGCCACAGCAGCTTGTCCAGGCCGCGCTCGGCCAGGGTGAGCACCTGCACCACCGCCAGCCGGGCAGCGCCGTTGCCGGCGGTCTGCGCGTCGAGCTTCTCGGCCACGCCGGGCGGGTTGCCGCGCAGCACGGCCAGCTCGGCCAGGCGGATGGCCAGGCCGGCGTCGGCAGGCGGCTGCTGGGCCAGGGCGGCCTCGAGCGCTCGCTTGACGGCGTCCAGGTCCGCCCGCGTCTGGACCAGGGCGGCGCTGATCTCGTCGGCGCGGGCGGTGGCGGCCGCAGCCCGGGCGGCTTCGGCGGCGGCCTGCGCGGCCGCTTCGTCTGCGCGGGCAGCCTGGGCATCAGCCCGGGCCGCCTGTGCCTCGGAGCGCGCCGTGGTCTCGTCGGCGCGCACGGTCTGGGTGGCCAGCGCGGTCTGCAGACCGGTCACCTCGACCTGCGCGGCGGCCAGGGCCTCGCGTGCCGCCGCCAGTTCGGCGCGCAGGCCTTCGAGCTGCGCGGCGTCGGCTTCGAGCGCCGGCAGGTGTGCGCGCAGTTCGGCCAGCTCGAGCTGCGCGGCGGCCAGCTCGACCTCGCGCTGGGTGATCTTGTCGGTCGCCGCGCCCAGCGCGGTGGCGAGGATGGCGGCGTTGCGTTCGCCGGATTCGAGCATGGCGATGCGCGCCTCGCGCGCCGCGACCTCGCCCTGCAGGGCGGCCACCCGCGCCAGCGCCTCGGCCAGCGGGCTGCCCTCGCCGCGCGCGAGTTCGGCCTCCAGGCGCCGCACGGTGGCGGCCAGGGCGAGGTTGGCGGCATTCGTGCGCGCCAGGTCGGCACGGGCCTGCTCGGCGTCGACGAGGGCGGCGTCGAGTTCTGCCTCCAGCGCCTCGAGGTCGACGGCGTCGCTGGCCGTGCCCGGCTCGGGCACGCCGAAGCCACGCGCCAGCACGACGGCCGAGACATTGGTCTCCGCCGTGCGCGGCGGACGGCGCACGTAGAGCAGGTCGGCCTCGGCCGCGCCGTCCCAGATGGGCTTCCAGACGTCGGCGTCGGTGTCGACCCGGTGCACCGGCGGCAGGGCGAACAGGCGCAGCGCCAGCACGTCGATGCGTGCCAGCAGGCCGGTGCGGTTGGCCGCCGGGCCGGCCACGGCCGGGGCCTCGAGCTGGCGCGCGCGCTGGGTGAACTGGGCGTCGTCCAGCACCACCAGCACCATGACGTCGACGTCGCGGTCGGCGTCCAGGTCGATCGGGCGCAGGCGCTCGCATTCGGCCAGCACGGTGGCCAGCTCGGAGCGACGCACGGGCGCGATGCTGACCTCGTACTCCTTGGGGAAGTAGTACTGGCTGCCGGCCACCGGGTCGATCGCCGACCTGGGCACCGGGCCGCAGGCGGGCAGCAGGCGGAAGTACTGGCTGGCCGCCCAGCCGCCCTGCTGGCCGTTGCGGGCGCGCTGGGCCAGCACCTCGGCGTAGAGCTCGCGGTAGTGGGTGGCCAGGTCCTGCCCGCCGGCGTCGGGCGCCAGCGCGCTGCGCAGCGGGCGGCGCAGCAGGCCCAGGTCCAGCCACTCGGCCTGCTGGTTGCCCATGGCCAGCAGGCCCAGGGCAACGGCGTCGTCGCCGGGCAGGGCCAGCCGGCCGCTGCCCTGCACCAGCTCGCGCGCCAGCGCGGCGCGCGCGGCCAGGCCATCGCCGCGCGGCAGCGGCAGGGCGAGCGGGAAGAGCACCAGCTCCACACCTTCGGCGTAGGCGCTCACGCGCAGCTGGCGGCGGCTGGCCAGATCGGCCGGGTAGGCCTCGGCCAGGCCGTCGACCACCTCGGCGTGCTGCAGCGCCACGGCATACAGGCCGCGCGCCAGGCGACGCAGCTTGCCCTGGTTGGCGATGGCGACCTGGGCGGCGTCGAGCAGGTTCACGTCCAGCGTGCGCCCGGCCAGCTGCAGCACGCGGCCCGAGGGCGCGATGGCCAGGCCGGGCTCCAGGTGCAGGCGCTGCTGGTCGAGCAGGCTGAGCTCCAGCCCCTGGGCGATGCCGCTGCCGAAGGCCTGGCCCACTTCGAGCAGGCGTTCGTCCAGGTAGATCTGGTCGCGCGTGAGGTCGGAGGCCTTGAGCAGCTGGCCGTCGAAGTAGTTGGTGCGCGACAGGCGCGGGTCGATGCTGCCCAGCCGGTTGCCCGAGCTGCCCAGGCTGCCGGTCGCGAGGGGCTGGAAGTTGATGGTGGTCGCCATGGTGAGGGCCTCGGTCGGTTCTCGGTCGGATGGGCGCAGGTCGTGGTGGGCGGACGGGCTGGGCGCGATGCTGGCGGTCGGGCGCGCTCAGCGCAGCAGCTGGGCCAGCGCGCTGGCGTTGAACAGGAAGGGGCGGGCCAGGTTGTCCACCGTCACGCGGCGCGGGTTGACGACGAGGTCGCGCCCGTCGGTCAGGCGGATGGCGACCCAGGCCAGCAGCGTGCGCGCCAGCTCGGCCGCGCCGCGGCTGAAGGTCTCGCGCGTGGCCAGGGCCTGGTTGTCGTCGCCCAGGGCGTGCAGCAGGCGGGCGCCGAGTTCGAGCTGGGCGCGCGCCGCGCCGCTGGCCGCCGCCAGGCGGGCCTGCTCGTCGGGCGCCAGGCCGGCGGCCAGGTCGGCGAAGGCGGGCAGGCCGGCGTGCGCAGCAAAGGGGTGGGCGCGCTGGCTGGCGTCGGCCGGGCGGGCGGCGACCAGCTCGTAGAGCACGCCGTCGGCCACCCGGCTGGGGCCGACCGGGTCGGTGCCGGCGTTGATCTCGGTGGCCAGACGGGGCTGCAGGCCGCTGGGCGCGTCCTGGTAGCGCATGGTGACCTGCAGCCACAGGGCGTTGGACGCGGTGTCGTAGCCGTTCTCGATCAGCGCGCCCCAGGCGTCGACGTCGGCATGCTGGGTGGTGAGCCAGGCGCCCAGGTCGATGCTGTAGGGCTCGTACACGCTCACCTCGCGGCCCAGGCCGTCCACGCCCACGCCGGGCGTGACGAGCAGCCGGGTGCGCGCGGTGGTGGTGTCGTCGCCGGGGTCGTCGCCCTGCTTGTCCACGCGCAGGCCGACCACCGTGCCGCTGCCGTGCTGCCAGTAGGCGTGGCGGGTGGCGCGGCGGCGGTGGTAGTCCTGCTCGGCGCGCGTGGCGGCCACGCCCAGCATCATGCCGGGCTCGAAGCTGACGCGGCGCAAGGCATCGTCGAAGCGTGCGTCCGACCCCAGGCTGGCGTCCACGCTGGTCGTGCTGGTGCTTGTGCTGGTGCTGGCGTTGATGCTGTCCGGCTGGCTCATGACCAGTCTCCTCGCGAGGTGGTGGGGGCGATGGCGCCGGCGTGTTCGGGCGACATGGCGACCGGGTTGCGCAGCAGGTCGCCCAGGCCGAGCCGGGTCGTGTCCAGCCGCACCGGGCCGGGCACGGGGGCGGTGTCGAGGTAGGTGTCGATCTGCAGCAGCGGCGCCAGGCCGGGCACGAAGGCGTGGTCGCTCTCGATCACGGCCCACTGCACGCTGGCCGGCACCAGCTCGGGCAGGGCCTGCTCGACCAGGCCGCGCAGCGCCTTGCCCGGGCCGTGCAGCAGCACGGTGAGCCGGCGCGCGTGTTCGTCGAAGAAACGCGCCACGGCGGCGGTCTCGACGCCCGGGCGTGCCAGCTCGGGCGCGAACAGCGCCAGCACCTCGCGCGCCTGCTCGTCGGCCAGGATCAGGGTCTCGCCCACCAGGCTGTTGCCCGACTGGCCGGTGCCCAGGGTGAGCGGGTGGGCGGCGTCGTCCATCGACACGCCCAGCACCGTGGCCAGGGTGCGGCGCAGGCGGAACAGCTCGACCGGCACGACCTGGCCGCGCCCGAGCGCGCCGTCGGTGACGATGTCCAGCGCCTGGCACAGGCCGGCGTAGCTGCCCTTGCGGCGCTGCAGCTCGCCCAGGTGGCCCAGCCAGCGGCGCTGGCGCGGCTCGGGCCAGTGCGCGCGCAGGCTCTGGCCGAGCAGGCCGGCCAGGTGGGGCAGCAGCGGCGCGGGCACGGCGGCGGGGTCGAGCAGGGCCTCGCTGGCGGCGATGTGATCCTCGATGGGCGTGATCACGCCTTCGAAGCTGGCGAACAGGCGCTCGCGCACATCCGCGCCGTTGGCCGGCACGGGCTCGGCCGGCAGGTGGGCGGCGTGTGGCTCCTGCTGGTGGAAGTGGTCGGGCAGGTACTGCGTCTGCCACGAGAAGCGCGGGTACCACACGCGCGCGGCGAAGACGGCCGGCGTGTGGCGGCCGTCGCCCGTGAGCGTGAAGCGCAGGCCGAGGTAGCGCCCGCGCAGCTCGCGCACCGCGCCGTTCGGGCGTTGCAGCAGGATCTCGAACAGGCCGTCGCGCGTGCCCGGTGGCAGGCCGGCCAGGTGCGCGCGGGCCGGCGCCGGCGGCGCGAACGGCAGCTCGCTGGCCAGCGGCGACAGCAGCGGCTCGGGTTGCGGCTCGAAGGCCTCGTCGCCGCGCTCGGCCCAGTCGTCGACCGCACGCGCGGCGAGCTGGATGCGGCAGCCGGGCGGGATGCAGGCGTCGAGGTAGACGCGGTCCCACACCGTGCCGGGGTCGCCGGCGTCCAGCCGGGCCGTGAGCGTGGCGCTGGCGCTGGTGTGGAAACGCGCCTGCGCCAGGCGGTAGAGCCGGTGCACGCCGTCGGGCGCGAGGTGGCGCACCAGGCCGTCGCGGTGGCGCACGAA
>JBJOKY010000238.1:0-7163 GCA_046045865.1 Pseudomonadota bacterium | reverse complement strand
AGCGACGGCCAGGGCGGCACCGACACCCTGATCGACATCGAGGCGGTGCGCGGCTCCGTGTTCGCCGACACCCTGACCGGCAGCGACACCTCGCTGGCCGTGGGCGCCGAGAACTTCGAGTCCTTCGAAGGCAACGGCGGCAACGACACGATCGACGGCCTGGGCGGCTTCGACCGGGTCGACTACGCCAACGCCGGCAACGTCAACGTCAACCTGGCCACCGGCCTGGCCAGCGACGGCCAGGGCGGCACCGACACGCTGCTCAACATCGAGGGCGTGCGCGGCTCGGCCTTCAACGACACCATCACGGGTTCGACCGGCGCCGACAACCTCAACGGCAACGGCGGCAATGACGTCCTCGACGGCGGCGCGGGCAACGACACGCTGCTAGGCGGCATCGGCCAGGACACCCTGAGCGGCGGCGCGGGCAACGACACGATGGACGGCGGCGTCATCACCGACCTCATCAACTACACCGACCTCAACTTCCTGAGCTATGCCAGCGCGGCGGCCGGCACCGTCATCAACCTGCAGACCGGCACGGCGAGCGATGGCCTGGGCGGCACGGACAGCCTGGCCAACCTCAATTTCATCGTCGGCTCGGCCTTCGCCGACAGCATCACCGGCAGCTCGGGCCTCTATTTCGAGCAGTTCGACGGCGGGCTGGGCAACGACACCATCGACGGCGGCGCGATCGACGCCATCACGCAGAACAACAGCAACCGCGTCAACTACCTGGGCACCGCCAGCGCCGTGACGGTCGACCTGGCCGCCGGCACGGCCAGCGGCGGTGCCGGCAACGACACGCTCATCAACATCAACCACGTGCGGGGCTCGAACTTTGCCGACACCCTGCTGGGCTCCAACAACACGGTGCTGACCGAGCAGTTCGACGGGCGCATCGGCAACGACACCATCAACGGTCTGGGCGGCACCGACATCGTGCGCTACGACGGCGCAGGCGCCGCGGTCAACGTCAACCTGGCCACCGGCGTGGCGCTGGACGGCCACGGCACGACCGACACGCTGCTCAACATCGAGGGCGTGCGCGGCTCGAACTTCAACGACACGCTCACTGGCGGCAATGCCGCCAACGGCACGGGCGCCACCGACGGCCTGGAGATCTTCATCGGCAACGCCGGCAACGACACCATCGACGGCGGCGAAGGCTACGACCGGGCCGACTACACCACCAGCACCGCCGGCGTGACGGTGACCCTGAGCTACAACGGCACCGGGACGGCGCTGGACGGCCTGGGCGGCGTCGACACGCTGATCAACATCGAGGCCGTGCGTGGCTCGGCCTTCGCCGACAGCCTGACCGGCAGCGACACGTCCCTGGCCACACCGGCGGAGAACTTCGAGTCCTTCGAGGGCCGCGAGGGCAATGACGTGATCGACGGCCAGGGTGGTTTCGACCGTGCGGACTACGCCAGCACCGCCGGCGCCATCGTCGTCAACCTGGCGGCCGGCACGGCCAGCGACGGTTACGGCTCCACCGACACCCTGATCAGCATCGAGGGCGTGCGCGGCAGCGCCTTCAACGACCAGATCACCGGCTCGGACGGCGCCGACCGCCTGAGCGGCAACGGCGGCAACGATACCCTCACCGGCGGGCTCGGGCTCGACTTCTTCATCTTCGAGGCCGCGCTGAACGGCAGCACCAACGTCGACACGATCACCGATTTCGCCGCGGGCGAGCGGATCTGGCTGGACAACGACGTGTTCACCGCGCTGGGCGCACCGGCGGTGCTGGGCACCGGGCAGTTCTTCGCCGGCGCCGGGCTGACCGGTTCAACCGCCGCGGCGCAGGGCGCAGGCATCTACTACGACACCACGGCCGGCAGCCTGTACTACGACGCGGACGGTTTCGGCGGCGTGGCCGGGGTGCGGTTCGCGAACGTCACGGGCGCGCCGGTGCTGACGGCCGGCAATTTCGACATCCGCGACTGACGCCGCCGCCCAGGGCGGACGCAGCGGGTGGCGGTGACCACGGGCCGGGCGCCACAATGCCCGCGCCATGAGCACCACCCCCACCGCCCTGATCGCCGAAGACGAACCCCTGCTGGCCGCCGGCCTGCGCGCCGAGCTGGCGCGGCTGTGGCCCGAGCTGCAGGTGCTCGCCATGGTGGGCGACGGCCTGTCGGCCGTGCGCCAGGCGCTGGCGCTGGCGTCGCAGGTGTGTTTCCTCGACATCCGCATGCCCGGCTGCAGCGGGCTGGAGGCGGCACAGGCGCTGGCCGAGCAGTGGCCTGAGCCCGGCCAGCCCGGTGCGGACAGCGTGACCGAGGCGGCGCCCTTCCCGCTGCTGGTGTTCGTGACCGCCTATGACGACCACGCGGTCGAGGCCTTCGACGCCCAGGCGGTCGACTACCTCGTCAAGCCGGTGCAGCCGGCACGCCTGGCCGCCTGCGTGGCGCGTCTGCGCAAGCGCCTGGAGGTCGAGGCCGGCACCACCACCAGCCCGCAGGCCGACAGCCGGGCCCGGGCCCTGCAGGCCGCCGTGGACCAGCTGCGCGGGCTGCTCGGCGCGGCGGGCGGCGGCCTGGGCGGCCCGGGTGGCCCGGGCGCTGCAGCGGCGACGGCCGGCGCCGCCGCGCGCCGGGGCGTGATCCAGGCGCAGATCGGCAGCGTCGTGCATCTGGTGCCGGTGGGCGAGGTCGTCTACTTCGAGGCGGCGGACAAGTACCTGCGCGTGCTGACCGCCGGGCGCGAATACCTCATCCGCACCGCGCTGCGCGAACTGCTGCCCCAGCTCGACCCGGCGCAGTTCTGGCAGATCCACCGCGGCACGCTGGTGCAGGCCGCGCACATCGCCACCGCCGAGCGCGACGAGGCCGGCAGGATCACCCTCACCCTGCGCGGCCGACCCGAGCGCCTGGGCGTGAGCCGGCTGTACGCGCATCTGTTCAAGGGCATGTAGGCACGCCGGCCAGGCGCGGTCAGGCCACGGGCCTGCCTGCCGGTGCACGCTGGCGATACCGCACCACGCGCCAGCCTCGACCTTGCCGGCAGCGCTGGCGCACACGGCGGGTCGGCCGGCAAGCTGGGTCTCCCACCCACCCCGGAGCCCTGTTCATGACGACCCGACTGCTGCCGGCGCCCCTGGCGCTCGCGTTCACCTTCACCCTCCTGCTGACCGGCAGCCCCCACGCCGCAGCCAGCCCAGCCGTGGCGGCCGCAGGCCTGGCTGCGCCGGCCACTACCCCCGCCCTGGCCGTGGGTGACCTGGTGTTCATCCGCGTCACGGCCCGACCCTTCCTGGCGGTGGCCGAGGCGACGGGTTCCTGGACCAACCACGTCGGCGTGGTGGTGGACGCGGGCGACGGCCGCCCGGGCCGCGAGCCGTTGATCGCCGAAAGCACCTTTCCGCTCGCGCGCATCACGCCCTGGTCGCAGTTCGTGGCGCGTTCCGAGGCCGGGCGGGTGGAGGTGTACCGGCTGGCCACGCCGCTGACGCCGCAGCAGGCCCGGCGTGTGCGCGCCGCCGCCGATGCGCGCCTGGGCAGCTTCTACGACACCGGCTTCAACCTGCATTCGCGCCGCCAGTTCTGTTCGCGCTACGTGCGCGAGGTGCTGGCCGAGGCCACCGGCACACAACTGGGCGAGGTCGAGACCTTTGCCCACCTGCTGGCGCGCCGGCCGCACACGCGCCTGGGTTTCTGGCGCGCCTGTTACCTGGGCGCCATCCCCTGGCAGCGCGAGACGGTGACACCGGCCAGCGTGCTGGCCAGCCCGGTGCTACGCCGTGTCGAAGGCGGCTGAGCCCGATCTGGCGACGCGGTGGTGCCGTGGCGCAGAGGTGCGGCACAGGGATGTGCCGTGCGCAGCACGGCAGGCGGGTGCACGCTGACAATGCCGCTCGCCGTGGCAGCAGCCCGGCCCAGGCACGCCACGCATGCAACCCAGCAGGACAACGGAGACATATCCATGCACCACCCCACCCGCCGCACCCTGATCACGCTGCCGGCACTGGCTGCGGCCACCGCCACCGTCGGCGCCCTGCTGGCCGCTGTGCCGGCGCAGGCGCAGACGCAGGCCGTCGCCTTTCCGGCCAAGCCCGTCACCTTCGTCGTGCCCAATCCGCCCGGCGGCGTGGTCGACACCTCGGCGCGGCTGGTGAGCGACCCGCTCGCCCGTCTGCTCGGCCAGAGCGTGGTGGTGGAGAACAAGGGCGGCGCCAGCGGCAACATCGCCTACCAGCAGGTCGCGCTGGCGCCCAAGGACGGCTACACGCTGCTCATCTCCTACTCGGCCTACCACGCCGGCAACCCGGCGCTGTTCTCCAGGCTGCCCTGGGCGCAGAAGGACCTGGTGCCGGTGGCGCTGCTCACCGCCGCCACCAACGTGATCGCCGCCCACCCCTCGGTGCCGGCCGGCACGCTGAAGGAGTTCATCGCCTACGCCAAGGCCAACCCGGGCAAGCTGAACTTCGCCTCGCAGGGCAACGGCTCGCTGTCGCACGTGGGCACGGTGCTGCTGGAGCAGACCACCGGCATCGAGATGACGCACGTGCCCTACAAGGGCTCGGGCCCGGCCATCCAGGACGTGCTGGCCGGCCAGGTGCAGGTCTTCATGACCACGCCGCCCTCGGTGATGCAGCACGTGCAGGCGGGCAAGCTCAAGGCCTATGCCGTCACCGGCAAGACCCGCCACCCCGGCCTGCCCGCCGTGCCGACCACGGCCGAGGCCGGCCTGGCCGGCTTCGAGCTGGAAGCCTGGGTCGGCCTGTTCGCGCCGGCCGGCACGCCGCCGGCCGCCATCCAGCTGCTCACCGACAAGGTCAAGGCCGCCCTGGCCACGCCCGAGGCCCGGGGCGCGGCCGAACGCGCCGGCATCGAGATCCGCTACCTGCCGCCCGAGGCCCTGGGCGCCCTGGTGCAGCGCGAGACCGAGTACTGGGGCCGCACCATCCAGGCCAAGGGCATCAAGGCCGATTGAGGCGCGCAGGCCGGGCCCGCCCCGGCTCAGGCCGCCAGCAGCGGGTAGTCGGTGTAGCCCTTGGCGTCGGGCGTGTAGAAGGTCGAGAAGTCCGGCGCATTGAGCCCGGCCCGGCGGCGCAGGCGTTCGACCAGGTCCGGGTTGGCCAGGAAGGGCCGGCCGAAGGCGATCAGGTCGGCCTGGCCGGCGGTGAGCGCGGCCTGGGCGCTGTCGCCGTCGAAACCGCCGGCCAGGATGAACACGCCCTTGAAGGCCGCCCGCAGCGCGGCCTTGTACTCGGCCGGCACGCCCGGCGCGCCCATGGCGGAGTGGTCCAGCACATGCAGGTAGGCCAGGCCCAGGGCGGAGAGCTCCTGGGTCAGCGCCAGCAGCTGGGCCTCCACGCCGTCAAACGTCCCGGTGGCGTTGAACGCGCCGTGCGGCGACAGCCGGATGCCGACCTTGTCGGCGCCGATGGCGGCCACGCAGGCACGCGCCACTTCAAGCGCGAAACGGTTGCGCGCCGCGGCGCTGCCGCCGTAGCCGTCCGTGCGGGTGTTGACGTTGGCGTTCAGGAACTGCTCGATCAGGTAGCCGTTGGCGGCGTGCAGCTCGATGCCGTCGAAACCGGCCTCGACCGCCAGGCGCGCCGACTCGGCGAACTGGGCCACCACGCCGGCGATCTCGGCCTCGGTCAGCGCATGTGGCTGGCTGTGCGGCTGCATGCCCGAGCCGTCGGTCCACATCTCGCCGGGGCAGACCACGTCGGTCGGGCCGACCACGCGTGCACCGGCCGGCAGGTTGGCCACGTGGCTGACACGGCCGGTGTGCATGAGCTGCACGAAGATCCTGGCGCCGCCCCGGGCGTGCACGGCGTCGGTGACCAGCTTCCAGCCCGCCACCTGTTCAGCGTTGAACAGGCCCGGGATGCGGGCATAGCCCAGGCCGTCCGGCGCGGGCGCGGTGCCTTCGGTGACGATCAGGCCGGCGCTGGCGCGCTGGGCGTAGTACTCGGCCATCAGGGCGTTGGGCGTGTTGGCGGCGACGGCGCGGCTGCGTGTCATGGGTGACATGACGGCGCGGTTGGAGGTGCTGAGGGCGGGCGAGGTGAGGGCGCTGAAAAGCATGGGGTCTGGAGCTCGGGTTGAACGGGTGGTGGATGCAATCTGGCAACGCGGCACGGTGGCCGCGCTGCCCACGGGTCAGCCGAGGGTGCGGCCGAAGAAGCGCAGCGTTCGGTCCCAGGCCTGCTGGGCCCAGGCCGGGTCGTACTGGGTGGCGGGCAGGCGGTTCGGGCCGACCGCAGTCTCGTTGGCAAAACCGTGACGGGCCAGGTAGCGGTGGCCGTCGATGGCCACGCCACCGGCCTTGAGCTTTTCCTCCAGGGCGTCGACGCCGGCGATGGTGAAGAACTCGTCCTGCGTGGCCCAGTGGGCCTGCACCGGCACCTTGATCTTGCCCGGGTCGACGTAGTCGATCGGCGGCATGCCGTACCAGATGACGCCGGCATCGGCCTCGGGCACGTTGCACAGGGCCAGCACGGTGAGTGCGCCGCCCATGCAGAAGCCGGTGACGCCGACCTTGGCGCTGCGCTGCTTCAGGTACTGCACGGCGCCGCGCACGTCCTGCCCCGCGGCGTCGCCGAAGTCCAGGCCGGTCATGAGGTGGTGGGCCTCCTCGGCCTCGACGGTGGACTTGCCGCGGTACAGGTCGGGCACCAGGGCGATGTAGCCCGCCGTGGCCAGGCGGTCGGCCACGCCGCGGATCTGGTCGTTCAGGCCCCACCATTCCTGGATGACGACGACGGCCGGTGCGCCGTCCGGCCGGGCGGGTTCGGCGAGGTAGCCGCTGACGGATTGCCCGTCGGGGCGCTGGAAGCTGACGGTGGTGCCCATGGTTCGGATCTCCTGTGTGGATGGATGTGTGGATGTGCGCGAGCCGTGCAGGTTAGGCGATCCGCGGCCATCGTGCAGGCGGCGCTGCAGGCCAAACACCCCGCAGGCGCCAGGACACCGGTGGCGGACGGGCGTGGCGCGCCCGTCAGGCCGCCAGCTCGGCCGGGATGGCCTCGGCCAGGAAGTCGTAGACGCGCCGGATCAGCCGGCTGGCCTGGATCTCGCGGTGCACCGCCAGCCAGCAGGGCAGGGGCGGGATGGCCAGGTCGGGCAGCAGCGCCACGACGCCCGGCCAGTGGCGCAGGTTGTAGGCCGCGACGAAACCGATGCCCGCGCCCGCGGCGACCA
>JBJOKY010000237.1:0-8593 GCA_046045865.1 Pseudomonadota bacterium | reverse complement strand
GTCGGCCACGAGGTCTTCCACGTCCACGGTGTTGGCCAGGATCAGGCCGGTGCGCGTGCCTGCGGGCCAGGTGTCACGCACGGCGTGCCACTGTTCCAGCGTGAGCAGCAGGCCATCGCGCGGCGAGGGGTGGGGCGAGGGGCCATCCTCGCCGCCCACGGTGGTCCAGGCGTCGTGTGCGGTGTCGATGAACTTCATGATCTTCTCGGCTCTTCAATGTTCTGTGGGGCCTGTGCGGCGCTACGCGGCAACCAGCGCTCAGGCCTCGGCACGCGCCGTGGCCGTGCGCTGGGCGTTGGCCGCGACCTTGAAGGGCTCCAGGCCCAGGCGCTTGACGGCGTCGATGAAGCGCTCGCCGGCTGCACGCTCGCGTCGGTAGGTGTCGAGGATGGCCTCGATCGCATCCACCACTTCGCTGGCGGCGAAGCTCGGGCCGATCACCTTGCCAGGCACCGAGGCGCCGCTCTGCGTGGAACCGTCCGAGCCGCCCAACGTCAGCTGGTACCACTCGGTGCCGTCCTTGTCGACGCCCAGCACGCCGATGTGGCCGCTGTGGTGGTGGCCGCAGGAGTTGATGCAGCCGCTGATGTGCAGGTCGATGTCGCCGATGTCGAAGACTTCGTCGAGGTCGTCGAAACGCTCGGTGATCTCGGCCGCCACCGGGATGGAGCGGGCGTTGGCCAGGGCGCAGAAGTCGCCGCCCGGGCAGGCGATCATGTCGGTCAGCAGGCCGATGTTGGGCGTGGCGTAGCCGGCCGCCTTGGCGTCGGCATACAGCGCCGGCAGGTCGGCCACCTTCACCCAGGGCAGCAGCACGTTCTGGTCGTGCGTGACACGCGCCTCGCCCAGGCTGTAACGATCGGCCAGATCGGCGGCCTGGTCGAACTGCACGTCGGTGGCGTCACCCGGCGCCTGGCCGGCGCGCTTGACCGACAGGGTCACTGCCCGATAACCGGCCACCTGGTGCGCGTGCACATTGCGCTCCAGCCAGCGGCGGTAGGCCTGGGGCTGGTCGGCCGCGGCGGGGAGGTCGGCAGCACGTCCCGCATCGGCGCTGGCCACCACGCCGGCCGGGCGCACGAAGCTGGCGGCCACGCGGTCGAACTCGGCCTGGGTGACGATCTGCGCCTCACCATCGGTGTCGAGCTTGAGGATGCTGTCGAACTCGGCGTTCACCGCGTCGAAGAACTTCTGGCCTTCGGCCTTCACCAGGATCTTGATGCGCGCCTTGTAGGCGTTGTCACGCCGGCCGTAGCGGTTGTAGACGCGCACCACGGCTTCCAGGTACACGAGGATCTGCTGCCAGGGCACGAAGCCGTTGATCACCACGCCGTTGATCGGCGTGCGGCCCATGCCGCCACCCACCAGCACCTCGAAGCCGATCTCGCCGGCCGCGTTCTTCTTCGATCTTGAACTTGCGCGGCAGGAAGGCGAACTCGGGGTGCAGCGTGCTCCACTGGCGCAGGATCTCGCAGTAGGGCCGCGGGTCGATGTGCTCGTCGGCCGCCACACCGGCCCAGGCATCGGTCGTGATGTTGCGGATGCAGTTGCCGCTGGTCTGGATGCCGTGCATGTCCACCGCCGCCAGCAGGTCCATCACGTCGGCCGCCTTGTCCAGCGGAATCCAGTTGAACTGGACGTTCTGGCGCGTGGTGAAGTGCGCGTAGCCGCGGTCGTACTCGCGCGCGATGCGGGCGAGCTGGCGCAGCTGGGGCGAATTGATCTCGCCGTAGGGCACGGCCACGCGCAGCATGGGCGCGTGGCGCTGCACATACCAGCCGTTCTGCAGGCGCAGGGCGCGGAACTCGTCATCCGGCAGCTGGCCGGCCAGGTGGCGCTGCAGCTGGTCGCGGAACTGGGCCGCACGGGCCTTCACGAAGCGGCGGTCGAAGTCGGTGTACTGGTACATGGCAGGCAGTCAGGACGGAAGCGGCAGATGACGTCGGGGCGAGCCGGCGGCCAGGCGGGCACGGGGTGCGGCCGGATCGGGCTCAGGTGTGCAGGGTGGTGACAGGACGGACCGGCGGCGCCAGCCCTCAGGCCAGGGCACGCCAGATGTTGAACACGCTGACCAGCGAGATCACCGTGCCCACCAGCACCAGCAGCGTGCGGGTGTGCAGTCGGCGGGTGAGCAGGGCAGCCAGGGGGGCGGCAAACAGGCCGCCGACCACCAGGCCGGCCACGGTGGGCCAGGGCTGCTCGCCCACCAGGGCGGCGAACACCAGGGCGCTGACGAAAGTGAGGAAGAACTCTGCCAGATTGACCGAACCGATGGTGGTGCGCGGGTCATGGCCGGTGCCGACCAGGGTGGTGGTGACCACCGGCCCCCAGCCACCACCGCCGATGGCGTCGACGAAACCGCCCACCAGGCCCAGCTTGGCGACGTGGCGCGGCTCGTCGTGGCGGGTGCGGATCTTCCTGAACACCTTGCTGATCACGTACAGGCCCATGCACAGCAGATAGGCCGAGACATAGGGCTTGATGACCGCGCCATTGACGTTGGAGACGATCCAGGCGCCCGCCGAGGCCCCCACCATGCCGGGGATGAGCAGGCGCAGGAACAGGTTCTTGTTGACGTTGCCCAGCTTGAGGTGGGACACGCCCGACACGCCGGTGGTGAACACCTCGGCAATGTGCACCGCCGCGCTGGCCACCGCCGGGCTGCTGCCGGTGGCGAGCAGGAAGCTGGTCGAGGTGATGCCGTAGGCCATGCCCAGGGCACCGTCCACGGTCTGCGCCAGCAGGCCCACGCCCACGGCGCTCCAGAAGGCGTGGCTGTGCAGCGCCTCGGCCACCAGTTCGAAGCCACCCGCGTGACCGGCCGGCTGGTTGAACAGCCGCGCCATCAGGTACATGGTCGCGCCCAGCAGCAGGAAGAGCACCGACCACATGGCGATGCGCAGCACCGGATGCTCGCCGGCGTGGGTGACCTCGTTCTCCACCGGCGGCAGGCCCAGGGCCTGGTGCTCGGCGTTGATCGGGTTGTCGGTGAGGTCGAGACTGCGGATCTTCATGGTGGGCTGGCGTGTGCCTCGTGGCACACGAGCCTAGGCAGGGGATGGGTCAGAGGTCGCGCATGCTATCGACCATCTATATATATGCAAAATACTTTTTGCTAAGCTCATTATTTCTTCAAGATATATAAGATAGCCCCCCTCTGGCCCAGGGCGCCATGCGCTGGCCGCCCTACCATGGCAGTCGACCTGCCACATGCCGCACGGCCTGCACCTTGCTGATGACCACCGACATGACTGCTCCTCCCCTGCAGCCGCGCCTGCTGCCGGCCTGCGTGCTGTGGCTGGCCCTGCTGTGCGGCTGCGCCACCGCGCCACCAGGTAGGTCCGGCGTCGCTGTCGACCCACCACCCCGCACGCCGACGGCGACGCCATCCGGCGGACCGACGCTCCCGGCACCGCCGTTGACTGCCGGGCCGGCCTCGGCACCACCCGCCGGCGCATCAGGCGGCGGCGCTGCGCCGCCCGTGCCGACGCCAGCTCCACCGGCGCCGCCAGCCGTCGTGGCTGCACCACCCGCGCCTCCAACACCTCCGCCTGCGCCACACAGACCGCCGCGCATCGGCCTGGCGCTGGGCGGCGGCGCGGCGCGTGGCTTCGCCCACATCGGCGTGATCCAGGTGCTGGAGGAGGCTGGCATCAAGCCCGACCTGGTCGTCGGCACCTCGGCCGGCAGCCTGGTCGCGGCGCTGTACGCAGCCGGCCACACTGGCCAGGAGCTCGGCCGCCTGGCCGAATCGATGGACGAGACGGCCATCACCGACTGGTCCTTCCCGCTGCGCGGCGTGATCCGCGGCGACGCGCTGGCGCGTTACGTGCGCCTGCACACCGGCGGGCGGCTGATCGAGGCCATGAAGCTGCCGCTGGGCATCGTCGCCACCGAGCTGGGCAACGGTGCGGCCATCCTGTTCCAGCGCGGCGACACCGGCCAGGCGGTGCGGGCGTCGAGCGCCGTGCCTGCGGTGTTCCAGTCGGTCAAGGTGGGCGACAAGGAATACGTCGACGGCGGGCTGGTCTCGCCGGTGCCGGTGCGCTTCGCGCGACAGATGGGCGCAGAGTTCGTGATTGCGGTCGACATCTCCTCACCGCCCGAGGGCAACGCCACCGGCGACGCCATGCGCATGCTGCTGCAGACCTTCGCCATCATGGGGCGCAGCATCAACAGCTTCGAACTCAAGGACGCCGACCTGGTGCTGCGGCCCCGGCTGACCGGCATCTCCAGCTCGGACTTCTCGGCGCGGCGGCGCTCGATCGCCGTGGGGCGCGAGGCGGCGCAGGCGGCACTGGCGGAACTGAAGGCCAGGCTGGCCGCGCGCATGCACTGAACCGACCCCGGCCCGCCGGCCGTTGTACAGCCGCAACCACTGTGGCTGGCGCGACCAGGCTCAGCGCGGGGTGCCGAACGGCGCGCCGGTGAGCTTGTCGCCGGCCTTCAGGCCGTGCTTGACGAACCAGCCCTGGTTCATCTCCAGCGCCAGCCGCACCGGCCGGGCCGGGCAGTGCGAGGTCTCGTCCAGCGGCTTCATGTCGGCGATGTTGACGATGCTGCCGTCGTCGGCCAGGAAGGCGATGGACAGGGGGATGAGCGTGTTGCGCATCCAGAAGCAGCTCAGCTCGGCGCGTTCGAACACGAACAGCATGCCGTCGTTGGTGGGCATGCTCTTGCGGTGCATCAGGCCGATCTGGCGTGTGGCGGGGTTGTCGGCAAGCTCGACGCGGATGTTCATCATGCCGGCGCCCAGCTTGATGGTGGGCAGCGTCTGTGGCCCGGTCTGGGCCTGGACCTGCGCCGCGATGAGCAGGCCGGCGCCGACCAGCAACGAGGTCAGCGAGGCGACAGCCCGGACGGTGAGCATGCGTATCTTGATGTGGATCATGTTGGACAAGGTAGTCGACCGAAAGAATAGCGCATGCCCACTTCCAACCGGCCCGACCGGCCGACCCTGCGCCTGAGCGCCACACAGATCGCGGCGCTCGACGACCCGCGCGCCGTCGACGCCATCACCACCTGGCGCACGTCCGCGCCCGGCGTGGATGACCGCAGCGTCAGCGCCGACGGGCAACGCGTCGGCCAGACCCGGCTGCTGATCTCGGGCATGCACTGCTCCGCCTGCAGCGGCACGATCGAGGCCGCCCTGCAGGGCGTGGACGGCGTGCTGGGTGCCGAGGTGAGCGGCGCGGCCGAACGCGCCGTGATCGTGTGGGACGCCAGGCGCACCCGGCTGTCGCAGCTGGTCGAGGCCATCCGCGCCGCGGGCTACGGCGCCTATCCGGACACCGGCGCGCAGGCTCTCAACCAGGCGCGCAGCGAATCACGCCAGGCCGTGTGGCGGCTGTTCGTGGCCGGCATCTGCATGATGCAGGTGATGATGTACGCCACGCCGGCCTACATGGCCGACGCGAGCGAGATACCTGCCGACATGGTCATGCTGCTGCGCTGGGCCAGCTGGGTGCTGTGCCTGCCGGTGCTGGTGTTCGCTGCCGGCCCCTATTTCAGCTCGGCATGGCGCTCGCTGCGCCAGCGTCGCATCGGCATGGACGTGCCGGTGGCGCTGGGCATCGTGGTCACCTTCATCGCCGGCAGCCAGGCCACGTTCAGCGGCCAGGGCGAGGTGTATTTCGATTCGCTCTCGATGTTCGTCGCCGTGCTGCTGGGTGCGCGCCTGCTCGAGACCCGCGCGCGCCGCCGCGCCGCCCAGGCCCTGGACGCCCTGATGCGCCGCCTGCCCGACGCGGTCGAGCGTGTCGAGGCCGACGGCTCGGGCCAGCTGGTGTCGCCGGCCGAATTGCTGATCGGCGACCAGGTACGCGTGCAGGTCGGCCAGGCCTTCGCCGCCGACGGCGTGCTGCTGCAGGGCCGCACCCAGGTCGACGAGGCGGCACTGACGGGCGAATCGACGCCGGTGGAACGCGGCGTGGGCGACGAGGTGTCGGCTGGCTGCATGAACCTGGGCGCACCGGTGCTGATGCGGGTCGACCAGCTGGGCGCGCAGACGCGTTACCAGCGCATCGTCGCGTTGGTGGAGCGCGCACTCACCGAACGCCCGGCCTTCGTGCAGGCGACCGACCGCCTGGCCGGGCCCTTCCTCTGGGGCGTGCTGGTGCTGGCCGGCCTGGCCTGGCTGGCCTGGCAGATGATCGATCCGGCCCGGGCCACCTGGGTGGCGGTGTCGGTGCTGATCGTCACCTGCCCCTGCGCGCTGTCCATTGGCGCGCCGGTGGCGCTGATCGCCGCGGCCGGCCAGCTGGCACGGCGCGGCGTGCTGGTGCAAAAGCTCGACGCGCTCGAAGCCCTGACGCGTATCGATACCGTCGTGTTCGACAAGACCGGCACCTTGACCGAAGACCGCCTCGTGCCCGCCGCCCTGCTGCGCCTGGACGGCAGGCCGGCCGACACCCTGGACGACGCCGGCCTGCAGGCCCTGGCCGCCAGCCTGGGCAAGCACTCGCGCCACCCGCTGTCGCGCGCCCTGGCGCAGAACACCACCGGCGAAGGCAAAGCGGCGCAGGCCCTGCACTGGACGGACGTGGCCGAACAGCCGGGCGCCGGATTGCAGGCGCTGAACTCGACCACGGACCAGGTTGGCCAGGCCGATCTGGCTGACCTGGCCGGCGCCTGGCGGCTGGGCAGTGCCGCCTGGTGCGGCCTGCCGGGCGACGCCTCGGACGCGCCGGCGCGCCCGGCCGTGTGGCTGGCACGGCAGGACGGCCTGGCCTGGCGGCCGGTCGCCCGCTTCGAGTTCGACGAGGTGATCCGGCCCGATGCCTGCGTCGCGGTGGCGACGCTGCAGCAGCGTGGCCTGGGCGTGCACGTGCTGTCGGGCGATCAGCCGGCCAGCGTGGCGGCGCTGCTTCAGCGCCTGCAGGCGCCAGCAGCGGCACACGCCGCCATCACCTGGCGCGCCCTGTGCACGCCGCAGGACAAGCTCGACGCCCTGCAGGCGCTGCAGCAGCAGGGCCGGCGCGTGCTGATGGCGGGCGACGGGATCAACGACGCGCCGGTGCTGGCGCGGGCCGATGTCTCGGTTGCCATGGGCAGCGCGGCCGCGCTGGCGCAGGCACGCGCCGACGTGGTGGTGCTGTCCAACCGCATCGGCGACATCACCGCCCTGCATGCCGGCGCGGCGCGCTGCATGCGCATCGTGCGGCAGAACCTGTCCTGGGCCCTGGCCTACAACCTGGCCTGCGTGCCGCTGGCCCTGGCGGGCTGGCTGCCACCCTGGGCCGCCGGCCTGGGCATGGCGGGCAGTTCGCTGCTGGTGGTGCTCAATGCCCTGCGCCTGACGCGCGGCGCCGGCAGCCACGAACACAGCGCCGCATCGCAGGCCGCGCCGCGCCACGCCACGGCGCCGACCCTGACGGGCGAGGCCCGTCCCGCCAACGCCCCGGCGCGCTGAGGCCGGCACATCCGATGGACATCCTCTACCTGCTCATTCCCCTGTCCGTGGTGCTGGTGTTCGCCATCATCGGCGTGTTCGCCTGGGCACTGCGCAGCGGCCAGTTCGACGACATCGAGCGCGAAGGAATGCGCATCCTCCAGGGCGATCCCTTGCCACAGGCTGACAAGACTTCACGAACTGTGGCTTCCCGTCACCAACCCGTACGGGTTGACACCGATCAAGTGAGCCCTTGAAGGTGTGACAAAGAATCGCCGCCGACCAAGATCCGAGAGTTGCACAAGGAGCACACCGATGGCTATTTCGTCTTCAACCAGTTCGCAGGCGGCACCACCCGTCTACAGCGACATCGCGGTGCGCGGCTTCGCGCTCGCGGCCGTGCTGTGGGGTGTGGTGGGCATGCTCGTGGGCGTGATCATCGCGGCCCAGCTGGCATGGCCCGAACTCAATTTCGGCCTGCCGTGGATCAGCTACGGCCGGCTGCGTCCGCTGCACACCAATGCGGTCATCTTTGCCTTCGGTGGCTGCGTGCTGTTCGCCACCAGCTACCACGTGGTGCAGCGCACCTGCCAGACGCGCCTGTTCGCGCCCGGCCTGGCCCTGTTCACCTTCGTGGGCTGGCAGGTCGTCATCGTGCTGGCGGCGCTGTCGCTGCCGCTGGGCTTCACGACGGGCAAGGAGTACGCCGAACTGGAATGGCCGATCGACATCCTGATCGCCGTCGTCTGGGTCAGCTATGCCATCGTCTTCTTCGGCACGGTGGGCATGCGCAAGGTGCGCCACATCTACGTGGCCAACTGGTTCTTCGGCGCCTTCATCATCGCCGTGGCGCTGCTGCACATCGTCAACTCGGCCGAGATCCCGGTCAGCCTGACCAAGAGCTATTCCGCCTACGCCGGCGTGCAGGACGCCATGGTGCAGTGGTGGTACGGCCATAACGCGGTGGGCTTCTTCCTGACCGCAGGCTTCCTGGGCATGATGTACTACTACATCCCCAAGCAGGCAGGCCGTCCGGTGTACAGCTACCGGCTGTCCATCGTGCACTTCTGGGCCCTGATCTTCACCTACATGTGGGCGGGCCCCCACCACCTGCACTACACCGCGCTGCCCGACTGGGCGCAGAGCGTGGGCATGATCTTCAGCCTGGTGCTGCTGGCGCCCAGCTGGGGCGGCATGATCAAC
>JBJOKY010000236.1:0-7230 GCA_046045865.1 Pseudomonadota bacterium | reverse complement strand
CGGCTACAGCCTGCAGATGGTCGCCCGCGGCCTGTTCGGTGGCTACCTGCCGGCCTGGCTGGCCGGCGTGCTGGCCGTGCCGGCCGGCATGGCCACCGCGCGTGGCCTGGGCGCGCTGATCGCCCACATCATTCCGCGCGACGAGACCAGCGCCGTGAGCGAACACAGCCTGGTCGGCCGCGTGGGCGTGATCGTCGCCGGCGGCGCGCGCCGCGGCCTGGCGGCGCAGGCCAAGGTGAAGGACAGCCTGGGGCGGTCGCACTACCTGATGGTCGAACCCGACCTCGACGACGACGTCTTCGACGAAGGCACGCCGGTGCTGATCATCAGGAAGGCGGGCGCCTTCTACCGCTGCATCGCCAATCCGCACCCGACGCTGATGTGATGCAGCCTGGCTGCGCCGCGCCAGTGTTGCAGGCACGACACGACACATCACGTCACGACCCGACCCACCCGACCCCACAACCGACGTTTCAAGCACAGGGAGAACCGAGCACATGAGCAACCTGATCGAGCTGCTGATCATCGCGGGCATCGCGCTGGTCGCGCTGCTGACCATCGGCATCATCTTTGCGCGCCTGTACAAGCGCTCGACCAAGGAGACTGCCTTCGTGCGCACCGGTCTGGGCGGGCAGAAGGTGATCATGGACGGCGGCGCCATCGTGCTGCCGGTGTTCCACGAGCGGGTGCTGGTGAACATGAACACGCTCAAGCTCGAAGTCGTGCGGCGCGAGCGCGAGAGCCTGATCACCAGGGACAGGATGCGCGTGGACGTGACGGCGGCCTTCTTCGTGCGCGTCAAGCAGACCGAGGAATCGGTCAGCATCGCCGCGCAGACGCTGGGCGCACGCACCATGAGCCCGGACGAGCTCAAGGCCCTGGTCGAGGACAAGTTCGTCGATTCGCTGCGCGCCACGGCGGCCACCATGACCATCCAGGAACTGCAGGACAAGCGGCGCGACTTCGTGCAGGCGGTGCAGAACGCGGTCGCCGAGGACCTGGAGAAGAACGGCCTGGAGCTGGAATCCGTCTCGCTCACCAGCCTGGACCAGACCGACAAGCAGTTCTTCAACCCCAACAACGCCTTCGACGCCGAAGGCCTGACCCGCCTGACCGAGCAGACCGAGGCGCGGCGCAAGCAGCGCAACGACGTGGAGCAGGACACCGAGGTGCAGGTGCGCACCAAGAACCTCGACGCCACGCGCCAGAAGCTCACGATCGAGAAGGACCAGGAGTTCGCCTCGCTCGGCCAGATGCGCGAGATCGAGGTCACGCGGGCCGAACAGTCGGCGCTGATCGCGTCGCAGCAGGCCGAGCGCAGCCGCGAAGCCGAGGCCGCCAAGATCGAGGCCGAGCAGCAGGTCAGCCAGAAGCGCATCGAGGCCGAACGCGAGATCAAGGCCGCCGAGCTGGAAAAGAAGCTCGTGATCCAGACACGCGAGATCGAGCTGGAGCGCCAGACCGAGATGCTGCGCGCCGAGCAGCGCAAGCAGGTCGAGATCGCGCGCCAGGACATGCAGATCGCGATCGCGAACAAGTCGCGCGAGCAGTCGGACGCCGACGCGGCGGCCAACCTGGCGCGGGCCGAATCCGTCAAGGCCGAGGAAGCGGTCAGCACCGCCCGGCAGGTGGCCGTGGCCGAGCGCGAGAAGAACATCCAGCTGATCGAGGCCTCGAAGGAGGCCGAGCGCAGCGCCATCGCCGTCAAGGTGGCGGCGTCGGCGGAAAAGGAAGCCGCGCTCGACCGTGCCGAGGCCGTGACCATCGAGGCCAGGGCGCGCCAGGCCGCGGCGCTGGCCGAAGCCGACGGCAAACGCGCGATCAACGAGGCGCTGAACACGCTCTCGGCTGCCCAGATCGACCTGCAGGTGCGCACGCTGCTGCTGCAGCAGCTGCCGCAGATCCTGGAACAGGCGGTGCGGCCGATGGAGAAGATCGAATCGATCCGCATCGTCCAGGTCGGCGGCCTGCCCGGCATGGGCGGGGCCGGCGGCGGCAACGACGCGGGCAGTGCCGGCGCGCAGGCGGGCGCCACCTTTCCGGAGCAGGTGATGAACTCTGCACTGCAGTACCAGCTCGCCAAGCCCATCGTCGACGCCGTGATGAAGGACGCCGGCCTGTCGAACCAGGGCATCACCGGCATGGCGCAGGCCTTGTCGGGCATGCTCAAGAAACCCGACACGCCCGCCTGAGCGACCGGATCGGGCCAGCCGTGCGCCCCGGTTTGCGGCGTGACCAGAATCACGATCGAGCGCGATGAACCCGCAAACCCGCACCGACCTCTCCCGCGACGCCCTGCGCATCGTGCACCTGCACACCCAGCCGCAGCACCGCCAGGCCGCGGCCGCCATGATCTGGCACGAGTTCTGGACCGCCGTGCCCGGCGCCAGCATCGCCGCCATGGCCGAGCGCCTGGCGCAGGCCGCCAGCCCCGACGCCGTGCCCCTGTGCTTGGTGGCGCTGGGCGACGACGGCGACACCGGCACCGACACCGTGCTCGGCGTGATCAACCTGGTCGACCGCGACGACGACACCCACACCGACTGGACGCCCTGGCTGGCCGGCCTGGTGGTGCGCGCCGACCAGCGCGGCCGCGGCATCGGCTCGGCGCTGGTGCGCCGGCTGCTGGCCGAGGCGCGCCGCCTGGGCGTGCGCCGCGTCTATTTCGGCACCGACGGGCCGGGTTTCTACACCCGGCTGGGCGCGGTGCTGCAGTTGCAGCACGACGCGAACTTCTGCTTCATGCGCTTCGACATCACCCGTTCATGATGCTCACGGCGCGCGTGTCGAGGCAGGCCTCCACCGCCCCGCAGCCGCCCTCGCTGCCGTGTCCGGTGTCCCTGATGCCGCCGTAGGGCACCCCGGCAGCGGGCAGGGCGGCCATGCTGATCCACGACGTGTCGACCGCGACAGGGCGGGTCAGGTGTCGAAGCCGGTCTTGGCGGCGGCTGCGGCTTCGCCCAGGCCGCAGCCTTCGGCGCGTCGTGCCACCTGGCCGATCACCAGGCCGATCACCTGGCCAATCGCCTGGCCGGTGGCCGGGTTGAGGACGGGCACGTTCGATGTCGTCGTCCTTCCGGGCCTCGAGCACCGCGCCGTTCATCGAGCGCACGCGCGCCGTCGGGCTGGCTGCGGTGGGGTGTGGTGCTGTGCGGCCGTCAGGGGCCGGCCTGGTGCTCGAGTTGCGCATGGACCGCGCGGGCGACGGCCGCCAGGTCGGGGCCGCCCGCGTCGGCGCTCAGGGCGTAGCCGTAGCGATCGTCGACCCAGTAGAAGGTCGACTGCCCGTCCACGCGCGCGGCGCGGAAGGCCGTCTCGCCCGGGCCCTGGCCGGGCGCGAACACCGCCACGTAGAGCGTGAGGCGCTCGGCACGGGCGTTCTCGTACATGAACTGGGCGCGCGGGCTGCCCTCGCCGGGCAGCAGCCGTCCGCCCAGCAGGTGGTAGCCGCTGTCGACCAGGCTCGGCACCTTGAGCGGTGCGCCCAGGCGGTGGCTGAGCCACTGCACCAGGTGGGCCTCGTCGGAGGCGGCGACCTCGACCGAATGGCGTTTCTCGGGCACGAACACGGCGTGCGCGAGTGCGGCCTCGCGCACGAAGGCGGGTGAACGCGCGGCCGCCAGCCCGGGCACCGGCGCGTCGCCGGCCGGCCCGGCCAGGCCCGGCAGGTAGCGCCCGCCGGCGGCGCCCAGGCCCAGCAGCAGGAACACGGCGGCGGCCTGGCCCCAGCCGCGCCGCTGCGGCGCCTGGCGCGCGGCGCGCAGCACGGCCGCGGCCATGGCGTCGCCGCGCTTGTCCAGCACGACGCTGGCTGCCAGCTGGCGCAGCTGCAGCGCCTGGGCCTGCCACTGCAGCACGCGCCGGGCGTCGTCGGGGTGGGCCTGCAGCCAGGCCAGCACGGCCGGCACGCGTGCGCCGGGCAGCTGGCCGTCGACGAAGGCGTGCAGTTCTTCCACGGCCACGGCGGCAGCCTGGGCGGGATCGGTGGGGCTGTCGTTCATCGTTTCACCAGCTGCAGCGGCGCGGCGCGCGGCGCCGGCCCGGGGTCGCTCATGAGGGCACGGAGTTTCTCGCGCGCACGGTTCAGGCGCGACATGACGGTGCCGACCGGCACGCCCAGGATGTCGGCCGCCTCGGCGTAGGAGTATTCCTCCACCGTCACGAGCAGCAGCACCTCGCGCATGGGCGCGGGCAGCTCGGCCAGGGCGCGCTGCAGATCCAGGCGTTCGCCGGCGTGCGCCATCGGCTCGTGGGCGGGTTCGGCGATGTCGTCCAGGTCGGCGTGCGCGTCGTCCAGCCGCCAGTCGCGCCGCTGGTTGGCGTGCAGGTTGTGCATCAGGGTGAACAGCCAGCTGCGCAGCAGCGAGCCCGGCTGCCACAGCGCCCAGCGCGTGCAGGCGCGCTCCAGCGTGTCCTGCACCAGGTCGTCGGCGCGGTGGGCGTCGCCGGTGAGCAGGCGTGCGTAGCGGCGCAGCGCCGGTATGTGTCCCAGGGTCTGCTCGACGCCCATGCTGGCGGCCGGTCGGTGGGCGCAACGCGCTTACGGGCGGGCGACGTGCCACACGTTGTTCACGCCGTCGCCGCTGCGGTCGCCGGCCTTCTGGTCCTTGATCCAGAAGTAGACCGGCTTGCCCTTGTAGGCCCACTGGCGCGTGCCGTCGTCGCGCGTCACCACGCTCCAGTCGCCGTTGCTGCCGGCCCAGGTGGCGGCCATCAGCGGGGGCCAGTTGGTGGCGCACGGGCCGTTGCACATGCTCTTGCCGCTGCCGGCGGTGTCCTTGTCGAAGGTGTAGAGCGTCATGCCGTTGCTGCCGACGAGCACGCCGTCGGTGGTCACGGCCGGCGCGCCGGTGCCCGTGGCGGCACAGCCGCCGGCCAGCAGGGCGGCGATCAGGAGGGCGGATGACGGGAGTTTGCGGATCATGGGTGGATCTCCGTGATGTTGAGGGGCAACACGGTGAACACGCCGGCGTGCCGGTTTATTCCATGCGTCGGCGATGTTTCCTGCCGGCCGGTCTGCCGGTCAGGCCGGTCAGGCGCTGGCCACCCGGACCGGGGTGGGCGACGGCCTGTCCAGCAGCTCGGGTGCCAGCGCGGCCACGGCCTGGTAGTGGCTCAGGAAGACCCGGCCACGCAGGTGAGCCAGGAAGTCGCTGCGCTTGAGCGCGTCCATCACCGGCCCTTTCACCTCCGAGAAGTGCAGGGTGATGCCGGCATCGCCCAGGCGCTTGTCGATCGCCTCCAGGCTCTCCAGCGCGCTGGCGTCGATGGCGTTGATGGCCGAACACTGCAGCACCACATGGCGCAGCTCGGGCTGGCGGGCCACGGCGTCGTTCACGCAGTCTTCCAGCGCACGGGCATTGGCGAAGTACAGGCTCTCGTCCACACGCAGGCCGAGCAGTTGCGGGCTGGTCCGCACCTCGTAGCGCAGCACGTTGCGGAAGTGCTCGGTGCCCGGCACCAGGCCCACCGTGGCGATGTGCGGCCGGCTGGTGCGAAACAGGTACAGCGCCAGCGACACGCCCACGCCGATCACCAGGCCGGTCTCCACGCCCAGCGCCAGCGTGGCCAGCAGCGTGGCGGCGACAGCGGCGAAATCAGCCTTGGAATAAGCCCAGGTGCGCTTGAGGATGGTGACGTCCACCAGCGACAGCACGGCCACGATGATGGTCGCCGCCAGCGTGGCCTGTGGCAGGAAGTACAGCGCCGGCGTGAGCAGCAGCGAGGCCAGCAGGATGCCCGCCGCAGTGAACACGCCGGCCGCGGGCGTTTGCGCACCGGCGTCGAAGTTCACCACCGAGCGCGAAAAACCGCCCGTGACCGGAAAGCCGCCGGTGAAGGCTGCCGACAGGTTGCTGGCGCCCAGGGCGACCAGTTCCTGGTCGGGCTCGATGCGCTGGCGCCGCTTGGCCGCCAGGGTCTGGCCGACCGACACCGACTCCACGAAGCCCACCACGCTGATGAGCAGCGCGGGCATGGCCAGCTCGCGCCACAGCGCCGGGTCGAAACTGGGCCGCGTGAAGGGTGGCAGGCCTTGCGGAATAGTGCCGACGATCTTCATGCCGGCGTCTTTCCAGCCCAGGCCCCAGGCCAGGCCGGTGGTGACGGCGATGGCCGCCACCGGGCCGGCCTTGGCGCACACATCCGCCAGCCTGGACCCCATGCCCCAGCCGATCAGCAGCGGCTTGAGGCCCTTGCGCACCCAGAACAGGAAGGCCGTGGTGAGCACGCCCACGCCCAGCGTGAGCCAGTGGGTGTGAGTGGCCTGGCGGCCCAGGGCGAGCAGCAGGTCAAGCAGGTTGTGGCCGTCGGCCTTCACGCCCATCAGGGTCTTCAGCTGGCTGGCCGCGATGAGCAGGCCCGAGGCCGAGATGAAGCCCGAGATGACCGGGTGGCTGAGGAAGTTGGCCAGGAAACCCAGGCGCAGCACGCCCATCACCAGCAGCATGGCACCGCTGAGGAAGGCCAGGGTGATGGCGGCCGCCCAGTACTGCGGCGAGCCCACCGCGGCGAACTGGCCGACCGCGGCCGCCGTCATGAGCGAGACCACCGCCACCGGCCCGACCGCCAGCACGCGGCTGGAGCCGAACACGGCGTACAGCAGCAGCGGCGCCACGCTGGCGTACAGGCCCACCTCGGGCGGCAGCCCGGCGAGCAGGGCGTAGGCCAGGCTCTGCGGGATGAGCATGATGGTGACGATGAGGGCGGCGACCAGGTCGCCCACCAGCGTCTCGCGGTCGTAGCGCCGGCCCCAGTCCAGCAGCGGCACGCCGGGCATCCAGTGGCGCATCATGTCGGTCAGCCCTGCATCTCGGGCTGGGCCATCCACTCGCGGCCCTTGAGCATGTGGTTCCAGTACAGCGGCGGCAGGATGCGTTCCTTCAGGTACCAGGCCAGTGCCGAGGGCTTGGTGCCGTCGATCAGCCACCTGGGAAAGCTCGGTGCCACCTTGCCGCCGTAGGTGAACTCGGCCAGCACGATCTTGCCGCGTTCCACCGTCAGCGGGCAGGAGCCGTAGCCGTTGTACTTCGCCAGGCCGCTGCCCGGCTCGCGCGGTGCGCTGCGGGTGGCGACGATGTTGTGCGCCACCACCGGCGCCTGGATGCGCGCCGCGGCCGCCGTCTTGGCGTTGGTGGTGTTGCCCACGTCGCCCAGGGCATAGATGTTGGCAAAGGTCTTGTGGCGCAGGGTGCCGGGGTCGATGTCGACCCAGCCGGCGGCGTCGGCCAG
>JBJOKY010000033.1:0-23583 GCA_046045865.1 Pseudomonadota bacterium | reverse complement strand
AGGAACTTGGCGTAGATGTCCACGTCCTTCGACTCGCGCACGAACACCATGCCGATGACGAAGCTGACCGCGGCGATCACGATCGGATACCACAGCCCGTAGAAGATGTCGCCGTTGCTGGCCACCATGGCGAAGGCGATGGTGGGCATCAGACCGCCGAACCAGCCGTTGCCGATGTGGTAGGGCAGCGACAGCGAGCTGTAGCGGATGCGGGTCGGGAACATCTCCACCAGGGCGGCGGCGATGGGGCCGTAGACCATGGTCACGTAGATCACCAGCACGGTCAGGATCAGCACCACCTCGGGCTTGTTGATCTTTTCCGGGTCGGCCTTGGCGGGGTAGCCGGCAGCCGCCAGAGCCACGGCGAGGTCCTTGCGGAACTCCGCGATGGCGGTGACGCTGCCCTCGTCGAAGCGGTCCTTGGCACCATTGAGCTTGGCCACCGGGGGCGTGAGCGTCTTGTCGCCGATGCGCACCACGGTCGGGGTGCCTGCGGGCAGCTTCTCGTTCGAGTACGAGGCCGAGTTCTGCGCCAGGGCGCGCTTGCCGATGTCGCAGGCCGAGGTGAAGTCGATCTCGCGCGCGATCGGGCTGCCCTGGAAGGAGCAGGTTGCCGGGTCGGCCGCCACCACGATCTGCGAGAAGCGCTGGGCCTTGGCCAGGTCAGGGTTGGCCGCTTCGGTCAGCGTCTTGAACAGCGGGAAGTAGGTGATGCAGGCCAGCAGCAGGCCGGCCATGATGACCGGCTTGCGGCCGATGCGGTCGCTCACCGTGCCGAAGAAGATGAAGAAGGGCGTGCCCAGCAGCAGCGAGATGGCCACCATCATGTTGGCGCTCGACGATTCGACCTTGAGCACGCTGGTCAGGAAGAACAGGGCGTAGAACTGGCCCGTGTACCAGACCACGGCCTGTCCAGCCACCAGGCCGAACAGGGACAGCAGGATGATGCGCAGGTTCTTCCACTGGCCCAGCGCCTCGGTCAGCGGTGCGGCCGACAGCTTGCCGTCTTCCTGCATCTTCTTGAATGCGGGCGACTCGCTCATGGACATGCGGATCCATACCGACGCGCCGAGCAGGAAGATCGACAGCGCGAACGGGATGCGCCAGCCCCAATCGGCAAAGGCGGCTTCGCCCACGGTATTGCGTGTGACGAGGATGATCATCAGAGACATCAGCAGGCCCAGCGTGGCGGTGGTCTGGATCCAGGAGGTCCAGGCGCCGCGCTTGTTCTGAGGTGCATGTTCGGCCACGTAGGTGGCCGCACCGCCGTATTCGCCGCCCAGTGCCAGGCCCTGCAGCAGGCGCAGCGCGATCAGCACGGCCGGGGCGACCACGCCGACCTTCTCGTAGCTGGGCAGCATGCCCACGATGAAGGTGGACGAGCCCATCAGCAGGATGGTGATCAGGAAGGTGTACTTGCGCCCGATCATGTCGCCCAGGCGGCCGAAGATCAGCGCGCCGAACGGCCGCACGATGAAGCCGGCCGCGAAGGCCAGCAGCGCGAAGATGAAGGCCGCCGACGGGTCCAGGCCCGAGAAGAACTGCTTGGCGATGATGGGTGCCAGCGAACCGTAGAGGTAGAAGTCGTACCACTCGAACACGGTGCCGACCGAGGAGGCAATGATGACCTTGCGCTCCTCTGCGGTCATGACCGGATCCTGGTCGAGGACGTTATCCGTCAGTGAGGACATGGGTAAGTTCCTTGGAGTTGTGATTTACATCGCCGCCAGCAGGCGACGCGGCGAGAACTGACGGGCTTCAGGCAGGCTTTCTGCCAGCTGCAGTGCACGTTGCAGGATCTGGTCGGCGCCGGCGCGGCCGAACGCGTCCACCAGGGCGAGGTAGACCACGCGGGTCAGTTCGGAGAGTTCCGGGTGCGTGGCACGCAGTTGCCAGTTGTGCTGGCGTGCGCGGCCCCAGGCCTCGCGGAAGGCTTCGCGGGCATGCGCGGGCGTGCGCGACATTTCAAGCTGTGCCAGTGCGTCCTTGCGCACCTCGTCCAGCGCTTCGGTGTGGAACTGCGCCACTTCGCTGATGATGCGGCGCATCACCGAACCGAACACCATCTGCGGCTCGACAGGCAGGCTGCCCAGGTCCAGCGGTGCGGCCGGCGGCAGTGGGGCCGGCGCCGGTGCGGCGGCGGCCGGCTGCAGTGCAGGCATCGCGGTGCTGGCCGCTGCCAGCGCTGCGGCCACGGGGTTGACGACGGGTTGCTGTGCGTGCTCGGGCGTCAGCACATAACCGGGGGGCGGCGCGTAGCCGGCGGGCGCGGGCATGTAGCCCGCAGGCGCGGGCATGTAGCCGGGCGGCGGGGCCATGTAGCCCGGTGGGGGCATGTAGGCCGGCGCGGCAACGGGCGGCGGGGCGAAACGAAGCGACTCCTGCGGCAGCGGATCTGGCGGCAGGTTGGCCTCAGGCTCGCGCATGCGACGGTAGATGTCCGCGTACAGGCGCTTGGCCTGGGCACCGTCCAGCCCGAACGGGCCGGCCAGGCTGTCCACGAAACGGATCACGTCGGTGGCCTGTTCGCTGCGCAGGCTCTGCGACAGCTGCCCCAGGACCTTCATGATCGATGCCTCGTCCAGCATGCCCTGCAAGCACGCGTAGACGGCGCGTCGACGCAGGGACTGTGGATCGGCGGCCATCAGTGCTGCCCTCCGGCAATTCGATGCAGGGGGATGCAGGCGACGGGCTGCGCACAGGGGCTCGGACGGTGTGTATGCATGGCGGTGTCGTAGTTGGTGGAACGGGGGGCGGAGGCAACCCGGACGCCGGTGGTCACTGGCTTCGGTGTCGCCATCTGGCCACTTGCTGGTGAGAATCGCTGCTCACCACCCCCACCGGACATCCCCTGATTGAAGGGGGTCGGCATGGTTCATCGCTGCTGCGTGCACCGGTTACGGAACTTGTTCGCGTGCGTCGGAATCGCGGCCTCAGCCGGGCCCGTCGGCGCACACGCGCCAGCAGATCCACGGCATTTGCACGCCTGCAGACCATCGTCTTGAAAGGACTTGCCTGGGCATTGATGCCGTGCAAGATCACCGTGCGACAGGCGTGCCAGGCCTGGCCCTGGATCTGCGCGCGAGCTGTAGCGAACCGTGCGGCGCCGCGCATCGCGCTGCACATGCCGCCGGTTCATCTGGTCGTGGAAACGCAAGAGGCCGCGCATGGCGCGGCCTCTTGCCGTGGATCACCCTGCCGGGCATCCGGCTGCGGCCTTGCACCGCAGCCTGTTTCCGGGTAGCACAGGCTGGGGCGGGTGAGCGGCCTGTCCGGTCAGCCGCTGCGCCCTGCCCGCGCTGCCTCAGCCGCGCGGGCCGCGCGGACCCGGGCGGCCCGCCCAGGGGCGGTCGCCGCGGTTGCGGTCGATCGGGCGCGGATCGGCCTGGCGGGCCGGGGCGCGGTTGTCGTCGCGGCCGGCGCGGTCGGCCGGGTGGAAGTTGCCGCGTGGGGCGTCATGGCCGCCGCGGCCGCCGTGGCCAGGGCCGCCGAAGCCGGGGCGGTCACCAAAGGCAGGACGGTCGCCGAAGGCCGGGCGATCACCACGCGGGGCGCGGTCGAAGGCCGGCGGGCCGCGACGGTCGTCGCGCTGGCCGCCGAAGTCGCCACGTGGCGCACCGAAGCCGCGCTGGGCGCCGTAGCCGCCAGCGCGGTCGTTGCGCATGCCGCCACCGCGCGGGCCGTTGCCCGAGGGGATGGCGCCGTCCAGGCGAGGCACCGGGCGGCGCGGCTCCAGACCGACACGCACGGCCACCGGGATGGCGCGTGTGGTGAAGTGCTGGATGCGGCGGATCATGGACGAGTCGCGGCGCTCGGCCAAGGTGATGGCCACACCGTTGCGACCGGCGCGGCCGGTGCGGCCGATGCGGTGCACGTAGTCCTCGGCCTTCATCGGCAGGCCGTAGTTGATGACGTGACTGATCGTGGGCACGTCGATGCCGCGCGCGGCCACGTCGGTGGCCACCAGCACGCGCAGGTCGCCCCGGCGCAGGGCCATCAGCGTGCGGTTGCGCATGCCCTGCGGCATGCCGCCGTGCAGCGGCGCCACGGCATGGCCCTGGTCGGACAGGCGCGCGGCCAGTTCGTCGGCATCACGCTGGGTGCTGGTGAAGACCACGGCCTGCTCCAGCTCGGTGCTGGCCAGGATGTGGTCGAGCAGCGCGTCCTTGTGCTGCATGTCATCGGCCCAGAGCAGTTCCTGGGCGATGTTGTCGTGCTGCTGGGTGTGGCTGCTGACCTCGACGCGCTGGGCCTCGGGCTTCATCAGCTGGGCCGCCAGGCGGCCGACCGGGCCGGCGAAGGTGGCGCTGAACATCAGCGTCTGGCGCGGCGAGGGCAGGGCGGCGGCGATGTGCTCGATGGGCTCGATGAAGCCCATGTCGAGCATGCGGTCGGCTTCGTCGAGCACCAGCATCTCGATCTCGCCGAAACGCACGGCGCCGCTTTCCAGGTGGTCGATCAGACGGCCCGGGGTGGCGATGAGGATGTCGAGCGAGGCGCGCAGCATGGCGAGCTGGGCCGGGTAGGGCATGCCGCCCACCACCAGGCCGACGCGCAGGCCGGGCACGTGGCGGCTGGGCCAGTTCACGCGTGGGGGCCAGCACCAGCACGTGCGGGCCGACGGCCGACGTGCGCGGGGCGTCGAAGCGGCTGTTGCGGCGCTGGTTGCGGCGCGCCTGGCGCTGCTCGGGGTTGGCGTCCTGGGCCTGGGCGGCCTCGGGGGTGGCGGCGGGCTGGCTGGCCTGGGCGGCGGCGCGGGCGGCACGGGCCTCGTCGCGCTTCCTCAGCACCAGCTGCAGGGCGGGGATCATGAAGGCGGCGGTCTTGCCGCTGCCGGTGCTGGAGCACACGCGCAGATCCTGGCCTTCCAGGGCGAGCGGGATGGCGCGGGACTGCACTTCGGTGGCCGTGGTGTAGCCGGCGTCGGAGATGGCACGCAGGATGTTGGCGTGCAGGTTCAGGGAGTCAAAGCTCATCAGATCACTTTCGTCGCAGGGGAAGACACTGCGGCAAAGCGGATGACACACGCACACGCCCGGGCTGGCGCCTTGCACATCGGCCGGTGGCCGAGGCACAGACGCAAGGCATGCCGCCGGCGAAAGGTGGTGCCGGATGCTGCAGGGCGCGGACGCTTGTTGTCCGCGGTCTATGGGCATCGCCACCGACCGCGGCCGCAGCAGCCGTGAGGCCGCGCGGCCGGTGAGGCCGCTGCTGCGGAATGTTCCGATCGCGTCAGCATCCGATCGGGTCGGACGGCACGGAGCACGGAACGGGGCCGGCGGAGTGTCGGTACAGGTGCTGCGGACATGTCGGTCTGCAAGCGCCGGACTGGACAGGCTGCGAAGGCCCGGGAAGGTCAGGGGGGATGGTCGTCAAACAAAACCGCCTCGACGAGCCGTGCAGGCCATCGAGGCGGTTGTGCTGTGCAGCATTGTAGCAGCTTGTGAGCCCGGGCGTGTGCCTGATTGCGTCCGTGTGGTCCTGCAGCATGGATCGGATCAGCTGCCGAAGCGCCAGCGCAGCGCCAGCGACATGCTCCGCGGCGCGGCCGGGGCGACGAACTGCTCGTCGCGCCAGTCGTCCGGGTGCTGCAGGTTGCCGCCGGGGTCGAAGGCGTTCTCGCCCAGCATGCCGCCGGTGTCGTAGCGCCGGTCGAGCACGTTGTTGATCTTGCCCACCAGGCTCAGGCCCTTGGCGATGGCCCAGCGCGCGTCGAGGTTGAGCACGGCGAAACCGGCGGTGCGGCCGCTGCCGAAGAAATCGACGCCATCGGGCTGGTGGCGGTTGTTCTCGTTGCCGCGCACATACGCGCCAGACTGGGCGGTGACGTTGGCGCCCACGCGCACGCCTTCGGCGGCGCGCCAGGCCAGGTCGAACTTGAGCAGGTGCTGCGGTATGCCGGGCAGGCGGTCACCCGGCCGCACCTCGATCTCGGCCTCGTTGGTGCACAGCTGGTTGGTGTTGGGCGCGGCCGGGTCGTAGGCCGTGCTGTTGGGCTCGGACACCACGCAGGCGCCGGACTGGTAGGTTGCGTCCAGCCGGGTGTAGTTCAGGCCGAGCTCGACAGCGCCGACGCGGCCCTGCACACCCAGCTCGGCGCCCTGGCGGCGGGTCTTGCCGAAGTTCTGGAAGTAGCCCGCGGCCAGGCTGTTGCTGACGAACAGGATGTCGTCCTTGTTCTGCGTCGAGAACACGCCCGCGTTCCAGCGCCAGCTGCCGCCGGCAGCGGCCAGCTTGCCGCGCAGGCCGGCCTCGAGCGTGCGCGACACGACCTGCTTGAGCGGCGGATCGGCCTGCAGCGCGTTGGGCAGCACGCAGGGGTTGTCCGGGTCGGAGCAGCCCAGCTCGATGGGGCTGGGCGCGCGGTTGCCCTGGCTGTACCCAGCGTAGGCCGTGGTGCCGCCGCCGAGCTTGACGGTGGCGCCCAGGCCGGGGTTGAGCTTGCTGTAGGTGTCCCTGGCGTCCAGCGTGGTCGGCAGTCCCAGGCGGCGGCCGACATCGAAGGTCGAGACGCGGGTGCGGTTGTGGCGCGCCGACAGGCTCAGCGACAGGTCCGGGGTGAACTGGGTGATCTGCTCGGCCCACACGCTGGTGGTGCGGCTCTTGCCGGTGATGGCGGCGTTGAGCTTCTCGTCCTCCAGGTCGATCACGGCGCGGGTGTCGTCCAGCATGCCCTCGGCCTCGGTCTGGCGGAAGTTGGTCTTGTTGCTGTCGTACGACAGGCCCAGGCTGGTCAGGCTGCCGGGCGCCTGGTGGCTCCACTGCAGCGCGACGCCGCGGCTGGTCTGCTTGCCGGCGGTGCGGTTCTCGACGCCGGTCTCGGGCACCAGCACCGGGTCGTAGGCGTCGTTCAGGTCGCCGTTGACGGTCTTGACATCGAGCTTGCGCAGATAGGCCTGGCCCTGCAGGCGCTGGCCGGCGCCGAGATCCCAGCCCAGGCCCAGGCTGAAGGCGCCGAGCTGGTTGTCGGTGCGGTCCGGGCGGGTGTAGATCTGGCTGCGCCGCGCGTCGGCCAGGGCCTCGGGCAGCAGGCCGTTGCCGACCAGGCTGTTGTCGGCCGCGGTGACGCTCAGGCGCCAGTCGAACGCGCCCTGACGGCCGTTGAGCTTGGCGTAGAGCTGGCTGATCTCGCTGGGCGAGTGGTCGCGCCAGCCGTCCTGCTCGAAGCGGCTGAGCGCCACGAACAGGTGGGTGCTGGCGCCCAGGCTCATGCCGTGGCTGAGCTCCAGCTCCTTGCGGCCGAACGAGCCCAGGCCGAGCTCGACCTCGCTGCCCGGGTCGGTGTCGCCCGACCTGGTCTGCAGCACCAGTGCGCCGCCCAGCGTGTTCAGGCCGAACAGCGGGTTGGAGCCGGGCATGAGCGTCATGCCCGACAGCGCCGCACGCGGGATCAGGTCCCAGTTGACGACGTCGCCGAAGGCCTCGTTGACGCGCACGCCGTCCAGGAAGACCGACAGCCCCTGCGGCTGGCCCAGCAGCGGGCTGGCGGTGAAGCCGCGGTAGTTCAGCTCGAGCTGGTAGGGGTTGCCCTGGGTCTCGACCACGTTGACGCTGGCGACGTGGCGGCGCAGCAGTTCGGCCAGGTTGAGCTCCTGCTGCTCGCGCAGGCGTGCGCCCGACAGGCTCTGCACGTTGGCCGGCACCAGGTCGCGGTCGATGCCGGTGCCGGGCAGCGGCGTGGTGCCGACGATCTCGACCGGGTCGAGGGTGGGCGCGACGGCGGTCTGGGCCACGGCCACCTGGGTCAGGACGAGCGAGCCCAGCGCCAGCGCGATGGCGCTCGACAGGATGCTGGGACGGGACTGGAGGGCGGACGGATGCGCGGTCATGTGGCGTGGACTTCCTGTGGTGCTGAAGTCCTGCGCACAAGGCGGTGCGGCCGCTCGAACCGCGCCGCGCCTGCGGCAGGATGCGCAAGGTAGCCACTCGCGTGCCCGGCTTGCCGGGAAAACTTCCCGGTTCAGGGTAAGTCCGCGCTGCCCGCTGTTGCAGGCAGGATGCGCACGGCGGCCCGCGCGGCGGCGGTCGGGATAATCCGCCGCGATGGCGCGTGCCGCACGGTGCGGCGCACCAAACGGAAAGGATGCCCATGCTGTCTGCCCTGCGTTGTTCCACCTTGGTCGCCCTGCTCGGCCTGCTGGCCTGGTGCCCCGTGACATCGGCTGCCGAGCCGGCCGTCGAGGAGCTGGATCCGGTCAGCGCAGCCATCCTGCGCCTGGACCCGGACAAGGACGGCTACCTGACCTGGGCCGACGTGAAGGCGGCGGCGCAGCGGGGCTTCGGGCGGCTGGACCGCAACCGCGACGGCGTGCTCGGCTCGACCGAGGTGCGCGGCACGGGGATCACGCTGACCGACCTCCGGCGCGCCGACCCCGACCAGGATGGCAGCCTGGACCAGGCGGAGTTCCTGGCCCTGGCCGAGGCGCGCTTCAAGCTGGCCGATGCCGATGGCGACGGCAAGGTCGGTACCGCCGAACTGCGCAACAAGGTCGGCCACCTGCTGTCGCTGCTGATCCTCAGATAGGACGCGCGGGCCGGCCGTCGGTGAGCGGCCCAGCGTCGCCGACGCCCGCACGCGTCGTTCAGGGCACGATGCCGTGGCGCTGCGCGTAGTGCAGCAGGTCGACCGTGTTGTTCACGCCCAGCTTCTGGCGGATCAGCGTCTGGTAGTTGGAAACGGTCTTGTCGCTCACCTCGAGCTGGCGGGCGATGGCCTCGACGCTGGCGCCGGTGACCAGCAGCTGCATGACCGCGAACTCGCGCGCGGTGAGCTGCTCATGCGGCGCGCGACGGCCTGGCGGCCGCGGACCGGACGACTGCGGACGCAGGCCGGCCTGGATGGCGCGCACCGCGCGCAGCACGGCCAGCGGGTCGACCGCCTTGGACACGAAGCCGGCCGCGCCGGCGCGCTGGCACTGCGACTGCATGGCCGCGCTGTCGTGCATGCTGACCACCAGCACCTGCAGCGCGGGCAGGGCGTCGTGCAGCTGGCGCAGCAGGTCCAGGCCGCTGCGTCCAGGCATCGACAGGTCCAGGATGAGCAGGTCGACCTGCCCCGCCGCGCCCGGGGCGAGCAGCGCGGCGGCGGCCGATTCGGCGTCGGCGAACTCGGCACAGACCTCGAGGTCGGGTTCGAGTTCGAGCAGGCGCCGGTAGCCGATGCGCACGATGGCGTGGTCGTCCACCAGGGCGATGCGCCAGGCGTCGGCTAGCGCCCGTGCGGTGCCGGGTGGCGTATGGTCGGTGGGCACGAGGCGGCGGGCGGGCATGGTGGACGGGGCGGTCGCGCGCGGCAGCGGCGGGCGCGGGCACGCATCATCGCAGGCCGGGCGCAGAGCCCGGCAGGCTCAGGCGTGCGCGCAGCAGCAGGCCTGTGGTGCCGGTGGGGCGGCTCGCCTGCCAGTCGCCACCCAGCGCCCAGACACGTTCCTGCATGCCGCCCAGGCCGTTGCCCCGGCCGACGGCGCTGGCCTGGTCGGGGATGCCCACGCCATCGTCCTGCACCTGCCAGGTCAGGCTGATGCAGCCCTGCGGGTCCGGCGGCGCGCAGCGCAGGCTCAGACCGGCCTGGCTGGCATGGGCATGGCGGGCAATGTTGGTGAGCGCTTCCTGACTCAGCCGGTACAGGGCCAGCGCGATGTCGCGCGGCAGCTGGGCCGGTGCGCCGCCCGCCGGGCCGGGGTCGAAGTGGAACCGGGTCGCCAGGGCGCGGTGGGCACCTTCGTGACGGGCGGCCGTGGCCTGCCAGCTCTGCACCAGGGCTTCGAGCTGGGCTATGACGTCGGTCCACGCCACGGCGGTGGCACCCGGGCCGAGCGGGCGCAGGCGCACCAGCAGGTCGCGGATGTCGGCCTGCACCTCGGCGCAGCGGTCGGCCATGTCCCGCACCACCTGCTGCAGCTCGGCCGGCGTGGCGCGGCGCGCGGGTGGTGCGTCGGCCAACTGGCGCTGCAGCCAGGTGGCGTCCAGCCGCAGGGCCGTGAGGCGCTGGCCGAACTCGTCGTGCAGCTCGCGTGCCAGGTGGGCCCGTTCGTCCTCCTGCAGCGACAGCACCTTCTGGCTCAGCGCGCGGCGCTCGGCGCTGGCCTCGTCCAGCGCCAGCGCCAGATGGCGCAGCGCGGCGGCGATCACCGCCAGCTCGCGCGTGGGCAGATCCTGCGGCAGGCTGCGCAGCGCGTCGGTCGCGCGGTGGTCGGGCTCCTCGATGTCGCGGATGGTCTGCAGCAGCGCGCCCAGCGGGCGCAGCGCGTGGCGCACGTTGGCCTGCATGACCAGCAGCAGCAGGGCGATGCCAGCGCCCAGCAGCATGAGCACACCCAGCAGGTCGTTGACCGCCTCGTGCCGCTCGCTCTCGTGCGAGCTGGCCAGGCTGACGCGCCAGTCCGGTCCGTGCGGACGGGCGACGCGCCAGCTGGCGATGCGCCGCGCGCCATCGCCGGTCAGCCGGCGGTGCAGGCCGTAGAGGCCGTCCAGCCAGGCCGGCGCGGGCGGCGCCAAGGGCGGGCCCAGCAGCAGGCGCGCATGCACGTCGTGCACGCGCAGTTCCAGGTGGCGCAGGGGCGCACGCCGCTGCATCTCGTGCAGCTGCGCCAGTGCGGTCTGGTCGTCCAGCGCGGCCAGGTTGCCCAGGCAGGCGACCACGTCGGCCAGGCTCATGGCCGCATCCACCTCGTCGTCGATGTTGTGGCCCGCGCGCAGCAGGCCCAGCAGCGCCGCCAGCAGCAGGGTAGCCACGCCGACCCAGGTGGCGCGGCGCATGACCAGCGCGGCCAGGGCGATCGGTACAGGGCGCGTGGGGCTGGACTGGGGCACGGCGTGGACGGGGCGTAGGGTGGATGAGCTGCGGGCGGACCGGCATGATCGTCACCCGGCACCACACGGCACACCCGTGGATACCATGGGCGGCCTGCCCGTATGCGCACCGCGCCCAGACCGACCCCACCATGACCACACCACTCGACCAGATCGAAACCCCGGCGCTGCTGCTCGACGAGGCGCGCCTGCGCGGCAACATCGCCCGCATGCAGGCCCGCATGGCCGCACTGGGCGTGGCGCTGCGTCCGCATGTGAAGACCGCCAAGTGCGTGCAGGTGGCCGAACTGTGCGACGGCGGCCGGCACGCGCCGATCACGGTGTCCACGCTGCGCGAGGCCGACCAGTTCGCCGCCGCCGGCTGGCGCGACATCACCTACGCGGTGGGCATCACGCCCAACAAGTTCGGCCATGCGCGCCGGCTGCTGGACCAGGGCGTGCGCCTGGGCGTGATCGTCGACAGCCTGGACGGCGCGCGTGCCCTGGCCGCCGCCTTCGCCGCCGGGCCGGGTGCGCGGGCGCTGCAGGTGCACATCGAGATCGATACCGACGGCCAGCGTGCCGGGCTGAGGCCGGACAGCGCCGCGCTGCCCGACGTCGCCGCCGCGCTGCACGCGCCGGGCAGGCCTGCCGGCCTGCAGCTGGCCGGCGTGCTGACGCATTGCGGCGGCGCCTACCACTGCCACGGCGAGGCCGCCCTGCGCGCCATGGCCGAACAGGAGCGTGCCGGTGCCGTGCATGCGGCCGAACGCCTGCGTGCGGCCGGCCACGCCGCGCCGGTGGTGAGCGTGGGCTCGACGCCGACGGCGCTGTTCGCCCAGGCCCTGCCGGGCGTGACCGAGGTGCGTGCGGGTGTCTATGTGTTCATGGACCTGGTCATGGCAGCGCTGGGCGTGTGCACGCCCGACGAGATCGCCGTGAGCGTGCTGACCAGCGTGGTCGGCCGGCGCGCCGACCGCGGCTGGACCCTGGTCGACGCGGGTTGGATGGCGTTGTCGCGCGACCGTGGCGCGGCCGGCGAGTTCGTCGACCAGGGCCTGGGCCTGGTGTGCGACGCCGCCGGGCGGGTGCTGGACGACTACATCGTCGTGGCCGCCAACCAGGAGCACGGCATCGTCGCCCACCGCAGCGGCGACGCGGCGCGGGCGCTCGACCTGCCGGTGGGCAGCCTGCTGCGCATCCTGCCCAACCACGCCTGCGCCACCGCGGCGCAGCACGAGGCCTACCAGGTGCTGGGCGAGGGCGGTGCGGTGCGGGCGCGCTGGCCGCGCTTCGGCGGCTGGTAGGACCGGATGCCCGCACCCGGGTGATGGCGCGGCCCGGGGGCGGCGGTGTGCCGCAAGGCGCAGTGGTGCGCGCGCAGCGTGCCGGAGTCGGCGGTCGCAACGCACGCGCCGGGCCGCCCGCGGCAGGCTGCGTGCGATCATGCTCGCGTGCCCCATCGTGTCTTTTCCCCCGTGCTCCAGCGCCTGGTCACCGCCGTCCGGCGCGTGCGGCGGCTGGGGCGTGCCGGCGTGCTGGCCGGTGCACTGCTGCTGCTGCTGGTCCTGGCCGGAGGCTGGGCGGCCGGTGCCTGGACGCGCGACGCGGTTCTGGACGACACCCCCGGGATGCGCCCCGCCGAGCTGTCGCAGCGCTTTGCGCGCCACGTTCAGATCGGGCGGCCGGACGACTTCGCGCGCATCCGCGACTGCGACGACCCGCTGTGCCCGTGGCTGCGCGTCCTGCCGGCCGGCTACTACGTGATGGGCGACGAGGCCGGTGACGGCGGCGACGCGGATGAATCCCCGCCGCATGGCGTGACGCTCAGGCAGCGCTTTGCCGTGATGGAGACCGAGGTCACGGTGGCTTCCTTCAAGGCCTTTGTCGTGGATACCGGGTTCCGGCCCGAGGGCGGCTGCGTGGTCTGGAACGGTGCGCAGTTCGTCGACGATCCTCTGGGCGGCTGGCGCCGCCCGTTTGCCGGCCAGAGCCTGGACGACCAGCACCCCGTGGTCTGCGTGAGCTGGACCGACGCGACCGCCTTTGCCGCCTGGCTGAGCCGCCGCACCGGCCAGACCTACCGCCTGCTCAGCGAGGCCGAATGGGAATATGCCGCCCGCGCCGGCAGTGTGGGCCGCTACCACTTCGGCGACAACGAGGCCGAGCTGTGCGCCCATGCCAACGTGGCCGACCGGTCCGCGCACCGCCAGCTGCAGTACATCGCCGGAGCGGCCTGTGACGATGGCCACGCCTTCCTGGCGCCCGTGGGCAGCTACCTGGCCAATCCCTGGGGCCTGTACGACATGCTGGGCAATGCGTGGGAGTGGGTGCAGGACTGCAAGTCAGCCTACGGCGCCCAGCCCCGCGACGCCGGTGCCGTGGAGTCGCCGGACTGCCCCCACCGCCTGCTGCGCGGCGGCAGCTGGGGCAACCGGCCGGCTGGCGCGCGCTCGGCCAACCGCGATGCCGGTGAACCCTCGCACCGCGACAACAGCACCGGCTTCAGGCTGGTGCGGGTGCTCGCGAACGACGCCCAGCCCGGCGCGACCAGGGCGCCCGCGCCAGCTTCGCGCTGATCCTGCACCCGGGGCCTGCCTGGCGGTGGCCTGCAGGGCTACAAAAATGCACCAATTCCGCCCTGCTGCTTGCGGCATCGCGACGGCCAGTGCCGGTGCACAGTGGTGGTGATCCATCCAGCGATCCACCCATCCACCTGTCCGGCGTCCGGCGCAAGGAGTCGCACCATCATGTCGAAGAAGCTGTTCGTGTCGGGCCTGCTGGCCCTGTTTGCCCTCATGCTCAGCCCGTGGGCCCATGCCAACGAGTTCGCCGACCTGCGCGGCAAGCTCAGCGCGGCGCGCGAGTCGCTCATCACCTTGCTGGTGAACAAGGACAAGCGCGGTGCAGACCACCAGAAGGTGGTCAGGGACACCGCCGACGCCGTCAGCGCCGCCCTGGCGAAGTTGAAGGCACCGCCCGGCAAGGAGGCACAGTTCAAGGAGCTGGTCGAGACCTGGAACGCCTTCAAGAAGACGCGCGAGACCGAACTCGTGCCCGCCATCCTGGCCGGCAAGGACGAGGAGGCGCGCAAGGTCGCCGGCGGCATCCAGAAGGAGCGCATCACCAGGTGCCAGCAGCTGGTCGGTGAACTGGGCGGGTGAGTGTCCGGTTGCTGATCACGACCCCCGCGGCACGGCCCGGCCGGACTCCGGCTGCCTGGCAGTGGCCCCTACACCTCAGCCTGGCAAGAGGCTCTCATGTTGAAGTTGCTCGACCTGCGCATTGGCGCCCGTGTGCTGCTGGCCTTCGGGCTGGTGATCGCGACCATCGCCTCGCTGGTGGGGGCCGTGCTGTACGGCCTGGACCGCAGCGCTGCCAATTCGCTGGCGATGGGGCAGGGCGTGCAGTTGCAGGCCCTGGCGGCCGAGACCCATCTGCTGGCCAAGGACAACGCCATCGACGGCATGGTGCTGCTGGTCGCGCCCGGCGCCGAGCAGCAGCAGCGGCTGGTGCAGGCCATCGCCGGGCGCGACGGCCGCATCGACCAGGCCCTGCGCCAGCTCGAGGCCGCGACGGCCGGCGCGGCCGACGACGTCAAGCTCATCGCCGAGGTGCGCCAGCGCCAGGCTACCTACCGCGCCGGTGTCAGCCACATCGTCGAGCTCGTCAAGGCCGGCAAGCAGGCCGAGGCAAGCTTCGCCGCCGACGAGGAGATGATCCCCATGCTCGCGCCCTTCCTGGGCGGTCTGGCACAGCTGGACGCGCGCCAGGTCGCCAAGGTCAAGGCCACCGAGCAGGCCAACGCCGCGCTGATCCGCTCGACCGGCTGGCTGGCGGCCGGCGCTGGCGTGATGGCCCTCCTGATCGCGCTGGCACTGGGCGCCTGGCTGGTGCGCAGCCTGACGCGTCCGCTGGCATGCGCCCTGGGCCTGGCCGGGCAGGTGGCCGCGGGTGACCTGAGCCAGCGGGTCGCTGCCAGCGGCAGCGACGAGGTGGCCCAGCTGCTGCGCGAGCTCAACCGCATGAGCGACCGGCTGGCCGAGCTGGTGGCCCAGGTGCGCCAGGCTGCCGAGGCCATCGCCACCGGCAGCGGACACATCGCCGCAGGCAATGCCGACCTGTCGCACCGCACCGAGGTGCAGGCCTCGGCGCTGCAGCAGACCGCAGCGTCGATGAAGGAACTGGGTGCCACCGTGAGCCACAACGCCGGCAATGCCCGCCAGGCCAACGAGCTCGCGCGCGGCGCCAGCGCCGTCGCCGCACGGGGTGGCGAGGTGGTGGGCCAGGTGGTGCAGACCATGAAGGGCATCAACGCCAGCTCGCGCAAGATCGCCGCCATCATCGGCGTGATCGACGGCATCGCCTTCCAGACCAACATCCTGGCCCTGAACGCCGCGGTCGAGGCCGCGCGGGCGGGTGAGCAGGGCCGCGGCTTTGCCGTCGTGGCCGGCGAGGTGCGCAGCCTGGCGCAGCGCAGCGCCGAGGCGGCGCGCGAGATCAAGAGCCTGATCACCGCCAGCGTCGAGCAGGTCGAGCAGGGCTCGACCCTGGTCGACCACGCGGGTACGACCATGCACGAGGTGGTCGCCGCCATCGAGCGCGTGTGCGGCATCATGGTCGAGATCGACTCGGCCAGCAGCGAGCAGAGCTCGGGCGTGCGCCAGGTCGGTGCCGCGGTCACGCAGATGGACCAGACCACGCAGCAGAACGCCGCCCTGGTCGAGCAGTCCGCCGCAGCGGCGGAAGGCCTGCGCCGCCAGGCCGAACAGCTGGTGCAGGCCGTGGCCGCCTTCAAGCTGGGCGCCCAGCACGCCGCGCTGGTGCTCCAAGCCGACCGCGGCTGATCAAGCCCGGTTCAGCCTGGGGCCGTACGGCCCTGCACGGCTGGGATGCGATTGATCCTGGTCAAGGCGGTACTGCCCCTGCCAGTGAAACTGTGATGCACCACACGCCAGCCGGCGCCAAGCTAGCTGCCGTCGTCGTGCAACACGAAGCATGCAACCGCAAACCAGCCCGAGGTTCCGCCAGTCGATGCACCCCGCGTCGCGCTCGACGCCCCCGGGCCGAGGGCAATGATGGAACAGTTCAACTATGACGTGGTCATCGTCGGCGCCGGCGGTGCCGGCCTGCGCGCGGCGATCGCCGTGGCCGAGGCCGACCCCAGGGCCAGCATCGCCCTGGTCAGCAAGGTCTACCCCATGCGCAGCCACACCGTGGCGGCCGAGGGCGGGGCCGCCGCGGTCACCCAGCCGCACGACAGCCTGGAGGCGCACTTCCACGACACCGTGGCCGGTGGCGACTGGCTGTGCGAGCAGGACGTGGTGGAGTTCTTCGTCGGCCAGGCCCACGAGGAGATGGTGCAGATGGAGCACTGGGGCTGCCCCTGGAGCCGGCGCCCCGATGGCCACGTGAACGTGCGCGCCTTCGGCGGCATGAAGATCGAGCGCACCTGGTTCGCCGCCGACAAGACCGGCTTCCACATGCTGCACACCCTGTTCCAGACCTCGATCAAGTACCCCACGATCGAGCGCTTCGACGAACACTTCTGCGTCGACCTGCTGGTGCACGACGGCCGCGCGCAAGGCGTGGTGGCGATCGAGATCGGCAGCGGCGACTTCAAGCTCATCCAGGGCCGTGCGGTCATCATCGCCACCGGCGGGGCCGGTCGGGTGTTCCGCGAGAACACCAACGGCGGCATCGTCACCGGCGACGGCATGGCGCTGGCCTACCGCCACGGCGTGCCGCTGCGCGACATGGAGTTCGTGCAGTACCACCCGACCTGCATGCCCGGCACGGGGCTGCTGTTCACCGAGGCCTGCCGCGGCGAAGGCGGCTTCCTGCTCAACAAGGACGGCTACCGCTACCTGCAGGACTACGGCCTCGGGCCCGCCACGCCCGAGCCGCGCAACAAGGCCATGGAACTGGGCCCGCGCGACCGCCTGAGCCAGGCCTACTGGCACGAGAAGCAGAAGGGCCGCACCATCCCCGGCCCGCACGGCGAGGTGGTGCACCTGGACCTGCGCCACCTGGGCGAGGCCAAGCTCAAGGAACGCCTGCCGCAGATCTACGAGCTGGCGGTCGAATACCTCGGCGTCGACCCGGCGCGTGCGCCCATCCCCGTGCTGCCGGCCGTGCACTACACCATGGGCGGCATTACGGCCGACGGCCGCACCGCCGCGCCGCTGCCGGGGCTGTGGTCGGTGGGGGAATGCTCCAGCGTGGGCATCCACGGCGCCAACCGGCTGGGCTCGAACTCGCTCACCGAACTCATCGTGTTCGGCAAGGTGGCAGGCGTCGAGGCGGTGAAGTTCGCGAAGCAGGTCGGTGCCGGCAGCGCGGTCAACCACAAGGCGCTGGTCGACCAGGCCGAACGTGTGCGCGCGGATGCTTTGGCGCTGACGCAGCGCAAGGGCCCGGCCGGCGGGCGCGGCGAACGCATCGCCACCATCCGCAAGGAAATGGCGCGCACCATGGAAGACGGCTGCGGCATCTACCGCAGCGCCGACACCCTGCAGGCCACCTGCAGCAAGCTCGATGAACTCAAGCAGCGCTACCAGGGCATCCAGCTCGACGACCAGTCGCGCGCCTGGAACACCGAATGGCTGCTCGCCATCGAGCTGGGCTTCCTGCTCGACGTGGCGCAGGCCATGGCGCATTCGGCGCTCAACCGGCGCGAGTCGCGCGGCTCGCACCAGCGCCTGGACGGCTACGAGGCACGCGACGACGTCAACTTCCTCAAGCACAGCCTGGCCTACTACAACGGCCCAGGCGCACCCCGCATCGACTACAGCGACGTGAAGATCACCAGCTCGCAGCCCGGCACACGTGCCTATGGTGCGGCGGGTGAACAAGCGGACGCTGAACGCAAGGCCAAGGAGAACGCTCATGTCTGAGCACAGCCCCAAACCCGCGGTCGGCGCGGCGTCGACCGACCAGAAGACCATCACCCTGCAGGTGCTGCGCTACCGCCCCGAGCAGGAAAGCGAGCCGGTCTTCCAGAGCTACGACGTGCCCTACACGTCCGACATGTCGGTGCTGCAGGGCCTGCAGTACATCAAGGACGAGATGGATGGCACCTTGTCCTTCCGCTGGTCCTGCCGCATGGCCATCTGCGGCAGCTGCGGCATGATGGTCAACGGCAACCCCAAGCTGTCGTGCCAGACCTTTCTGCGCGACCTGCTGCCCGGGCCGGTCAAGATCGAGGCGCTGAACCACTTCCCCATCGAGCGCGACCTGGTGGTGAATGTGGAAGGTTTCATCGAGAAGCTGGAAAGCATCAAGCCCTACATCATCCCCAAGGAGAAGCGTGAACTCTCGCAGGGCGAATACCTGCAGACACCCGCCCAGCTGCAGAAGATCGAGCAGTTCAGCTCCTGCATCAACTGCATGTTGTGCTACGCCGCCTGCCCGCAGTTCGGCCTCAATCCCGACTTCGCCGGCCCCGGCGTGCTGGCCCTGCTGCACCGCTACAACGCCGACAGCCGTGACGGCGGCCAGGCCGAACGTGCCGCCGTGATGGGCGCCGAGGAAGGTGTCTGGAGCTGCACCGCGGTGGCCTACTGCTCCGAGGTCTGCCCCAAGCATGTCGACCCGGCCAATGCGGTGAACCAGAACAAGGTCAACAGCGCCAAGGACTTCTTCCAGAGCATGTTGTCCTCGGCCAAAGGGGCGAAGTGATGAGCGGCTCTGCATCCCCCAAGGCCGCCGGGCGCAACGCGCCGCTGGTCGGCCCGTCGAAGAACCCGCCTCGCACCAGCGCCAGGCGCGGCGGCTACCGCCGGCCCATGGACAAATGGTGGCAGCGCAACGCCTTCTTCAAGGTCTACATGCTGCGCGAGGTCACGGCCGTGGGCGTGGCGGTCTATGCCGTCATCCTGGCCGTGGGCGTGCTGCGCCTGGCGCAGGGCGAGGCGGCCTGGAACGGCTGGCTCGCGGCGCTGAAGTCGCCGCTGTCGCTGGCGCTGCATGCGCTGCTGCTGGTGAGCATGATCGAGCACGCGCGCAGCTGGTTCGAGATCATGCCCAAGACCATGCCCTACCTCTATGCCGGCGGTGAACGCGTGGCGCCCTCGACCATCCAGCGCAGCGGCTGGACTGCGGCCGTGGTGGTCGCCGTGCTGGTCTACCTCATCGCCCGCTGGTGGCAAGGAGCTTGACGCCATGAGTACCGCACCCCTGCGCCCGCGTTCGCGCGCGCCCATCTTCTGGCTCATGTTCGGCGCCGGTGGCATGTTGTCGGCGCTGCTGGGCCCCATGCTGGTCTGGATCACCGGCCTGGCCGTGCCGCTGGGTGTCACGCTCAGCGGCGACCTGCTGAGCTACCAGCGTGTGCATGCGCTGGCCACCAGTGTCATCGGCAAGGGCGCGCTCTTCGTCGTCATCGCGCTGTTCGCCTGGCATGCCGCGCACCGCATCTTCCACAGCCTGCACGACATCGGCATCCACCCCGGTCTGGCCGCCAAGCTCAGCTGCTACGGCTCGGCCTTTGCGCTGACCGTCTGGCTGGCCTTTGCCCTGCTCGCCATCGGCTTCTGATCAATCGTTGAGCCAGCCGTCGACGACACCCGACGTCGACGCCCTCGCCCGGCCCGCTGGTGCCAGCCACCGGGCCTTGTTCTTGGTGTTCAGGCCACCGGCGCCAGGTCGGCGCCGAGCTTGAAGCTGTGCACCGCCTCGGCCAGCCGGCCGGCCTGCTGGCGCAGGCTTTCGGCGGCCGCGGCGCTTTGCTCGACCAGCGCGGCGTTCTGCTGCGTGACCTGATCCATCTGCGTCACGGCCTGGCCGATCTGTGCGATGCCGCTGCTCTGCTCGACCGCGGCGGTCGAGATCTCGCTGATCAGCTGGGCGATGCGCTGCACCTGGGCCACGATCTCGTCCATGGCCACGCGGGCGGTGTCGACCTGGCGCGCGCCGGTCTCGACCTTGTCCACGCTGCTGCCGATCAAGGCCTTGATCTCGCGCGCCGCGTTGGCCGAGCGCTGGGCCAGGGTGCGCACCTCTGCGGCCACGACCGCGAAGCCGCGGCCCTGCTCGCCCGCCCGCGCGGCTTCCACCGCCGCGTTCAGCGCCAGGATGTTGGTCTGGAAGGCGATGCCGTCGATCACGCCGATGATGTCGGCCACCTTGCGTGACGAGGCGGCGATCTCGTTCATGGTCTCGACCACCTGGGTCACCGACGCGCCGCCGCGCTGCGCCGCGGCGATGCCGGTGTGCGCCAGTTCGTTGGCCTGGCGTGCGGTGGCAGCGCTGTTCTGCACCGTGCCGGTCAGCTCCTCCATCGACGCGGCGGTCTGCTGCAGGCTGCTGGCCTGTTCCTCGGTGCGCTGGCTCAGGTCGGCATTGCCGGTGGCGATCTGGCCCGAGCCGGTGGCGATGCTGTCGCTGCTGGCGCGCACCTGGCCGACCAGGGCGCCGAGCGACTCGTTCATGGTGCGCATGGCGTGGAGCAGTTCGGCCGCCTCGTCGTCGCCGTGCACGGTGATGCGGGTGCTGAGGTCGCCGGCGGCCACGGTGCAGGCCACGCGCACGGCCTCGTGGATGGGCTGCACGACCGAACGTGTCACGCCCCAGGCCAGCAGCGCCGAGACCACGCCGGCCAGCGCCGCCACCGCCAGCAGGGCCAGGCTGGCGTGGGTGGCGCTGGCCTCGATGCCGTCGGTCGACTTGTGCATCTGCAGCTCCTGGTAACTGATCAGCTCGTCCACCGCCTTGAAGGCAGCGCTCTGCAGCGGCCGCACCTGCTCCAGCAGCATCTCGGCCGCTCCGGCGGTGTCGCCCTTCATGCCCTGGTCCAGGGCCCGGCCCATCATGGCCTCGTATGGCGGGACGGTGGCGGCATAGGCCTTGAACAGTCCCTGCTCGGCCGGCTCGTCCTCGGCGGGGCGGTAGGCCGCCAGCAGCCGGGCGTTGTCGGCCTGGGCGTCCTTCACGCGCTTGAGTTCGGCCTGCTGGGTCGCGGCGTCCTTCATCAGCGCGATGTTGCGCGCGGCGCGCGCGATGACGTTGAGGTTGTCCTTGAGCGTCTGCGCCTGGTTGATCTTGAGCAGGTGCTCGCTGGTGAGGTGGCGGGTCTCGGCGCTGATGTCCAGCAGCACATGACGCGCCGCGGCGGCCATCGCCAGGGCGACGAGGATGGTGACGGCAAAACCCGCGCCCAGGCGCGTGCCGATCTTCCAGTGGTTCATGAGTTGCATGGCGTGAGGTCGCCCGCAGGCGGGCGCATCGTCGAGGTGCGGGGTACCAATATCGCGCCGCTGGCTCGTCGGCAAAGCGCGAAGCAGGGGGCAAAGTCCGCGGCATTCCTCGCTCGGCAGCGTCCCACTACCATCCGGTGGCGCCGCCGCTGCAACGAGCTGCGGCCTGACAACCAGGAGGATCGTGCATGCGCGCAGCCAGCCGTTCAGTCTCTTCGTGGGTCGCCGCCGTCGTGCTGTGCGGCCTGTTGCTGCAGCCGGCGCAGGGCCAGACCGGCCCGCTGCCGCCCGGCCCGGGGGTGACCGAGGTGCTGCACGGCGTGACCGTGCCCGACCCGTTCCGGCGCCTGGAGGATCAGGACGACCCGGCCACGCGGGCCTGGCTGCAGGCCCAGGGCGCACATGCACGGGCCGAACTGGCGCGCATCGACGGGCGCGAACGGCTGGGCCGGCGCATCGCCACCTTGCTGGCCAGCGTGGGTGACCAGGTGCAGGACATCCGCCGCCTGCCCGGCGAGCGCATCTGGTACCTCAAGCGCCGCGCCGGCGAGAGCCAGTACAAGCTCATGCTGCGCCAGGGCGAACACGGCGCCGAACGCGTCATCGTCGACCCGCAGCAACTCATGCGCAGCACCGGCGTGCCGCACGCGATCAATTACTGGCAGCCCTCGTGGGATGGTCGCACCCTGGCCTACGGCCTGTCGGCCGGCGGCTCGGAGGACGCCGCGCTGCACCTGCTGGACGTGGCCAGCGGCCGAGCCATCGGGCAAGCCATCCCGCGCGTGCACGAGGCCTTGCTGCACTGGACGCCCGACAGTCGCGCGCTCAGCTTCAACCAGGTGCGTGTGCTGCCGCCCGGCACACCCGACACCGAGACCTTTCTCGATACTGCCACCCTGCTGCTGCGCCCGGGCCGCCCGGGCGAGCCGGCGGTCCGGCCGGTCCCGCTGTTCGGCCCGCTGATCGACCGCCAGCTCGGCCTGGACCGGCTGGACGTGGGCGAGGTGCTGTTCGCGCCGGGCAGCCGCTGGATGATCGCGCGCACCACCGACACCACCGTGCCCGAGGGCCGCCTGTATGTCGCCCCGCTGGCCCAGCTCGACCGTGCCGTGCAGGCGGTGCGGCGCGCGGCGGCGGGGCCGCGTGGCGTGCGCGGCGCCACTGCAGGCACCGGCATCGAGTGGCGCGCCGTCGCCACCGCGGCCGACAAGGTCACCGCCATCGCGCTGGCGGGCGACACGCTGTACCTGCGCAGCTATGCCGGTGCGTCCAACGGCCGCGTTCTCGCTCTGGCACTGCCGGCGGTCGCGGCACCCGGCGCCGCGGGCCGGGCGGAGCCGGCCCTGGCGCGTGCGGTCGAGGTCGTGCCCGAACCCGCCAGCGGTGTGCTGGAAGATTTCGCCCTGGCGCCCGGTGCGATCTATACCGAACTCAAGCTGGGCTTCGGCTCGCGCGTGCGTCGCCATGCGCTGAGCGGGCAGGGTGCGGCGCTCAAGGCGGGCGAGCCGGTCGATCTGGCGCCGCAGTTCGAGGGCTCGACCCTGCTGATCTCCGAGCCCGCCCAGCAGGCGCACGATGCCTGGATCGCGACCGCGAGCTGGCTCGACACCTCGCGCGCACTGGCTGTCGGCCCGCAGGGCGTGCTGCGCGACACCGGCCTGCGCGACAACCCGCGCCCGCCGGCCGCGGCCGACCTGCAGGTCACCGAACTCCTGCTGCCCAGCCACGACGGTGCGCAGGTGCCGCTGGCCATCGTGCACCGCAAGGGCCTGGCGCTGGACGGCAGCCATCCCACGCTGCTGGTCGGCTACGGTGCCTACGGCGTGAGCCTCGAGGCGCGGCTGGACGTGCGCTCGCTCGCCTGGCTCGAGCAGGGTGGCGTGCTGGCCTATGCCAACGTGCGCGGCAGCGGCGCCTTCGGCGATGCCTGGCACCGCGCCGGCTTCAAGGCCAGCAAGCCCAACACCTGGAAGGACGGCATCGCCTGTGCGCAGCACCTGATCGCGCACGGCTACACCAACCCCGGCCGCCTGGGCATATGGGGCACCAGCGCGGGCGGTATCTTCGTCGGCCGTGCGGTCACGAGCGCGCCACAACTCTTCGCCGCCGCCATCTTCGATGTCGGCGTGATGGACGCCGTGCGCGCCGAGGAATCGGCCAACGGCATCACCAACATCTCGGAGTTCGGCTCCAACCGCAACCCCGACGAGTTTCCCGCCCTGCTGGAGATGAGCACCTACCACCAGATCCGCGACGGCGTGCCCTACCCGGCGGTGCTGCTCATCCACGGCATGAACGATCCGCGCGTGGACGTGTGGCACAGCGCCAAGGCCGCGGCGCGCCTGCAGCAGGCCAGCAGCAGCGGCAAGCCCGTGCTGTTGCGTCTGGATGGCCAGGCCGGTCACGGCGTGGGCAGCACGGCCCAGCAGGGCGTGGACAAGCTGGCCGACATCTACAGCTTCCTGCTCTGGCAGTTCGGGCTGGCGGAGCAGGCGCCCCAGCCCTGAGTCGCCACGGCCGGCCTGCGGGTGATGACCCGGGCCGGGCGTGCCGGCTGTGCACACCGGCCCAGGCCGGGAACAGCCGGGTCGTCCGG
>JBJOKY010000235.1:0-7353 GCA_046045865.1 Pseudomonadota bacterium | reverse complement strand
CTGACCATCCTCGAGGAGGCCAAGCGCCTGATCGTGCGCCAGGCGCCGCAGCTCGCCACGGTGCTGTACGAAGGGCTGGGCTTCGACGACAGGAAGGTCTACAAGCTGTTTTCCGACGGCCTGACCGAGGCGGTGTTCCAGTTCGAATCACCCGGCATGCAGCGCATGCTCAAGGACGCCAAGCCCAGCCGGCTGGAAGACCTGATCGCGCTCAACGCGCTGTACCGGCCCGGCCCGATGGACCTGATTCCCTCGTTCGTGGCGCGCAAGCACGGGCGTGAGACGGTGGAGTATCCGCACCCGCTGGTCGAGCCGGTGCTGGCGGAAACCTACGGCATCATGATCTACCAGGAGCAGGTCATGCAGGTCGCCCAGGTGCTGGGCGGCTACAGCCTGGGCGGCGCCGACCTGCTGCGCCGCGCGATGGGCAAGAAGAAGGTCGAGGAAATGGCCGAGCACCGCGGCATATTCCGCGAAGGTGCGGCGAAGAACGATATCCCGCAGGCCAAGGCCGACGAGATCTTCGACCTGATGGAGAAGTTTGCCGGCTACGGTTTCAACAAGTCGCACGCCGCGGCATATTCGGTGCTGGCCTATCACACGGCCTGGGTGAAGGTGAACTTCCCGGCCGAGTTCTATGCCGCCAACATGACGGTTGAAATGGGCGATACCGACAAGCTGAAGGTATTGCGCGACGATGCGGCGAAATTCGGCATCTCCTTCCAGGTGCCGTCGATCAACCGCAGCCTGTACAAGTTCGAGCCGGCCGACCGCAACAGCATCGTGTACGGCCTGGGCGCGGTCAAGGGCACGGGGGCCGGCGCCATCGACGCCATCGTCACGGCGCGTCAGCTGGGCGGGCCGTTCGTCTCGCTGTTCGATTTCGCCCGGCGGGTCGACCGCGCGAAGATGAACAAGCGCGTGGTCGAGGCGCTGATCAAGGCCGGCGCCTTCGACGAGCTGCACCCGCTGGGCCTGGACGGGCGTGCGCAGCTGCTGGCCAGCGTCACCCTGGCCTTCGAATACGCCGATGCCCAGCACCGCAATGCGCTGCAGGGCGGCCTGTTCGACGCCGACGACGGCATCGGCTCGATGAACCGCGAGCCCGACTATCCGAACGTGCCGGTCTGGGACGTCAAGCGCCGGCTCGAGCAGGAGAAGCTGGCGATCGGCTATTTCCTGTCCGGCCACCTGTTCGACCAGAACGGCAGCGAGGTGCGCAAGATCGTCGGCCGCCAGATCGCCGATCTGGCCGACAGTCGCGAGACCGTGCAGCTGGCCGGCATCGTGGGCGGGCTGCGGATTGTCAACGGCCAGCGTGGCCGCGCGGCCATCTTCAAGCTCGACGACAAGACCGGTGCGATCGAATCGGTGGTCGCGCAGGATCTGCTGGACCGCCACCTGGACGTCGTGGTCGACGACACCTTGCTGATCTGCAGCGGGCGGGTGCAGCTGGACCGCTTCAACGGCGGCCTGCGCTTCAACGTGCAGGAGATCATGACGCTCGACCAGGCGCGCCGCGCCATGGGCCGGCACCTGCGCGTGCACCATGCCAGGACCGAGCAGCTGCTGATCGACTGGGTGCAGCAGTACGCTGCACCGGTCGCAGCGCTACCCGCCGAGCCCGCGGGGCAGGCACCGGCCGAGCCGGCCGTGCCGCGCGGCCTGCGCGTGATCGTCGACATGGCCCTGGAGGGCGTCGCCTGCCGTGTCGACCTGGGCGGTGAGCTGCTGGTCAACCCGACCGATGATGCGCTGGCGCAACGGCCGGACGGTGCCCTGGCGGTCGAGGTGGTCTATGGCGCTGATACGCCTTGACGCACAACAGTGGCGTGTGGCAAGCCCGGCCTGTCAGCGCGGCAGCAGCGCGCGGCGTTGTAGGCATGGGCGCATGTCGCGCCCGACAGGATGGAGAGTGTGATGTCGCATGCTGCTGAGCGTCATGGGCGCCTGGGGTTGTTGCTGGCCGGTCTGGTGGCGCTGTGCGCGACGGCCCAGGCCCAGGTGGGGGTGTCGGTCGAGATCAGTCAGCCCGGGGTCTACGGGCGGGTCGACATCGGAGGCCTGCCGCAGCCGAGATTGATCGTGCCGCGACCGGTGGTGATCGCACCGGTGCCGCGCCATGTCGACCGCCCCGAGCCGGTGTACCTGTGGGTGCCGCCCGGCCACCGCCAGAACTGGCGGCGTCACTGCGGCGAATACCGCGCCTGCGGCGTGCCGGTGTATTTCGTGCGCGACGACTGGTACCACGAGCATGTGGACCGTGGTGACCGCCACGGTCATGGCCGCCGGCACGGCCATGATCACCGGGACGATCATCGCGACCACCGCCGCGGCGACGGCGGTCGTGACGACGACCGCGGCGGTGACCGCGGCGACCACGGCCGGCGCGACGGCCGCTGACGCCCTGCCGTGACGCAGGCCGCCGCCGACCAGCCTCAGGGTGCGACCGGTCTGGTCTTGACGGGTGGCGGCGCCCGTGCGGCGTATCAGATCGGTGTGCTGCAGGCCCTGGCGGCCATGCGCCGCCAATGCGGGTTCACCGGCGCCAGCCTGTTCCAGGTCTACGCCGGAACCTCTGCCGGTGCCATCAACGCCTGTGCGCTGGCCTGCCTGGCCGATGACTTCGACGCCGCGGTGGCCCAGCTGTGCGATGTGTGGTCGCAGTTCCGTGCCGAGCAGGTCTACCGCGCTGATTCACTGAGCGTCATCCGCACCGGTGCGCCCTGGCTGACCATGATGTCGCTGGGCTGGTTGCTGACGCGCTGGGCACGGGTCAAGCCGCGGTCCTTGCTCGACAACAGCCCGCTGCACCAGTTGCTGGTCGACCTGATCCACTGGCAGCGGCTGCCGCAGATGCTGGACTGCGGCGCCTTGTCGGCATTGGCGGTGACCGCGTCGAGCTATACCAGCGGCAAGCACGTGACCTTTTATCAGTCGCGTGCCGATATCCAGCCCTGGACCCGTTCGCAGCGTATCGCCGTGCGCACGCAGATCGGCCCGCAACACCTGCTGGCCTCGGCTGCCATTCCCTTCGTGTTTCCGTCCGTGGCACTGGACTGCGGTGTGCAGCCCGAGTGGTTCGGTGATGGTGCCATGCGCCAGGCAGCGCCGATTTCACCTGCCATCCATCTGGGCGCGCGGCGGGTGCTGGTCATAGGCGCCGGGCGCATGCACGAGCCGCCCGGTCGCCCGCCGCCCGCCAATACCTATCCGAGCGTGGCCCAGATTGCCGGCCATGCGCTGTCGAACATATTCCTCGACGCCCTGACGGTGGATATCGAGCGCATGCAGCGCATCAATGCCACGCTGGCCCTGCTGGGCGACGATGCACTGGCGCGGACCAGCCTGCGGCCGATCGAGGTGCTGGTGATTGCACCCAGCCAGCGACTGGACGACCTGGCGGCGCTGTATGTGCGCAGCCTGCCGCTGACCATCCGGTCGCTGCTGGGCGCGGTGGGTATCAGCGGCCGCGGGGCAGATTCCGGCGGGGCCGCCATGGCGAGCTATCTGCTGTTCGAATCGTCCTATACCCGGGCGCTGATGGCCCTGGGCGAGGCCGATACCTGGGCGCGCCGCGCCGACGTGGTCAGTTTCTTCGGCTGGCAAGGACCGCCGTCCGGTGCTTGATGGCCGGGAATGGCAACTGGATCTGCCCCTGACCATTCCACTGCGGCGCCACCCGCATGCTGCTCACGGTTTCTTGTCGGCCCCCTTTTCGCCGGACTTGCCGGCCTTGCTGGCCGCCTTGGCCGCGGCAGCGGCCGGTGCGGTGTAGGCGCTGCCGTTGACCGTCAGGCCGGCTTCGGAGAACTTCGCCGCATTGCCCGGGCCGATGCCCTTGATGCGGTCGATGAAATCCACCCAGTCCTTGAACTCGCCTTTCTTGCGTTCTTCGAGTATCCGGTTCGACATGGCCGGGCCCACGCCCTTGATGGTTTCCAGGTCGGCCTGGCTGGCCTTGTTGAGATCGACCGCGGCATGAGTCAGACCGCTCAGCAGCATGAACAGCAGACCGAAAAACAGCTTGTACATGTGAGGCTCCTGTGACGTGCACGTTGCAGGCCTTGCCATCTCGGGCAGGGCCCGGCGGAAGGATTCCGCCGCGTCAATATAGGAGTGGTCAGGCAGGCTGCCGATACCCCCGAAAGGGTGAGCCCGGATGGCGGGTCGCCAACCACAGCAGGTTGGTCGACATGGGCACGAGGCGAAACGTGCAATTCAACAGATGAATCAGCAGATGAAAATCGAAACGGACCAATTCGTTGCCGAATTGGTCCGTCGATAAGTTGGTGCGGCTGGCAGGATTCGAACCCACGACCCCTTGGTTCGTAGCCAAGTACTCTATCCAACTGAGCTACAGCCGCGCTGAGGAGTGAAACTATAGCACAGATAAATCGCGAATAGAAGAGGGTGGCGAAGACATTGGACGTTTTCTGCATCAGCGCAGCACGGCGCTCGCCTCAGCCGTCTTGACCAGGGCCTCCGCATCGCCCGGCAGCAGGAAGCCGGCGCTCACCGCCTTGGCCGCGGCGCGGGTGACGGCGGCCACATAGCCGTCATGTGTGCCGTAGCGTTCCACCAGCGACGGCCGAGGATCCTGCCTGGCGATGCGTTCCTCGGCGGTGCGGGCAAACGGGATCATGCCGCCGACGTAGTTGCAGATCTGGCCCTGGTGGAAGGGGCGTTCGCCGCCGGCCGTGACGTTCCAGCCCAGGTAGGTGCCCAGCGGGGCGTCCAGCAGCACGACGGGCACGCCGCCCAGTTCGTTGCCGTCGGCGTCGACCTTGGGCGCATACATCGGCAGCACCTGCCGGATGCGCGGCGGCGCGAGCGAGGCGATGCCAGAGCCATCGCGCGCGTTGAACTGCGGGCCCCAGTCGAGGTCGTGCACCGGCATGATGAAGTCGGGCTCCGGCACCGTCGAACGCAGGCCGGGCAGGGTGGGGAAGCCCAGTGCCGCCTTGTCGGCACGCACCAGCGTGCCGTTGGCCAGCAGGGGATAGCTGCTGGGTGGTGGTGGCGTGCCCTTCATCACCCAGTTGCGCAGATGCACGCGCAGCGCGTTCACGGTCTGGGTGTGCGGCACGGGGTTGGCCGGCAGCACGCCGGTGCCGAAGTTGTTGCCGGGGCAGCTGGGGCCGCCGGCAGGCAGGCCCACGCCGGGCAGGCTGGTGTCGAAGCCGCCGGCGCCGCCGCCATGGGTGGAGCTGGCGATGTAGTAGCGCCGCACATGCTCGGGCAGGGGCAGGTCGGCCTTGGCGTCGGTGCCTGTCCACGCGGGCGTGAGCTTGAGGGCCCAGACCTCGGCCGAGCCGAAGTGCTCGACGATCTTGGGACAGGTCCTGCTGGCGTTGCAGCGGTCCAGGATGCCGGCTGATGTGTTGTCACCGCGCAACGCGTCGGGGTGGGGCAGCCACCACTGCGGCCCTTCGCTGCCGGCCTGGTACAGCTCGAGTACGCCGTCGGGCTGGGCCCAGCGGAAGTTCAGCGCTATGCGCCGGCCCGCGATGATGGGCCACATGCCGTCGTGCACCTGGGCGCCGGCCTCGTCCTGGTTGAAGCCCAGGTGCAGCCAGCCGCGCAGGAAGTTGCCCGACTGCGAGATGCCGCGCGTGATGCTGTGCCGCATGCGCCGTGCCAGCGGGTTGGGCGTGCCGGCGTCGTCGGCCTCGGCCTTCTTGAAGAAGGCGCCGACGTCGCGCCAGGCGGCGAAGCCCAGGCCCAGCACGTAGGGGTCGGCCGCGGTGTAGACGACCTGGTAGAGTCGGCTGGCATCGAAGCCCTTCCTCAGGCAGATCTGCGTCGCGTCCGGCGTGCCAGGGAAGGGATGGGTCGCGTCGCAGCGCGCCCAGGCCCAGTCGGCGGGCGCGACCGGCTGCTCGTCGCTCACCTCGCCGCGCTGGTTCTCGCCGCCACGCGACACCAGCCTGGCCTGGCTGGTGTCCAGGCTGACCGGCAGATAGGGCACCGGGTTGGTCTGCACCAGCAGCGGCTGCGAGGCCGGCCCGGCGCGGTTGACGATGCGGCCGAACACCTCGCCGGTCACGCGCGCTCCGCCGGGGCCGCGCGCCACCGGCAGCTGCAGGAACTGCATGCCCGTCACGCTGGCCTTGGGGCGCACGGCGGTCGCGCCGGCGTTGTCGCCCTGCCAGGCGCTGGCCAGCATCACGTCGCCAAAGGCGCGCTCCTGCGCCGCAAAGGGGAAGACGCGGCCGCGGTTGGGCACGTCATGCCACAGCAGCCCGCTGGCCTGGGCCATGTCGACCGGCTTGTGGATCACGAAGGAGGCGACGTAGCGCACCTTGCCGTCGGCGTCCTTGGCGAGTTCGATGTCCTGGATGAGGGCATTGCCCGGCAGCCTGGGGTCGAGTTCGCCGTAGGCCCGCCCGGCCAGCGCCTCGTAGGCCGGCGCGCCCGGCGCGGTGGGCAGGGTGGCGGTCTCGTCGATCACGATGCGGGTGACGCGGGCCTGCGCCTGGGCGCACAGCCCGGCCGCCGTCAACAGGGCGCACAGCGCCAGCCGGCGCAGGCCGGGCGTGCCACAGCGCGCGTGGCGGGATGTCTGCAGCATCGATGCTCCTCGTGTTGCGGCTCAATCTACCGCAGGGCGGCGGCTGCGGGCTCATGGTTCGCCCGCAGGCCAGGTTGCTGCGGTGCGAGCAATGCGGCCGCAGGCCGGTTGCCAGCCAGTTGATCGGGGCGGGTCACCATCTCGGCGCACGAACTGTCGGCACATTCCGGGCCACTTCCGGCGGCCGCCGCCGTGGCGGCGGCGCGAACATGCCCGGGCGGGCCGACCCCTGGAGCCCACACTCCGCCACACCACCTGTCCGCCAGGATTGCCGTCGATGCCGCACACCCCCTCCCTCACGCAGGCGCTGCCAGCGGCGCGGCCACTGCAGGTGGCCATCGTCGACGACACGCCGATGAACGTGACCTTCATGCAGCACCTGGTCAGGAAGCTGCCGAACTGCCAGCCCGTGTGTTTCACCGATGCACCGGCTGCGCTGCAGTGGTGCCTGGACCACGATCCCGACCTGCTCATCGTCGACTACATGATGCCCGGGCTGAGTGGCATCGAGCTGGTGCGCCAGTTCAGGCAGCGCCACCCGGATACGCCCACGCTGATGGTGACGGCCAATTCCGACAAGGCCGTGCGCCACGACGCCTTGTCGATCGGGGTGACCGACTTCCTGACCAAGCCGGTCGACAACGTCGAGTTCACCGCCCGCGCGCGCAACATGCTGGACCTGCGCACCAGCCACCGCCAGCTGGCCGACCGTGCCGCCTGGCTGGCCGACGAGGTGCGGCAGGCCACCTCGGCCATCGTCGCCCAGGCGCGCGAGACCA
>JBJOKY010000234.1:0-7355 GCA_046045865.1 Pseudomonadota bacterium | reverse complement strand
TGCCCACCCAGGCCCAGGCCGCCCAGCCGGGCGAGCGCTACATGGTGCGCGGGCGCTGCGTCACCATCACGGCAGTCGATGCCGGCCAGGCGTCCTACGAATGGCGCCAGGGCAACAGCAGTGGTTCGGGCAACCTGCCCGGCAGCGCGCTCGGGCCACGCTGCAGCGAGGACATGCCACCTGCGGGCGCCTCCGGCGACGACGCCCCGGCACGGGCGCAGGCACCCTCCCGGCCGCAGGCGCCAGGCGCCGGCACGGCCAACATGGGCAATACGGGCAATACGGGCAATACGGGCAATACGGGCAATACGGCCACTATGGCGAACCCGGCCACCAGCAGCACCGGCGACGGTGAGCGCGAATTCGCCGACCAGATCCTGCGCGCCCACAACCGCTACCGCTGCATGCACGGCGCGGCGCCGCTGAGCTGGCATCCCGAGGTGGCCGCCTATGCACGCCGCTGGGTCGAGCAGCTCGGCTCCGGCGGGCTCAGGCACAGCGACTCCTATCGCGCCGGCATCGGCCCGCTGGGCGAGAACCTCTACGGCGGCTCGGCCGGCCTGCCCTCGGGCGAAGCGGCGGTGCGGATGTGGTACGAGGAAAGCCGCGGCTACGACTACCAGCGCGAAGGCGGCATGGCTGCCGGCCACTTCACCGCCATGATCTGGAAGGACGCACGCTACCTCGGCTGCGGCCGCGCGCATGGCAAGATCTCGTGCAACTACGGCTCGGGCAAGTCCGCCCCGGACTGCAGCACGCCCAACATGAGCGGCTGCAGCCGTCAGCAGGTGCTGGCGCCGATCAAGCCGCCGCAGGCCTGCCAGCCCTGAGCAACCGCCTTTCGAGGCAAGCGCCGTGAGGCGGTCGTGGCGGGCCTTGATGACGGGCTGGCGTCCAGGCCGCCTACACCGCCTTCGGCCAGGGTGACATGCCGGCCATGCTGCACCTGGTCAGACGAAGCCGAGCACGGTGTTCGAGAAGTTGCCCAGGTTGGGCAGCACCGTCAGCAGCTCGCTGTCGGTGAGGCCCATCCAGCGGCCCAGCGTGGCGGCGTATTCGGTCACCGAGGTGGTGGGCAGCAGCCGGCCCGAGCCCACGTCGGTGGCCGTGCCCAGGGCCGTGACCGGGAAGCTGCCGTAGATGCTGGCGCCGCGCACCGCACCGCCGGCGATGAAGTGGTGCGAGCCCCAGCCGTGGTCGCTGCCCGCGCCGTTGCTGGTGAGCGTGCGGCCGAAGTCGCTGGCGCTGAACAGCGTGGCGTTGCCCAGCATGCCCACGCCGTCCAGCGCGCGCAGGAACCAGTCGGCCGAATTGGCCACCCGCGCCATCAGCCCGGGCTGGTCGCGCATCTGGTTGGCATGGCTGTCGAAGCCGCCGATCGACACCATGAAGACCTGGCGCTTCATGCCCAGGCCGGGGCCGGCGGCGATCATCTGCGCCACGATGCGCAGCTGCTTGGCCAGAGAGTCGCCCGCCAGATTGGGCGGCAGCACGCCGACCGGCGTGGCGTTGATGGCGTTGCGCAGCGAGGTGGTGGTGTCGATCGAGCGCTGCATGATGCGGGTGTGCTCGGTCTGGAAATCGTTGCGCCCGCTGCCCGCCAGCAGCACCCGGCGCAGGGTGGGCGCCACGCTGGTCGAACCCATCAGCCACGACGAACTCAGGGCGTTGACGCCGATCGGGCCGTCCGCCCCCACCTGGTACTGGAACACCGAGCTGCCGGTCAGGAAGACCGCGTTGCCGTTGGCCGCCACGGTGGTGAAGATGGGCTGCTGGTTGGCCGACATCAGCAGGTCGCCCATGCGACCGCCCCAGCCCGAGGGTGCACCTTCCGGCGCCAGCGACTGCCACATCGACTGCTGGTCGTTGTGCGAGAACAGCTTGGTCGGCACACCGGCGCCGCCGGCCTGGAACTCGGCCTTGCTGATGGGGCGCACCAGCGTGCCCACATTGGCCAGCACGGCGGCGCGGCCGGTTTCATACCAGCCGCGCAGCGCCGCCAGGTCGGTCGGCATGCCGAACGTGCGGCCGCTGGCCTGTTGTGCGCTGCTGGTGAGCGGCAGCAGCCGGGTGGTCGGCCAGGCCAGCTCGGCGCGCACCTTGGTGTATTCGGCGTAGCTGGCGCTGTCGGTGGGCACGACCCAGTTGTGGGTGTCGCAGCCGCCCTGCATGAACAGGCAGACCAGGGCGCGGTAGCCGGTGCTGGTGTCGGCCGCCTGGGCGCGCTGGGTGGCCAGGGTGCCCAGGCCGGCCAGGCTCAGGGCCAGCGGCGCACGCGCGCCGGGCAGGACGGTGGACAGGCTGGCGGCGGTGCGCAGGAAATGGCGTCGCGAGGCATTCATGGCGGGTCGATCTCAGCGTTGGACCAGGTATTCGGGGGACGCCAGGGCGATGAAGACCGCCATGCGGGCACGGTTGAGCTGGCTGTTGGCGTCGGTGCCGCCCACGGTGCTCATGGCTTCATAGATGGCCAGGCGCAGTTCAGCCGACATCTGCGAGCCGAACATCAGCAGGTCGAGCTGGTCCACCAGGCCGGCCGGGTCGCCTGCGCTCATCCGCGCAGCCAGGGCGCTGTAGTCGGGTGCCAGTTCGCGCGCGCCGCCGTTCCAGCCCAGGCCGGCGCTGCCCATGGCCTCGGCCACGTTGACCCAGCCGGCCACGGTGTTCTCGTTCACCAGCTGCAGCTCGGGCGCGGTGGCGCCACGCACGGCGAAGCTGGAATTGGGCGGGATGTAGCCGGGGCGGAAGTCGCCGAACACCGACGGCGCCTTCAGCGGCAGCTGGCCGGCCGGGGCGATCTCCCACTCGAAGTTGTAGGCGCCGTTGCTGGACGTGGCGTTGAAGGCGCGCATCCAGTGCGCGATGCGCAGCACCGGCTCGCGCACCTTGCCGAAGCTGGCGTCGGGCACGCCGCGCGCCTCGGGGTCGAGCAGGATGGCGCGCACCACCGCGCCCAGGTCACCGCGCACACCGGCACCGTTGTTGTTGAAGACCGCCGCGATGCGGCTCACGTAGGCCGGGCTGGGGTGGCCGGTGACGAGCTTCTGGATCAGCTGGCGGCCGATGAAGGGGCCGACGTTGGGGTGCCTGAACAGCGTGTCCAGCGCCTGGTTGATGTCGACCATGGCGCTCGCGCCGCCGGGCAGGGTCACGGCCCAGGGCTTGCCGGCGAACAGGGTCTTGTCGGCGGTCGAATGCTGGCCGGGGTAGACCTTCATCGGCGCCACGTCCATGCGCGTGTCGGTGGCCGCGCTGTAGCTCGGGCCGCCCCAGCGGAAGTTGCTGTCGGTGAGCGCCGTGTCGGCAAAGGCCCAGGACAGGCCGGTGAACACCTTGGCCATGGCCATCACGTCGGCATTGCCATACGTCTCGACCGGGCGGCCGCTGGCGTCGAGCTGCAGGCTGCCGTCAGGGTTCAGCTCGTACAGGCCGATGGTGAACAGCTGCATCACCTCGCGGGCGAAGTTCTCGTCGGGCAGGCGGCCGGTGAGCGGGTCTTCCTTGCGGTTGCGCATGTGCGACAGGTAGATGCCCATGGCCGGGCTCAGGGCCATGTCCTGCAGCAGGGTGCGGAAGTTGCCGAAGGCGTTGCGGTGCAGCAGGTCGAGGTAGGCGGCGTAGGCGCGGCTGTGGTGCCACAGGTTGCCGTCGGCCTGCGAGACCATGAAGATCTGCTGCAGCGCATAGGCGGTGCGCTGGCGCAGCTGGTCCGGCGCCGCGGCCACCGTGGGCCAGAAGGCCTGCGACACCCGGTAGGGCGTGTACTGCGCCCCGCCCGGGCGGTAGGCATCACCCAGGTCGAAGCGCGCCTGCACCGCGCCCACATAGCTGGCCGACACCGGCAGCGCCATCTGGTCGTCGATCCAGCTCGCGTAGGTCTGCTGGCCCAGGGTGTCGAGCAGGGCCGGCGTGGGGCCGAAGGTGGTCTGCAGCAGGAAGCGCGAGGCATCCTGGCGCCGCAGCCGCGTGGCGTCCGGCACGGTGGCCAGCGCCGGCCAGCTCATGCGCAGGGCGCCGTTGCCCCACATCTCGCTGCGCCCGGCCACCATGTTCAGGCCGTCGAAGGCCTGCGCGCCCGAGCCCTGGTCGAGCATGACCGCCGGCGTGTTGGGCAGCAGCGCCGAGTAGCCATCGGTGATGCTGGCAACGAAGAGATTGCGGTCGGCACCCGCCACGTTGTAGTCGTTCGTGTAGACCACCTCGACCCTGGAGCCGGCCTGCAGCAGCGGCGCGGCAAAGGCGTAGTCGGCCCAGTCCACCGTGTTGCGCACCTCGGCCGTGCCGATCAGCACGCCGTCCACCCGCAGCTGCATGATGGGGCCGACATCCAGTGCCAGGCTGGCGCGCGCACGCACCGTCAGCGTGGGCAGGGCCACCGGGGTAGCCGCGCCGGTGGTCGCCGCCATCGCGACGGCGCGACGCTGGCGGCCCAGGTAGGCCTGGGTTTCGGCGATGGCGGCATCGGCCGTGCGGCCGTCGCCAGGCGCTGCGGCAACGGCCACGGCTGCACGGGCGTCGGTGCCGGCACCGCTGCCGCCACCACCGCCACCGCCACCGCACGCAGACAGCAGGCCGATCACGCCGGCCAGACCAAGCAGGCGCAGGCGCGGGAGAGTGTGTCGAGTCATGTCAGGTCGTCTGTGCACCACTCGCAGGCATCTGGCCGGGTGCGAGTGGAAGATTTGTCAAATTTGCGGCGGCATTTTGAACAAATTGACAGATAGATGAACATCTCCCGCACAGATCCCGAACACTTGGAGCAGCCGCGTGCACTATTTATCATTTTCGGCTTGCTTGAAGAGGGCTGAGCATTGAGCTTTATGCAAGTCGATCGCTCCTCGGCCAGACGTAGCGCGACCCATAAACTTGTGGGATGACCGCCAATGCCTTTCACAACATCGCCCGTATCGAAGCCAGCCTGTGGGATGCGGCCGACCAGTTGCGCGCCAACTCCAAGCTGACCAGCAGCGAGTACTGCATGCCGGTGCTGGGCGTGATCTTTCTGCGCCATGCCAGCAACCGATATCTGACCGCCCTGCGGGCGATCGAGACCGAACAGCGGGATGGCCGCATGCCCGTGCGGCCGCTGGGCAAGGCCGACTTCCACAAGCGCCGCGCCTTGATGCTGCCCGAGGCGGCGCGTTACGAGCACCTGCTGGCGCTGCCGTCCGGCTCCGCCCTGGGCGCAGCGCTGGTCAACGCCATGAACGCCGTCGAGGCCAGCTTCGAGCCCCTGGCCGGCACCTTGCCCAGGGACTACGAGCGCTTCGACAGCAAGCTGCTGGAGGATCTGCTCAAGACCTTCGACACCGAAGAGCTGCGCACGGCAACGGGCGATGTCTTCGGCCGCATCTACGAGTACTTCTTGATGAAGTTCGCCATGCAGGGCGCGCAGGACAACGGCGAGTTCTTCACGCCGCCCTCGCTGGTGCAGACCCTGGTCAACGTCATCGAGCCGGACCGTGGTGTGGTGGCCGACCTGGCCTGCGGCTCGGGCGGCATGTTCGTGCAGTCCAGCCACTTCATCGAGCAGGAAGGGCTGGACACGATGCAGCGTGTCACCTTCTACGGCCAGGAGAAGACACCCTCCACCATCCGCCTGGCCAAGATGAACCTGGCCGTGCACGGCCTGCAAGGCGAGATTGCCGATGCCAACACCTTCTACGACGACCCACACCGGCTGCCGAACGGCAAGCCGCTGTGGGGCAATTGCGACTTCATCATGGCCAACCCGCCCTTCAACGTCGACAAGGTCGACGCCGGCCGGGTGCAGAGCGACCGCCGCCTGCCCTTCGGTCTGCCGGGGGTGAACAAGGACAAGCACGTCTCCAACGGCAACTACCTGTGGATCTCGTATTTCCACAGCTATCTGTCGCCCAGGGGACGGGCCGGTTTCGTGATGTCGTCGCAGGCCAGCAGCGCGGGGCACGGCGAAAAGGAGGTGCGCCGCAAGCTGGTAGAGACGGGGGATGTGGACGTGATGATCGCCATCCGCTCCAACTTCTTCTACACCCGCACGGTGCCCTGCGAGCTGTGGCACTTCGACCGCAACAAGCCGGCAGAGCGCAAGCGCAGGGTTCTGATGCTGGATGCGCGCAACGTTTACCGCAAGGTCACCCGCAAGATCTACGACTTCGCGCCCGAGCAGCTGGCCAACCTCACCGCCATCGTGTGGCTCTACCGGGGCCAGCAGCAGCGCTTCCTGGGCCTGGTGCAGGGCTACGTGCAGCGCCTGGTGGACGACGCCGCAGCCATCGCCCCCGCGCTGGCCCGCGTCGAGACCAGCCTGGCGGCACATCGCCTGGCGCTGGACGGTTTTGTCGAGAACCTGGTGGAGATGACGCTGGCGGTGCATGAGCGTGAGCCCCTGGTGGCCGCTCTGGCCGAATGGGCGAGCGCCGAGGCGGCCTATGTCACCGACCGGAAGCTGCTGGTGGACGGCATCACCGCCTGGTGCGCGCCGTTCAAGGCCGCACTGCCCGCCACCAACGAGGCGCAACGCAGTGCCGGTGCCGACTTCGTGACGCTGTCCGACCGCTCACGCGGCCTGGTCAAGCAGGTGGACCTGCTCTACAAGCTGGCGGCGCGCGCTGGCCAGCTGGCCCACGCGCTGGCGGCGGATGACACCATCATCGACCACTTCGACCGCCGCGCCGCCAGCAAGCTGCTCAAGCAGGTGGATGAAGACCGCCACCTGGCGGTGGAACAGCTCAAGGCCGCCACCTACGTGTACCGCCAGATCGACTGGCTGCAGCAGCGCTTCCCCAAGGCCGAGATGTGCGACGTGGCCGGCCTGTGCAAGGTCGTCGATCTGGCCGATATCGAAGCCGCCGACTGGAGCCTGACACCGGGCCGGTATGTCGGCGTGGCACCCGCCGAAGTGGACGCGGATTTCGACTTTGAACAAACCCTGCGCGATATTCATCTTGAATTGGCGGATCTGAACCGCGAGGCTGGGGAGCTGGCACTGAAAGTCCAGGCCAATTTCGAGGAGTTGATGTGATGCGCTGGCCCAGCGTCAAGATCGATGCGATCAAGTCAAACACCAGATATGCACTCGTGGGAGGGCCATTTGGCTCGAACCTGACGACACGCGATTATGTGGACGATGGCGTTCCAGTTATTCGTGGCACCAATCTGCCACAGGATAGCGAGTTTCTGGATGATGGTTTTGTCTTTGTCTCCGAGGGAAAGGCAGATGCATTGGCCTCGAATCTTGCTCATCCAGGCGATATAGTTTTCACACAACGGGGAACCCTGGGCCAAGTAGGCATCATTCCCGAGTCGGCGAGATTCCGGCGCTATGTCGTTTCGCAGAGTCAGATGAAGCTGACCGTGAACCATGAAATCGTTGA
>JBJOKY010000032.1:0-19039 GCA_046045865.1 Pseudomonadota bacterium | reverse complement strand
CGCCGGCCATCGCGCACACCCCCGCCCCCCTGTCGGCGCCCCAAGGTCCGACCCGCTGAGTCCATCCACCGGCGCAACGGTCGCTGCAGTCATCATGTCCAACACCACCCCCTCCACCCCTTCCGCGCTGCCGCCCATGCCAGTGCACAGCGGCATGCCGGTCTGGCGCCAGTACATGGCGCTGGCCAAGCCACGCGTGGTGCAGCTCATCGTGTTCTGCGCCTTGATCGGCATGCTGCTGGCCGTGCCCGGCCGCCCGCTGCTGGCCGATGTCATCACCGCCGTGCTGGCCTCGGCCGGCATCTGGCTGGTCGCCAGCGCGGCGGCGGCCTTCAACTGCCTGATCGAACAGCACATCGACGCACGCATGAAGCGCACCTCGTGGCGCCCCACGGCGCGCGGCGAGCTCAGCCGCAACCAGGCGCTGGTGTTCTCGGCCCTGCTGTGCGGCGCAGGCATGTGGGTGCTGCACGAATGGGTCAACCCGCTGACGATGTGGCTGACCCTGGCCACCTTCGTCGGCTATGCGATCGTCTACACCGTGGTGCTCAAGCCGCTCACCCCGCAGAACATCGTCATCGGCGGTGCCTCGGGTGCCATGCCGCCGGTGCTGGGCTGGGCGGCGATGACCGGCGAGGTGGGGCCCGAATCGATGATCCTGTGTCTGATCATCTTCCTGTGGACCCCGCCGCACTTCTGGGCCCTGGCCCTGTACCGCGCCGAGGACTACGCCCGTGCCGGCCTGCCCATGCTGCCCGTGACCCACGGCAACGAATTCACGCGGCTGCAGATCCTGCTCTATACCCTGGTGCTGTTCGCCGCGACACTCCTGCCTTTCGTGCAGGGCATGAGCGGCTGGCTCTATCTGGCCGCCGCCGCCGTGCTCGGCGCGCGCTTCACCCAGCTCGCCTGGCAGCTCTGGCGCCAGTACAGCGAGGCCCTGGCGCGCAAGACCTTCCGCTACTCCATCCTGCAGCTGTCGCTGCTCTTCGCTGCCCTGCTGCTGGACCATTACCTGAGGCCCTGGTTGTGACCCTACCCCGCACTCGCCGCCTGTTTGCCGCGTCCACCCTCGCACTCGCACTGGCACCTGCCCTGCTGCTGGGCGGCTGCGACAAGAAGCCCGAACACCCGCCCTTCAAGTCGGTCGACATCACCGGCGCCGACTACGGCCGCAAGCTCGAACTGCCCGACGCCGACGGCAAGCTGCGCAACCTAGCCGAATTCAAGGGCAAGCTGACCGTGGTGTTCTTCGGCTACACCCAGTGCCCCGACGTGTGCCCGACCACGCTGACCCACCTGCAGGAGGTGAAGAAGCTGCTGGGCAAGGACGGCGACAAGCTCCAGGCCGTGTTCGTCACGGTCGACCCCGAGCGCGACAGCGCCGAACTGCTCAAGGCCTACGTGAGTGCCTTCGACCCGAGCTGGCTGGCGCTGCGCGGCACGGCCGAGCAGATCGCCGTGGCGGCCAAGGAGTTCAAGGTCTTCTACCGCAAGGCACCGGGCAAGACGCCGGAGAGCTACACGGTGGATCACACGGCCGCGTCCTACGTGTTCGACACCAGCGGCAAGCTGCGCCTGTACGTGCGCCATTCGGCCCAGCCGGCCGAGATCGCCGATGACCTGAAGATCCTGCTCGCGTCGGGCTGAGCCCCGGCAGATCGGCCACGCCCCGCGGGAACCGAGGTCCTGGCTGGCGCCAGCGCAGGGCTGCCGCTCAGCGTGCGCCGAGCAACTCCCAGCGCTCCAGCAGCTCGAGCAGCTCGATCTCGATGGCCTCGTAGCGCTGCTGCACCGCCGCGATGCGGTCCGGCGTGCGTGTGTAGAGCTCGGTACCTGCCAGCTCGGTGCCCAGCAGCTTCTGCTCGGCTTCCAGCGCCTCGACGCGTGCAGGCAGCTCGTCAAGCTCGCGCTGTTCCTTGAAGCTGAGCTTGCGCCTGGGCGCGGCCGTGGCAGCGCCTGCGGGAGCCGGTGCCGCGGCAACCGCCGCTGCCTTGCTGGCAACCGACGCGGCCCTGGCCGCTGCCGCCGCGGACGAAGCGGCCGCAGACTCCTCCTTGGCTGCGGCGGCCTTCAGGCTGGCGGCGCGGCGCGACTGCACCAGCCAGTCCTCCACGCCACCTTCATATTCGCGCCAGCGCCCTTCGCCTTCGCTGACCAGGGTGCTGGTGACCACGGCATCCAGGAAACGCCGGTCGTGGCTGACCAGGAAGACGGTGCCTGGATAGTCCTGCAGCAGCTGCTCCAGCAACTCCAGCGTCTCGATGTCCAGATCGTTGGTCGGCTCGTCCAGCACCAGCACATTGGCCGGGCGGGCCAGCAGGCGCGCCAGCAGCAGGCGGTTGCGCTCGCCGCCCGACAGGCTCTTGACCGGCGAGTTGGCGCGCGCCGGCGAGAACAGGAAGTCGGTCAGGTAGCTCATCACGTGCTTGCGCTGGCCGGCGATCTCGATCCACTCGCTGCCCGGGCTGATGGTGTCGGCCAGACTCTTTTCCAGATCGAGCGCGGCACGCATCTGGTCGAAGTAGGCCACCTGCAGATTGCTGCCCAGGCGGGCCTTGCCGGTGTCGGGCGCCAGTTCGCCCAGGATCATCTTGAGCAGCGTGGTCTTGCCCGCGCCGTTGGGGCCGATCAGACCGACCTTGTCGCCGCGCAGGATAGTGGCGGTGAAGTCGCGCACCACCACCTTGTCGCCATAACTCTTGCCGATGCCTTCCAGCTCGGCCACCAGCTTGCCGCCGGCCGCACCGGTGTCGGCCTCGATGCGAACCTTGCCGACCACGTCGCGCCGCGCGGCGCGCTGCTCGCGCAGCACTTCGAGGCGGCCGATGCGCGCCACGCTGCGGGTGCGGCGGGCCTCGACGCCCTTGCGGATCCAGATCTCCTCCTGCGCCAGCAGCTTGTCGGCGCGGGCATTGGCCAGGGCCTCGTTCTGCAGTTCGTAGAGCTTGGCAGCCTCGAAGGCGGCGTAGTTGCCGGGGTAGCTGCGGATCTGGCCACGATCCAGCTCGACGATGCGGGTGGACACGGCGTCCAGGAACGCGCGGTCATGGGTGATGACCATGAGCGTGCCGGCGAAGTTGATGAGCAGTTCCTGCAGCCACAGGATGGCGTCCAGGTCCAGGTGGTTGGTCGGCTCGTCGAGCAGCAGCACGTCGGGCGCGGCCACCAGGGCCTGGGCCAGGGCGACGCGCTTCTTCAGCCCGCCAGAGAGCGAGTCGACCAGGGTCTCGGGCCGGAGGCCCAGGCGCTCCAGCGTGGCGTCGACGCGCTGCTCCCAGGTCCAGCCCGACAGGGCCTCGATGCGGGTCTGCAGTGCATCCAGATCCTCGTGCGGCTCGTGCGCCTCGTAGCGCGCGCGCAGCTCGCGCACCTCGGCCAGGCCTTGGCCGACCGCGTCGAACACGCTGATGCCAGGCGCGAAGACCGGCTCCTGCGGCAGATAGCAGCGCCGGATCCCGGTCTGCATCTGCAGCGTGCCGTCGTCCGGCAGGTCGATGCCGGCAATGATCTTGAGCAGCGAGGACTTGCCCGTGCCGTTGCGGCCGATCAGGCCCACGCGTTCGCCGGGCTCCAGCGCCAGCGCGGCGTGGTCGAGCAGGGCCACATGGCCAAAGGCCAGGCAGGCGTCGGCCAGGGTGAGTACAGCCATCGGGGTCGTCCTTGGATCGGTAGACGCAAAAAAACAAAGCCGGCCCTGGCGGGCCGGCCTGGCAGACATGGGCATCGACGAGACCTGCAGGCGCCCGGCCGACCCGCGGTGCGGGCCGGTCCGTGCCAGCCGGCTCAGCGGCCGCTGGTCATCACTTGTAGCGGATGTCGGCGCGGCGGTTCTGCGACCAGGCACCTTCGTCGTGGCCCGTGGCGACCGGACGCTCCTTGCCATAGCTGGTGGCTTCGAGCTGGCCGTCCTTGGCGCCGATGACCTTGAGCTGCTTGACCACCGCTTCGGCACGACGCTGGCCCAGCGCGAGGTTGTATTCGCTGCTGCCTCGCTCGTCGGTATTGCCTTCGACCACGGCCTTCACGTCGGCGGCACCGGCCAGGTACTTGCCGTGCAGTTCGATGACAGGCGTCGCGTCAGGACGCAGCACAGCGCGGTCGAAATCGAAGTACACGCTGCGCGACTGGTTCAGCGCATGGGCGGGGTCCAGGTGCGGCGCCAGCGCCTTGACCTGCGGTGCAGGCGGGGGCGTGGGTTCGACGCGAGCAACCGGAGCAGGCGCAGGTGCCGGCGCAGGTGCCGGCGCAGCCACGGGCGCAGGCGCAGGCGCAGGTGCCGGCGCAGGCGCCGGGGCGGGCGCCGGGGCGGGCGGCGGCGGCGGCGGAGTGGACGAACAGGCCGCAAGGGCCAGGGCCATCAGGGCGGCGGACGAAAGACGTAGCATGTTTGGGGGCTCCTCAAGGGTTTGCGGTGGACTCGATGTCGCGCCCAGCGCAGCGCGGTCCAGCGCGCACTCTAGCGCAAGACCACCCGCCGGCCAGGGCGCACGAGGTATCGCAGACATCAGAGTCGACGCTGACCTGCAGCGGTGTGCATGCAGTGCTGGCCACCGTCAGGCCTCGGCATGACCGCGCGTGCGCAGCCGCCCGGGCTCGACGGCTCGTGCGCCGGGATGGAGCCGAAGAGACCATGCGAAGCCAGCCTGATCGAATGATCGGTGGCGGCCTGACGGCACTAAGGTGACGGGCATCGTCTCCCCGCATGTGGAACCAGCCATGGCCACCCTCGACACCAGTTCATCGTTTGCTCCGCTGGCTGTGGCCGTGCCCAGCCTGCTCGAACACGCCGCAGCCGGCGCTACGCCGCAGCCGGACGGCGGTGACGATCAGCCCGGCTGGCAGGACAGCGACCTGCTCACCCTGGTCGACCTGAAGTGGCTGATGGCTGGCTACGGCCAGTGGCTGGACCTGCCGCGGCTGCGCCGTGACGATGGCTACGCGCGTGCCGCCCTGCACCAGGCGCAGGGTCTGCCCTCCGAGCTGATACGCCGTGTGGCGCAGCGCGTCATCCACCGTCTGGACACCACGCCGCACTGAGCCGTGGATCACGCCGGCGACGGCGGCGCGGGCTGCGGCGTGCGCCCGCCCGGTCGGCCGGGACCGGCCTGTAGCGCCAGGATAGCCAGTGCCAGACCCCACAGTGGCCACAGGCCCCAGCGAGCGGCCCAACTGGCGAAAGGCGTGTTGCCGCTGCGCCCCTGGACCAGGCCAGTCAGCACGCCACGTGTGTGCGGCTCAATGGCATGCGTGACCATCCCGAGGTGGTCGATGACCACCGTGGCACCGGTGTTGGTGGCGCGCAGCATGGGCCGCTGCAGTTCCAGCGCCCGCAGGCGCGAGATGTGCAGATGCTGCTGCACCGCCACGCTCTGCCCGAACCAGCCGATGTTGCTCAGGTTGGCCAGCACATGTGGCGCGGTCTGCGGGTCGGCAAAACGGGCGGCCAGGTCCTCGCCGAACAGGTCCTCGTAGCAGATGTTGGGCGCCACGCGCAGGCCACGCACCACGAACGACGGCGCAACCAGGGCGCCGCGGTTGAAGTCGCCCAGCGGCATCTTCATCAGGTCGACGAACCAGCGGAACCCCCAGGGGATGAACTCGCCGAAGGGCACGAGGTGGTGCTTGTCATAGCGGTACTGGCGCCCGCCGGGCGCCAGACCGATGGCCGAATTGGTGTAGCCGCCCGCGGCATTGCCCAGCGGCATGCCGAACAGTGCATGCACCGGGCCGACCTCGAAATGCGCACGCAGCGATACCCAGTAGTCCGTCGGCAGGTCTTGCGGCAACAGGGGGATGGCGGTTTCCGGCGCCAGCACCAGGTCGGTCGTGGCCGCGCGCAGGGCCTGGTCGTGCCAGGCGAGGCTGGCGGGCAGCCGGTCCGGGTCGAACTTCTCGTCCTGAGCGACATTGCCCTGCAGCAGGGTGACGCTGATCTGGCCGGCCGGCCGGGTGAACTCCTGCACCGGCACCTGCCATTGCAGCAAGGCTGCACCGCCCAGGGCGAGCACCACGGCGCGCCAGCGTCCGGCGTGATCCACCACCGGCGCGCGCCCGACCTCGGGCTGGCTGACGACGCAGACAGCGCGCCACACCCTGAGCCCCAGCAGCGCCGCCAGCCAGGCAGCAGCCGCGCCCATGCCGTAGACACCCACCCACGGTGCGAGCGCCGCCAGCAGGCCGTCGACATGGGCGTAGCCCGCCGACGCCCAGGGGAAACCGGTGAACCACTGCGCCCGCGCCAGTTCGGCCAGCAGCCAGCAGCAGGCAAACGTCGTCGCCTGGCGCAAGGCCCCACCGCCGCTGCGTGCCGTCACCCAGGCATGGGCAGCGGCAGCCAGGGCGGTGTAGCTGCCCAGGAACATTGCCAGCGCGAGCACGGCGGCCGCAGCCAGCACGGCAGGCAGTTCGCCATAGCGATGCATGCTGATGTACAGCCACCACACGCTGGAGGTGAGCCAGACGGTCGCGAAGACCCAGCCGACCCGTGCCGCATGCCAGGGCGACAGGCCATGCAGGGCGACGAACAGCAGCAGCAGGGCCAGGCCACCCAGTGCGGCGAGCGGCGACATGGTGGTCGACAGCGCCTGCAACAGCCCGCCCAGGGCTGCCAGGGCAACAGGCAGCAGGCGCGGCCAGCGCGGCCAGGCAGCGCTCAAGGCGCGGGCGCCGGATCGGCCGCGCGCGTCACCTTGAACCAGCGCACCGCGCCGCTGCGCGCGTGCATCACCACGAAGCGCAGACCGCCGATGTCGTAGCTTTCGCCTCGCCGCGGCACGCGGCCGAGCTCATGGGCCAGCAGGCCGCCGATGGTGTCGAAGGCGTCCTCGGGCAGGCTGGTGCCGAAGTTGGCGTTCACGGCCGTGATGGTGGCGTCACCGGCCACGCGCTGGCCACCGTCGGCCAGGGTGTAGATGCCAGTCTCGTCGCTGCGCTCGTCGAACTCGTCCTCGATCTCGCCGACGATCTGCTCCAGGACGTCCTCGATGGTGATGAGGCCGGCCACCTTGCCGAACTCGTCGATGACGATGGCCAGGTGATTGCGGTTGACGCGGAAGTCACGCAGCAGCTCGTTGAGGTTCTTGGATTCCGGCACGAACACGGCCGGGCGCAGCAGGGTGCGCAGGTTCAGCTCGGGCGCGCGCTGCAGCTTGAGCAGATCCTTGGCGTGCAGGATGCCGATGATGTTCTCGCGCTCGCCGTCAAAGACCGGGAAGCGCGAGTGGCCGGTGTCGATCACGCTGGCCAGCAGCTCGTCATAGTCTTCCGCGATGTCGAGCAGATCCATGCGCGGACCGGCCAGCATGATGTCGCCGGCGGTCAGGTCGGCCATGCGCAGCACACCTTCGAGCATCAGGCGCGACTGCGGCTCGATCAGCTGGCGCTGCTCGGCGTCGGCCAGGGTCTCGAGCAGCTCGTCGCGTGAATCGGGCCCCGGGGACAGGAATTCGACCACGCGCTCGAACAGGCCGCGTCGGTCATGGGGTGGCGTCTGCTCGCTCGTGCGGTGCAGACGCGGTCCGGACTGTGGATCAGACACGGGGAGTGCCGGAAGTAGAGATGGGTCGAGAATACCCGATGGTCGTCGCGGTCAGACAGCAGCGTTGCCGTGCGGCCGCAGTGTGAAGCACCACCACCGCGAGGCGCCAACTTGACACCCCGAGGGGCTTGTCCCACATTGGATCGTCCCCATATCCCCCTGTCCTGCTTCCCAAGGGCGGCCCGCACGGCCGCAGCCCACCATGTCCAACGGCCTCATTCCAGCCACCATCCTCACCGGCTTTCTCGGCAGCGGCAAGACCACGCTGCTCAAGCGCGTGCTCAGCGAAGCGCACGGTCAGAAGATCGCCGTGATCGAGAACGAGTTCGGCGAGGAGAACATCGACAACGACATCCTGGTCGCCGAGACCCAGGAGCAGATCATCCAGATGAGCAACGGCTGCGTGTGCTGCACCATCCGCGAAGACCTGCGCTCCACCCTGAGCGAGCTGGCCGACAAGCGCCGCAAGGGCGAGCTCGATTTCGACCGCATCGTGATCGAGACCACCGGCCTGGCCGACCCCGGCCCGGTCGCCCAGACCTTCTTCATGGACGACGAGATTGCCGAGAGCTATCTGCTCGACTCGGTGCTCACGCTGGTGGACGCCAAGCATGCCGACCAGCAGCTCGACACCCGCCAGGAAGCACGCCGCCAGATCGGCTTCGCCGACCAGATCTTCATCTCCAAGAGTGAACTGGTCGAGCCGGCGGTCGTCGACGCCCTGGCCCACCGCATCAGGCACATGAACCCGCGTGCGCCGCAGTCGCGCGTGCACTTCGGCGAGGTCGACCTGAAGAAGGTGTTCGACCTGCGCGGCTTCAACCTCAATGCCAAGCTGGAGATCGACCCTGACTTCCTGGCCGAGGCCGACCACGGCCACAAGCATGGGCATCACGACCATGCCCACGATCACGACCATGAACACGGCGAGCACTGCGACCACCCGCACCATCACCACCACGACGACGACGTGAAGAGTTTCGTCTTCCGCGCCAGCAAGGCTTTCGACCCGGCCCGACTGGAGGACTTCCTGGGCTCGGTGGTGCAGGTCTACGGTCCGCGCATGCTGCGCTACAAGGGCGTGCTGTACATGAAGGGCACCGAGCGCAAGGTGATCTTCCAGGGCGTGCACCAGCTCATGGGCAGCGACCTGGGACCGAAATGGGGCAGCGAGAAGCCCGGCAGCAAGATGGTGTTCATCGGCATCGACCTGCCGCGTGACGTGCTGGAAGATGGCCTGAAGCAATGTCTCGTGTGATACCCGGCACGCCTGTCATCTCCCGTCACAGATGCGCCGGAAATGCAGGTCTGTCCCATGGAATGACATCGCTACAATCCGCGCGCTTTCAGGGGGTGCCGGCCTCGACGCAGCCACCGGCCACCTGTATTTGAGCGACACAGCGCACGCCTGAGCAACGTCAGCGAACCACCCCGCCGCTCACGAAGACCGATAGACCCCAGACATCGCGAGTCGCCCATGCCCCAGACCGAAACTCCCCGCGCAGCCGCCAAGCCTGAAGGCAAGGCGGATACCAAACTCGCCAACGCCTGGAAGAACAAGGCCGGGCGCGAATTGAGCGAACCCGAGCTGCTCGCCATGCCGGAAGCCGAGTACATGAATGACAAGCAGCTCGACTTCTTCCGCGGCCGCCTGGAGTTGCTCAAGCACGACCTGCTGTCCAACGCCGGCGAGACCACCGAGCACCTGCGTGAAGACACCTCGATCGTGCCCGATCCGGCAGACCGCGCCACGCTGGAAGAGGAACACGCCCTGGAACTGCGTACACGCGACCGCGAGCGCAAGCTGCTCAAGAAGATCTCGCAGTCCCTTGCGCGCATCGAGTCGGGTGAATATGGCTACTGTGACGAAACCGGCGAACCGATCGGCCTGCGCCGCTTGCTCGCCAGACCGACCGCTACACTGACGCTCGAGGCGCAGCAGCGCCGCGAACTCAAGCAAAAACTCTTCGGCGACTGAAAATCCGCCCGAGCGCGCCACCATGTCAGACGCCAAGGAGCCCGCACCCAACCCGAAAGGCAACGAAAGTTTCTTTCGCAAGGTGGTGCGCTTCGTCGCCAACCCCACCACCGATTGGGCCGACTTGAGCAACGCACAACGCGAAGCCCAGGAAAACGATTACGCCCGGTCGGAGCTTAAGGCAATGATCGAGCGCAAGCGCCGCAACGACTTCGTGCGCAAGCGCGAGTTCGACATGCTGCGCAAGATCCGCCGCGAAGGCCTGACGGGCGATGGCCTGGCCGGTCTGGAAGGGCTGTCGCATCTGGATGACTCCGAGGTGCGCAACCCGGATGGCGCCCGGCCCGATGTCGGCGTGAAGGAAAAGATCGACGCCATCGAACAGCAGATGGTCGGTGAATCCCTGGGCACGGTGCGCAAGGGCGGCGCCGTGGTCCGGGCCAGCGGCCCGGCGATGAGCGAATCGTTCTTCACAGGCACGACGTCACCGAGTTCCATGCCTGCGCCGGTGTCCGCCGACGCCTTCAAGCCGACCGCCCCGCTCGACATGTCGAGCTACGAGACCGGCCTGCCAAGTGCCACGTCCACGCTGGGGCCGTCCAACCTGGGGCGCCCGCGCGTGTCGGTGCTGTCCAAGTTCAACGGCGCCCCTGGTGAAAACGCGGACTACACGGTCGAGGTGACCGAACTGGCGCATGACCCCGAACTGGACGAGGCCGTGATCGCCTTCGCCAATGCCGATTTCGACCAGTGCGAACGTGCCCTGCGCGGCCTGATCAGTACCGGCGGCGCGCGGGCGCAACACTCGGACACCTGGTTCGCGCTGTTCGACCTGTACCGTGCCATCGGCCAGCAGACCAAGTTCGAGGCCCTGGCCATGGACTATGCCCAGCGCTTCGGCTGGTCGGCTCCGCAATGGTTCTCGCTGCCCAAGCTGGTGGCCGATGCAGCAGCCAGCATCAAGCCGCGCCGGGCAGCAGGTACAAGCCGGCGCGACAGCACCGTCGGCTGGGTCGCTCCCGACACCATGGACGTGGAAAGCGTCGCACAGTTGCGTGGCCAGTTGCTGCAGATGCCATTGCCCTGGGTGCTGGACTGGCGCCCGGTGCGCCGTGTCGAGGCAGAGGCCTGCACCGCCCTGACCCGCCTGCTGCAGGACTGGGCCGACGAGGCGATCGAGATGCGCTGGCTGGGCGGCGAGCAGTTCATCAGCCTGCTGGCCGAGTTCGCCCCCACCGGCACCAAGGACGCCGATCCGGCCTACTGGCTGCTGCGCCTGGAGGCGATGCGCCTGGCCAACCAGCCGGTCGAGTTCGACCAGACCGCGATCGACTACTGCCTGACCTACGAGGTCTCGCCCCCGTCATGGGAGTCGGCACGCTGCACGCTGCGCATCACCGGCAACACCGGCGTGACCGTGGCCCCCAGCCTGGGCCTGGAGCCCAGCAACTACGCCGAGTCGGAGCTGGAAGACGACGCCGAGGCCCACGCCCAGGCCCACGCACTGGAACTGAGCGGGCAATTGCTCGGTGACATCAGCGCCGTGCTGAAGAACCTGGAAACCTCGCTGGGCGACCGCTCGGTGGTCAAGGTCTCCTGTGCTCGCCTGATCCGCATGGATTTCATCGCTGCCGGCGACCTGCTCAACTGGGTGCTGATGCGTCGCAGCGAGAACCGCAACGTCGTCTTCGAGGACGCGCACCGCCTGGTCGCGCTGTTCTGCGGCGCCATGGGCATCAACGAACACGCACGCGTCACCGTCCGCAACATCTGAGCGCTGCACCGCAGGCATTCGATGGCCGGTGCCTGCGGGTGCCGGCCTTTTTAATTTCCACATCGAGCATCATCGCGCCATGGAGTCTTATCACGGCACGACCATCCTCAGCGTGCGGCGCGGCAACAGCGTCGCCATGGGCGGGGACGGCCAGGTCACCCTGGGCAACATCGTCGTCAAGGCCAGCGCGCGCAAGGTGCGCCGGCTGTTCCGCGAGCAGGTGCTGGCCGGTTTCGCCGGCGCCACCGCCGACGCCTTCACCCTGTTCGAGCGCTTCGAGTCCAAGCTGGAGAAGCATCAAGGCCATCTGGTGCGCGCCGCCGTCGAGCTGACGCGCGACTGGCGCACCGACCGCGTGTTGCGCCGCCTGGAGGCCATGCTGGCCGTGGCCGACACCACGGCCTCGCTCATCATCACCGGCAACGGCGACGTACTGGAGCCCGAATACGGCATCGTCGCCATCGGCTCGGGCGGCCCCTATGCCCAGGCCGCCGCACGCGCCCTGATCGAACACACGCAGCTCAGCCCCGAGGAAGTGGTTCGCAAGTCGCTCGGCATCGCGGGCGACCTGTGCATTTACACCAACCAGCACCACACCATCGAGCTGCTGGAGGCAGCCGGACACGCACCCGGGCGGGAGCAGGCATGAACATGACCCCACAGGAAATCGTCTCCGAACTCGACCGCCACATCATCGGCCAGCACGACGCCAAGCGCGCCGTGGCCATCGCGCTGCGCAACCGCTGGCGCCGCCAGCAGGTCGACGAGAAGCTGCGTGGCGAGATCACGCCCAAGAACATCCTCATGATCGGCCCGACCGGCGTGGGCAAGACCGAGATCGCGCGGCGCCTGGCCCGCCTGGCCGACGCGCCCTTCATCAAGGTCGAGGCGACCAAGTTCACCGAGGTGGGCTATGTCGGCAAGGACGTCGACACCATCATCCGCGACCTGGTCGACAGCGCCGTCAAGCAGGAGCGCGAGCGCCAGATGCGCCTGGTGCGCACCCGCGCCGAGGATGCCGCCGAGGAACGCATCCTCGACGTGCTGGTGCCGCCGGCGCGCAGCACGGCGGTGGCCGGTTTCGGCTTCGGCGCCGACACGCCCGCCGCGCCCACGCCCGACAGCCCGACGCGCCAGACCCTGCGCAAACGCCTGCGCGAAGGCCAGCTGGATGACCGCGAGATCGAGCTGGAGCTGCTGCAGCCGCGCGGCCAGTTCGACATCATGGCCCCGCCCGGCATGGAGGAGATGGCCGAGCAGCTGCGCGGCATGTTCGCCCAGGCCCAGCAGGGCGCGCGCAAGACGCGCAAGCTGCGCATCGCCGACGCGCTCAAGCAGCTCGTGGACGAGGAAGCTGCCAAGCTCGTCAACGAGGAAGAGATCAAGACCCGCGCCCTGCAGCACGCCGAGCAGAACGGCATCGTGTTCATCGACGAGATCGACAAGGTCGCCAGCCGCAGCGAAGCCCAGGGCGCCGACGTGTCGCGCCAGGGCGTGCAGCGCGACCTGCTGCCGCTGGTCGAGGGCACGACCGTCACCACCAAGTACGGCGCGGTCAAGACCGATCACATCCTGTTCATCGCCTCGGGCGCCTTCCACCTGGCACGGCCGAGCGACCTCATCCCGGAGCTGCAGGGGCGCTTCCCCATCCGCGTCGAGCTGGCCTCGCTGTCAGTGGCGGATTTCGAGGCCATCCTCACCAGCACCCACGCCAGCCTGGTGCGCCAGTACCAGGCCCTGCTGGCCACCGAAGGCATCACCCTGGTGTTCGAGCCCGATGCCATCCGGCGCATCGCCGAGATCGCCCACGGCGTGAACGAGCGCACCGAGAACATCGGCGCCCGGCGCCTGTCCACCGTGCTGGAGCGGCTGCTCGACGACATTTCCTTCAACGCGCCGCGCCGCGCGGGTGAAACCATCACCCTGGGTGCGGCCGATGTCGACCGGCAGTTGTCCACCCTGGCCAGCAACGAGGATCTGTCGCGCTTCATACTCTGAGCACCTTGCGCCGATGACCGGCACGGTGCATGCTTCGCGGTCGGGGAGTTTCCAGCCCAAAAGGCAGTGCCACAGATTGCACAGGCAGTCATCATGCCCGCACGAACACCCCCCGATACCAGGGGGATGAATGGTCGTGTAAAGGAAGCAGCCCCCTGTCGGTATTCTGGCGTTTCGAGGAGACTCGATTCGTCATGCAAGCCCTGCCCAACCGCCACCTCAACAAACCCGGGGCGTCCGCACCTGGGCACTCAAACAGCATGGACGACGCCCGCGTCGAAGGGCAAGGCGCCAACCCCGGAGCCCTGCCCGCCACCGAGAACGAATTCCGCCCCGACTGGGACCAGCTCGGTGTACCCATCCTCGCGCTGTCCAGCGACGGGCGGCTGCTGCGCTGCAACCGCAGCTTTGCCCAGCTCGCACGCAGCAGCGGCGTGGCCACCGGTGCGCATCAGGCGCAGTGGCTCCAGTTGTGGACCAACGAATCCCGCGCCCTGCTGTTCGCCGCGCTGGCCGACCGGCGCGCCGCAGTGGCCCCGCTGGGCTGGGTAGGAGCGCCCGCGCCCACGCCAGGCCTGCCGGCCGACCCCGCTGCGCAGGTGCAGCGCTGGTATTCAGCCTCGCTGCGCTGGCGCCAGGCAGGCGCCTACTGCATCGCGGTGCTGCACGACGTGACCCTCGTGCGCCGGGCCGAGCTTGCCATACGCGTGCAGGCCGAGCAGCTGCGCAGCATTGCCAACGGCTCGCCGCTGCTGGTGGCGTATTTCGAACCCGCGTCGCTGCATTGCCTGTATGCCAACCGTGCCTTTGCCCGGGCCCACCAGCACGACGAGAACGCCGTGCTGGGCAAGACCCTGGAAGAGATCCTCGGCAATGACGGCGCGCGCCTGGCGCACCCGGCCATCGAGCAGGCACTGCGCACCCGGCAGGCCGCGCGCTACGACCATTGGCTGGCCGACGACGTCGGCCTGCACAACCGCCCGGGCGCCACCCCCGACGCCGCCATCAACGTCGACGTCACCGTCAGCCCCCATCTGGACACGAACGGCGTGCTGCTCGGCCTGGTGATGACCATGAGCGACGTCACCCGCCACCGCGAGACCGAACGCGCCGTGGCGGAGTCGCAGGACAGGCTCGCGCGCTTCATGCATGCCAGCGTGGAAGGCATCGTCTTCTACCGCCAGGGCGTCATCGTCGACGCCAACCCGGCCTTCTGCGACCTGCTGGGCTACTCGCTCAACCAGCTGCTCGGGCGCGACCTGCTCGACTTTGTCGCCACCGACCAGCGCCAGCGCCTCAGCCACATCCTGTACAGCCAGGCGGAACAGCGTGTCGAGACCGCCATCCAGCCGCACGAAGGCAAGCGCATGGCGGTGGAACTCATCACCCACCAGGTGCTGCAGGACGGCGTGCCCATGCAGACCGCCGTGCTGCGCGACATCCGCGAGCGCCATGCGGCGCAGGAGCGGCTGCACTTCCTGGCACACCACGATGCCCTGACAGGGCTGCCCAACCGGCAGTCCTTCATGTCGCAGCTGGAGCAGATGATGGTGCGCGCGCGCACCGCCAAGACCGAGCTGGCCCTGCTCTTCATCGACCTGGACGGTTTTCGCCGCGTCAACGACAGCCTGGGCCACAGCGCGGGCGACGCGCGTCTGAAGACCGTCGCCCGGCGCATCTGCGAGAACCTGCGCAGCACCGACAAGGTGGCGCGTTTCGGAGGCGACGAATTCATGGTGCTGCTGCCCGGCGGACGCGACCCGACCGACCTGCGCGGCGTGGCCACCAAGCTGCAGGCCGCCGTGGCAGCGCCGCTGGATGTCGAAAGCGGCTCGGTCAGCGTCACGGCCTCGATCGGCATCGCCGTGTTTCCGCACGACGGTGAAACTCCCGACGCCCTGATCCGCCATGCCGACGCGGCCATGCACCGCGCCAAGGAGAACGGCTCGGCCAGCTACGCCTTCTTCGAGGCCGCCCATGCCGACTCGGCCTATGCCGACCTGGTGCTCGAGAGTCAGCTCAGCAACGCCATCCAGCAGGAGGAGTTCACCCTGGTCTTCCAGCCCCAGGTCGACACCAGCGGCCTGACGGTGGGCGCCGAGGCGCTGATCCGCTGGCGCCATCCACAGCGCGGCCTGCTGGCACCCGACGAGTTCATCGAGCTGGCCGAGCAGCACCGCCTCATGCTGCCCATAGGCGAATGGGTGCTGCGCGCGGCGGCCCAGGCGGCGCGCCAATGGTACGAGGTGGCCGGTGGCGCCGCGCTGTCGGTGGCCGTCAACCTCTCGACCCTGCAGTTCCGTGCCGAGGACTTCGTCGAGATCGTGGCCGCCGTGCTGGCCGAGAGCAACCTGCCGCGCGGCTGGCTCGAGTTCGAGCTTACCGAACGCATGCTGGTCGACGATCTGGACGCCGTGCGCCAACGCCTGGGCGAACTGCGCGAGCTGGGCATACGCATCTCGGTGGACGACTTTGGCACGGGCTATTCATCGCTCGGGCACCTCAAGGACCTGCCGATCGACAAGCTCAAGATCGACCGCTGCTTCGTGCAGGAGCTGCCAGCCGGGCGCCACTCCGGCGCCATCGTCAGCGCCATCGTGCAGCTGGCGCACAGCCTGGATCTCGTGGTCGTCGCCGAAGGTGTCGAGAACGCCGGCCAGAAGCGCTTCCTGACCAGCCTGGGCTGCGACGTCATGCAGGGCATGGGCATCAGTCCACCGCTGCCCGCCGAGCAGATGCTCGCATGGCTGCATCAGCAGCCACGCGCCCAGCACTCGCTGGTGGCGAGCGACCCGAGCAGCATCCTGCTCAGTGCCAACGGCGGCATCTTCTGACGGCTGACGGCCCGGCCGCTGCGCTCAGACCAGCTGGGCCTCGCGCTCCGCCGCCAGCACCAGCAGGCCTTCGAAGATCAGCGTGTCGATCACCTCGAAGGGCAGCGCCGTGATGGGCGCCAGCTTCACGGCCGCGCCCCCCGTCATGTACAGCAGCGGCGGCTGGCCGCAACGTTCGGCCAGATGGCGCAGCATGCGCTCGATCGCACCGGCGATGGCGAACGAGCCGCCACTCATCAGCGCGTCGCTGGTGTTGGACGGGAACTCGTGCACCTCGCCGGTCGGCACCTTGAGCCCAGCGGTGCCCATCTCGAGTGCCTTGAGCATGAGGCCGAAGCCGGGCAGGATGAAACCGCCCAGGAACCCGCCCTGCGCGTCCATCGCGTCGACCGTCACCGCCGTGCCGACCATCACCACCAGCGCAGGGCGCACGTCTTCGTGATGTGCACGGGCGTGGGCCACGGCGCGCTGGCGCGCCCCGACCAGCGCCATCCAGCGGTCCGAGCCCAGGCGGGACGGGTGGTCGTAGCCGTTCACGACGCCACCACCCCGGGCCGGCGAGCTCAGCCAGCGCGGCTCGACGTCCCACAGTTCGAGCTGCTCGTCCACGCGCCGGCGCACCGCCTCGCCCGCCACGATGCAGCCATAGACGCGCGACGGCGCAGGCAGCGCCGCCCAGGCCGTGTCGGCCAGCTCGTCGATGGTTTCCAGGAACGCTGCACCATGCGCCAGCATCGGCGCGTCAGGCGCCACGTCGGTGTACTGCGCCCATTTGAGGCGGGTGTTGCCGATGTCGATCACCAGCACCGGCCCTGACGGGCCCTGGTCCTCGGCCACCGCATGCTGCAGGTGCTCCACCAGCGAGCGGCTCACCGCGGCCACCCCGGGCCGACAGCCGCGCGACCGGACAGGCGGCGCAGGGCCGGGAGGAGGGGCAGGCGGGCGACAGGCATCGGCGCAGAGGCGAAAAGCTACAGCGCGCGAGGTTAGCTCAAACCCGGGCCGCCTCCGGGCAGGGGAACTACGACGCCAGCAACTGCTCGACCCGCCGCATCAGCGGCCACAGGCCAGGCCACTGTGGCTGGTTTGCCAGCCGGCGACGCACCGCGGGCAACAAGGCCCGCAAGGCGCGACGGTCCTGCGCCCGGCGTACCTGCACACGGGTCAGGGCGCTGCTCAGCGGCGCGACACGCTTGAGGGCGTGAGCCACCAGGCGGCGCGCCTCGGTCAGGTCGGCATCACCCGCGTCACCCAGGCGCGGACGGCCTGACTGCGGTAACGCGGCAGCATGGGCGCGCCCGGATGGCACCCAGCGCACAACGGCCGCCTCCCGCGGGTCGCCCGCATCGAGTGCGGCCTGGCCCGCGAGATGCACCATGCCGGCGCGTCGCCGCACCACGCCCTGCAGCCCTTCGGCGGCCCAGCGGCGCTCGACCTCCACCGGCACAGCGTCGTATTCGGCCAGATCCGCCGTGGCCTGCATGGCCACCAGTCCCAGATCCAGCAGATCACGCAGGCAGTGGCCGGGCACGCCAGCATCGGCGCTGACCACGAGCAGTTCGGCCAGGGTGCGTCGCCCGTCGACCAGAAACAGCAGACTGCGCTGCCGGCGGCCCAGGTGCGACCCCGGACTGGCGAGTTCAGCCTCTCCTGCCAAGGTCCTGCAAGGTATGTCCATGCGCTCTCCCCTTGATCTCGCGGCACCGTGTGATCGTCTTCACGAAAAGTTCGGGCTGCGCTACGGTGGATTGTGAGCCTTTTTTGTCTAGGACAAACAGCGAATTTGCCAAAATTCTCCACACATTCAAGGGATTTGCCAAAAAAGCGGCGTCACGTTTGACGCAGCCCGAGGGTTGCGGCAAGCGGACGCCGTTGTCAAGAATGTCCCACCTAGAGAGAGTGCCGATCGCTCGCCACTCGTCGATGACGAAGCATAAACCCTGCCAGCCGCATCACCCCAGGAAACCCGGACTGGAGTGACGTTTACGTAAACGTCAATCTAGAATCTGCCGCCCTCCCACGATTACCCGTTCGAACCCGCCCCGGAGACCCGCCCATGACCGACCTTCGCGCCGACTACCAGGCCCTGGCCGCCTACCGCCCCACGCACAAGGTGCGCTTCGTCACCGCCGCCAGCCTGTTCGACGGCCATGACGCCGCCATCAACATCATGCGGCGCATCCTGCAAGGCATGGGCGCCGAGGTGATCCACCTGGGCCACAACCGCTCGGTCGACGAGGTGGTCACCGCCGCGCTGCAGGAGGACGTGCAGGGCATCGCCGTCAGTTCCTACCAGGGCGGCCACGTCGAATACTTCAAGTACATGGTCGAGCTGCTGCGTGCGCGCGGCGGCGCCCACATCCAGGTCTTCGGCGGCGGCGGCGGCGTGATCGTGCCGGCCGAGATCCGCGACCTGGCCGAGCACGGCGTGCGCATCTTCAGCCCCGAGGACGGCCAGCGCATGGGCCTGGCCGGCATGATCGGCGAAATGGTCATGCGCTGCGACCAGGACCTGTCGCCGCACGCGCCGAGCAGCCTGGCTGCCGTGCAGGGCCACGGCGAAAGCGCCTGGCGCGCCCTCGCCCAGCTCATCACCGCGCTAGAGAACGGCAAGGCCGATGCCACCCTGGTCGAGCAGGTGCGCGAGGCCTCCAAGGCCAGCAAGACGCCCGTGCTGGGCATCACCGGCACCGGCGGCGCCGGCAAGAGCAGCCTCACGGACGAGCTGATCCGCCGCATCCGCCTGGACCAGGACGACGCCCTGCGCATCGCCGTCATCAGCATCGACCCGAGCCGGCGCAAGAGCGGCGGCGCCCTGCTGGGCGACCGCATCCGCATGAACGCCACCGGGCCGTGGAGCAAGGGCGCACGCGTCTACATGCGTTCGCTCGCCACGCGCGACACCGGTTCGGAAA
>JBJOKY010000233.1:6028-13398 GCA_046045865.1 Pseudomonadota bacterium | reverse complement strand
CACTTCATCCACCTGCTCGCCCTGGTGGCGCTGGTGGCCATCCTCGACCTGCACTGGGGGCGCATCCGCACCATGTTCGACGCCGACGCGCGGTGGCTGGGCATGCAGGTCGATCACCGCATGCTCAGGGCCAGCCGGCGCGGCGGCCTGACCGGCTGGTGGCAGCACCGCAGCCTGATGGGCTGGAAGCTGCCACGCGCAGGGTCGGTGCGCCTGCAGCGGCTGTGGACCGAGCTGACGATACGCGGCGAGCCCGCCGCGCGCCTGTCGCGCGCCACCAGCGCCTACCTCGTCACCTTGGGGCTGATGCTGGGGCTGTTCCACGCCATGAGCGACGGCATCATGCCCGAGGTACCGGTGCGCGGCTTCGACCACCGCGCCCTGGTGCGCCTGACCCTGTACACCCTGCTGGCCCTGCTGCCGGCCCTGATGGTGGCGGTGGCCGACGCGACCATGCTGACCTTCCGCTTCATCCGGTGCATGGACAGCGGGCGCAGCTGCTACCCGCACAGCACGCTCAGGCGCTTCGCGGCCGGCCTCGGTGACGACGAGCAGGCCGCGGCCTGGCTGCAACGGATCGCCGCCCTGCCCGGCGAGCGCAGCCAGGCTGCGGCACCGGGCCCTGCCCCGCACCACCACACCCTGCTGGACGACTGGATCGACATCCAGCTCATCGCGCGGCGTACCGCCGCGGTCGGGCCGCTCATCCTCGGCCCGCTCGTCATCGTGGCGCTCATGGTGGTGGCGCGCAGCCGGCTGTTCGACAACTGGGCGCTCACGCTGCCGGTGGCGCTGGGCATCTGCGCCTACCTGGTCTGGCTGGTGGTGCTGGCCGTGCTGCTCAAGCTGGCGGCCGAGAAGGCGCGCGACAATGCCCTGCGGCGCATGCAGGCCGACCTGCTCTGGCTCAACGGCGCGGGCGCCGGGCAGGCCCGGCTGGCCAAGCCCTTCGAGGGCCTGATCGATGCGGTCAGGTCCAACCGCGACGGCGCCTTCGCGCCGCTGCACGAGCAGCCGCTGTTCCGCGGCCTGCTGGTGCCGCTGGGCGGCATCGGCGGCACCCAGCTGTTCGACTACCTGCTGCTGGCGCGCTGAGCGGCTCCATCCTGCGGCGCACGCACCGGCACCGTCATGCCGGCCACATGCAGGGCGCGCTGGCAGGCCGCCTCGGCCAGCGCCAGCACGCTGTCGAGCAGCGGCCCGCCCAGGCCGTCCTCGCTGCCGCGCACCTGGGTGCGCAGGTAGACGCGTCCGCGCAGCGTCATCACCACCAGCGGGCGGTCGGCTTCCAGCCAGGTGGTGCAGGCGCGCAGCAGGCGCAGGCCGAGGTCGCCCTCGATCCAGCGCCGCGCCATGCCCTCCACGCTGGCCACGCCGATCAGGCGCGAGCCCAGCATGGGCACGCTGTCCAGGTCGGTGCTGTTGTACAGCGTGAGCCAGCGCGACTCCTCGGGCAGGTCGAGCTTGACCACCGTCTGCTTGCCGTCGGTCAGGCGGGCATAGGCGTCGTCCTCGAGCCGGTCGGCCAGGTTGCGCGTCATGACCAGCATGTGCAGCGACTCGGGCAGGCCGAGCTCGCAGCGCAGGCGCAGCTCCTTGCCCTCGATGTAGTTGCGCTGCGGCGGGCCCCATTCGAGCCGCACCGGCTGGCCCTCGAGCCGGCCCTCGAGCACGTAACCCGAGCCGTCGTGGACACGCTTGAAGGACCAGTCGTGTTTGTAGGCGCAGGCTTCCAGGTGGCGCCCCGGGTCATCGAGCGGGACGCGGCGCAGCAGGCGTTGCAGCTTGGCGAGCATGGCAGGCGGGATTTCGAATAGAGTGAGCTTAGCGTTTCCTGGACACCGGCAATCTGCAGGTCAACACGATGATTGAGTTGTACTCCTGGGCTACACCCAACGGTCACAAGGTCCATATCATGCTTGAGGAGTGTGGTCTGGCCTACCGCGCACACCCCGTCGACATCGGCGCCGGGGCGCAGTTCGAGCCGGCCTTCCTGGCCATCAGCCCGAACAACAAGATCCCGGCCATGACCGACCCCGACGGGCCGGACGGCCAGCCGATCTCGCTGTTCGAGTCCGGCGCCATCCTGCTGTACCTGGCGGGCAAGACGGGGCGCTTCCTGCCGGCCGACACGCGCGGCAGGTACGAGGTGCTGCAGTGGCTGATGTTCCAGATGGGCGGCGTGGGCCCCATGCTGGGCCAGGCGCACCACTTCCGCATCTACGCGCCCGAGAAGATCGACTACGCCGTCAACCGCTACACCAACGAGGCCAGACGCCTGTACGGCGTGATGAACAAGCGGCTCGGTGCGAGCAAGTACCTGGGCGGCGCCGAATACTCCATCGCCGACATGGCGGTCTGGCCCTGGCTGCGCTCGTGGAAGAACCAGGGCATCGACTGGGCCGACTACCCTCACCTCAAGGGCTGGTTCGACGAGATCGGCCACCGCCCGGCGGTGCAGCGCGGCTGCGAGGTGCTGGCCGAGCTGCGCAAGCCCGTCACCGACGACAAGGCGCGCGAGGTGCTGTTCGGCGCCACGCAGTACACGCGGCGCTGAGCGGCCGGCCCGGGCACGACCAGCCTCACAGCTCGGTGATGCTGATCGCCACGTCCAGCGTCTCGCCCAGGCCGCCCACACGCACGCCACGCACCGGCGCACAGGCGCTGTAGTCCGGCCCCAGGGCCAGGCGTACATGGCGTTCGCCGGCCAGGTCGGCGTGGGTGACGTCGACCGCCAGCCAGCGCCGCTGCGCCAGGTCGACGCACACCTCCACCCAGGCATGGCTGGACTGGGCGGCCGGCCCGGCCATGCGGTAGCCGCTGACGTAGCGGGCCGGCAGGCCCAGGTGGCGGCACGCGGCAATGAACACATGGGCCTGGTCCTGGCACACCCCGCCGCCCAGCGCCAGGGCCTGGGCCGCCGTCGTGCCGGCATGGGTCAGGCCGGTGCGGTACGGCAGTGCAAGACGAACCTGCGCGGCCAGACCCAGCAGGCCGGCCTCGCTGCGATCCGACACGGCCGGCGATGCAGACCCAGCCAGCTCGGCGATGGCCGCATCGGCGCCGGCCAGGGGTGAAGCGCGCAGATACAGCGCCGGGTCCGGCCCGCTCTTGTCCAGGTACCAGGGGATGGCGACGGTGGTGACCACCCCACCCGCCTCGATGACGACCTGGCGGGTCGGGCGCTCCAGCGTCCAGGTGTGGCAGTGGTTGCCCCAGGCATCCCCCTGCGGCACCGCATGGTCGGCGCCGTGCACACCCCAGCTCAGCACCTGCTGGCCGGCTTCCTGACGTGGCGTGAGCCGCAGCGTCTGCACCAGCCGGCGCGGCGCCTCGCGGTAGCGATAGACCGTGCGGTGGGCAATGCACAACTTCATGCCGTTCACGACGCAAGATACGAGCCGGCCCGGGCCGGCTCGCTGCAGGCGGCCGCCCTCAGCCGGCGCAGTCGTCGACGGGGGCGACCGTTGCCGTCGCGCCGGACGGCCCGGGCGCGTCCTCGAACGCAGCCGCATCCGGCCCGGGCGCTGGCGTGGGCGCGGGCACGGCAGCCGGACCGGGCACCTGCTCGCCGCTATCCCCGGCCTCGATGTCACCCTCAGGCTCGACCGTCACCGCCACGCGCGGGATGGCGCGACCGCTGCCGCGGATCACGCCGCGCAGCGGCGCCACGTCGCCGTAGTCGCGGCCCCAGGCCAGGGTGACATGATCCTGGCCCACGGCGACGTCGTTGGTCGGATCCAGCGCCACCCAGCCGTGCACGGGGCACCACACCGCCACCCAGGCATGCGAGGCGTCGGCGCCCACCAGGCGCGGCTGTCCGGGCGGCGGGTGCGTCAGCAGATAACCACTGACGTAGCGTGCCGCCAGGCCGAGCGAGCGCAGCGCACCGATCATGACGTGGGCGAAGTCCTGGCACACGCCCTTGCGCAGTTCCAGCGCGTCCGGCGCGCGGGTGGCCACCGAGGTCGCCAGCGGCTTGTATTCGAAGCGGGTGTGGATGTCGTGCATCAGCGCCAGCGCCGCGTCCAGCAGCGCACGCCCGGGCGTGAACAGCGGCTCGGCGTAGCGGCGCAGCGCAGCGTCGCGCGGCGCGTAGGACGAGGCCAGCGCGAACTCGACCGCCTCGCGCTCGGCCGCATCGATCACGCCCGGGCGGTAGCGCAGGCGTTCGGCCACCTGTTCCCAGGGCGGGCTGACCGCCGGGCGCAGCGCCGGGCTGGTGCCGATGTCGACCGAGAAGCACGACACCACGGTGAGCGTCTGATGCACCCGGCTGTGGCTGAAGGCGCAGCGCCAGTTGCCCCAGGCGTCGCGGCTGGGCTGCACAGGCGGTGCGGCCGGCCCGCTGGCGCGCGGCGCCTCGTGCAGATGGGCTGCACCGGCATCGGGCGGCGGCACGATGTCCAGCGTCCAGCCTGACACGTTCTGCACCGCCGTGTCGCGCGGGCGCAGGTAGGCCAGGTGATGGGCGAGCTCGACCGGTGCGTCGTAGGCATAGGTGGTCTCGTGGCGCACGTGCAGGCGCCGGCGTGGCGGCTCGATCACCTGCGCGGGAGCGCCCATGCTGCCGGCCACCTGGGCGCTGGCACTGGCCAGCGCATGCACGGCAAACGGCGCCGCGGGCGGGCCGCTGGTGCCGTGCAGGCCGGGCGGGGCCAGGGCCGGGCCGCGGGGGAGAGTCGGATCAGGCTTCATCGTGGCGGCATCACTGCCAGACCTGGTGATCGGCATTGGCCACGTGCGAGAACAGCCGCCGGCTGATTTCGTCGGACAGGGCCAGCGCGCTGGTGCTGCAGCCGTCGAGCAGGCGCAGCAGCTCGGCATAGGGGCGCGCGGGGGCGGTGCCGGTGGCATCGGTGGCCTCGGCGGCAGGCATGGCAGGCGCGGCGGCACCGGTCCGGCCGTCGCTGGCGGCGGGCCCGGCACGGCAGATCGCGGCCAGCGGCCACTCCTCGGGCGCGGGCATGCGTGCCGCCACCGCATCGGCCCAGGCACTGTTGTGGCGCGCCAGCTTGCGCAGACGTTCGCGCATGGTGCGGGCAACCCAGGCCAGCGAACGCGGGTTGTCGGTGTCGAGCACCAGCAGATGCAGCAGCGGCGGCACCTCGCGGCGCGCCTGGAACTGCGCGCGGTAGGTGATGGTGGAGTCGAACAGGCCCAGCAGCAGCGCGAAGCCGTCGTCGCTGGACGGCAGGTCGCGCTCGAAGCCCAGCGCCAGCGCGTGCGACAGCATGTCCAGCCGTTCGACCATGCGCCCCACGCTGAGCAGACGCCAGCCATCGTCGCGCGTCATGCGGTCGGTCTGCGCGCCGGTGATGGCGGCCAGTTCGACGCCAGCCAGCGCCAGCACCTCGAGCACGTCGGACAGCGGCGTGGCCTCGGTGGGCTGCAGCACGGTGTCCATCAGGCGCTCGAAACGCTCGCCGATCTGGTCGATGAGCGACCAGTGCTCGGGCGAGAGCCGCTCGCGCAGTGCCAGCGCCGCCACGCGCAGCGCGTGCAGGTTGTAGCCCACGCTGGTGCGCGGGCCCTTGCCGTTGCGCCCCGAGCCCAGGCCGGCCACAAGGGCACGTTCGAAGGCGCGCGCGCGCAGCACGCTGCCGGCCGGGCTGTCGCCCACCGGGCTGGGCACGCCCCAGCCGATCAGGCCGTGGCGCACCGCCAGGCTGTGCAGCATGCCCATCACCGCAGGATGGGCCGCAGGCAACGCCTCCAGCGTGAGGCGGGCCAGGCGCACGGTGGTCTCGGCGCGTTCGGTGTAACGGCCGAGCCAGAAGAGGTTCTCGGCCGCCCGGCTGGTGATGGGGCGGTGCCAGCCCACCAGGTCGGCCGGCGCGAGCGGGCGCGGCAGCAAGGTGAGCGGGTCGACCACGCCGTCGGTCAGCACCCAGGTGTCGGCACTGGCGCTGCCGCGCTGCATCGACAGGTAGGCGTCGGCGCGTTCGCTGCGCCGGTTGCCGGCGCCGGCCGGGCGGGCGGGCACGCTGGCCACCAACGCAGGGCCGCGCCGCATGCTGTCCACGCGCGTCAGGCCACCGGGCAGCATGCGCCAGCCACCGCTGCCGTCGGCCACGGCATAGACGCGCACGACGGCCGAGCAGGGCTCGAGCCGGCCGTTGCGCCAGACCGGCTGCTCGGACGGGCGCATGGGCTCGAGCAGGGTGTAGGCGGCCGGGTCGGCGTCGATGGCAGCCAGCAGCCTGCGCTGTGCGGCGGCGTCGAGCGAGCTCACGCGCACCGGCTCGAAGGCCGGACCGACCGAGCCGGGCGGAAAGGTCGGCGCCACGACGAACTCGGCCAGGCGCGCGCGGTGGGCCTTCCACACCGCCGCCTCGCCACACCACCAGCTGGTGGCGGCGGGCAGCAGCAGTTCCTCGCCCAGCAGCTTGCGGCACACGCTGGGCCAGAAGGCCGACAGGCCGGGGCTTTCCATCAGCCCGGCGCCGGGCGCGTTGCCCAGCACCAGTTCGCCGGCACGCACCGCCTGCAGCAGGCCGGGCACGCCCAGCTGGCTCTCGTTGCGCAGCTCCAGCGGGTCGAGCCATTCGTCGTCGACCCGGCGCAGCAGCACGTGCACGCGCTCCAGGCCGTGCAGGGTCTTGAGGTACAGGCGCTGGTCGCGCACCGTCAGGTCGCTGCCCTCGACCAGCGTGAGGCCCAGGTAGCGCGCCAGGAAGACGTGCTCGAAATAGGTCTCGTTGTGCGGCCCGGGCGTGAGCAGGGCCACACGTGAACGTGCGCCGGCCGGGCTGGCGCGCAGCAGGCCATCGAGCATGGCCTGGAAGCTCGACGCCAGGCGCTGCACCTTCAGCTCGCGGAAGGCGGCACTGAACTGCTGGGCGATGATGAGGCGGTTTTCCAGCAGGTAGCCCATGCCCGAAGGCGCCTGGGTGCGGTGGCCGACGACCCACCACAGGCCGTCCTCGCCGCGCGCGATGTCCACGCCGACGACGTGCAGCCAGTGCCCGCCGGCCGGCTTGACGCCCTGCATGGGCCGCAGGTACTGGGCGTGTGCATAGACCAGCTGCGAGGGCAGCAGGCCGCGCTGCAGCAGGGTCTGCTCGCCGTAGATGTCGGCCAGGGCGGCGTCGAGCAGGCGCGCACGCTGGATCACGCCGCGCTCGATGCGGGCCCACTCGTCGGCGCCGATCAGGAAGGGCAGCAGCTCCAGCGGCCAGGTGCGCGGCTGCTCGTGGCCTTCGGCGTAGACGTTGTAGGTGGCGCCATCGTCACGCAGGCGGCGCTGCACGCGCGCCATGCGCGCCTCCAGGTCGACCCAGCCCGGTGTGCCGAGCACGCCGAAGAATCGCTGCCACAGCGGCTGCAGTTCGGGCGCGGCACCCGGCGCCGCAACGGGCCTGAGCAGC
>JBJOKY010000233.1:0-5979 GCA_046045865.1 Pseudomonadota bacterium | reverse complement strand
CCGCGTCCGGCGCCTGGGCATCGAAGAGGTTGCCGGCGCTGGCGCCCTGCGGTTCGTCGGCTGCGTCGGTCGGGGTCGCCGGTCCGGCCATACCGGCCAGCTCGACCGGATCGGCTGCCTGCGCTGCTGCTGTGTCGTCCATGACCGCATCATGCCGGTCGCCTGCATCAGCCTCCATACGTAGCCGCCCCCGTGGCATGGCGGCTGCGCAGCTGCCGGTGCGGACAGATCACGGCACGCCCGGGCACGGCTCAGGGTCGGCGCAGGTCGAGCGTGAAGGGGAACTCCAGACTGCGCACCGGCTCGGCCACCACCACCTTGCCCCCCGTGTGGTTCATCGCGAAGAAACGCGCCAGGCGGCGGCTCTCGGCTTCAAACGAGTTGATGGGGAAGGTGTCGTAGTTGCGCCCGCCCGGGTGCGCCACGTGGTACTGGCCACCGCCCAGCGAGCGGTTGACCCAGCGGTCGACCACGTCAAAGGTGAGCGGCGCGTGCACGCCGATGGTGGGGTGCAGGGCCGAGGCCGGCTGCCAGGCGCGGTAACGCACGCCGGCCACGTATTCACCCACCCGACCGGTGGGCTGCAGCGGGATGGCGCGGCCGTTCACCGTGACGACGTGGCGCGGGTCGACCAGACCGGTGACCTTGACCTCGATGCGCTCCAGCGACGAATCGACGTAACGCACGGTGCCGCCCACGGCGCCCTCCTCGCCCATCACATGCCAGGGCTCCAGGGCGTTGCGCAGCGTCAGGTGCACACCGCGCGAGGCGATCTCGCCCACCTTGGGGAAGCGGAACTCGAAGTGCGGCGCGAACCAGGACGAGTCGAAGGCGTAGCCGGCGAGCTGCATGTCTTCCATGACATCGTCGAAGTCCATCTGCACGAAGCTGGGCAGCAGGAAACGGTCGTGCAGCTCGGTGCCCCAGCGCACCAGCGGCGCGCGGTAGGGTTCCTTCCAGAAGCGCGCGATGAGCGAGCGCAGCAGCAGCTGCTGCACGATGCTCATGCGTGCATGCGGCGGCATCTCGAAGGCGCGCAGCTCCAGCAGGCCCAGGCGGCCGGTGCTGCTGTCGGGCGAATAGAGCTTGTCGATGCAGAACTCGCTGCGGTGGGTGTTGCCGGTGACGTCGATCAGCACGTTGCGCAGCGCCCGGTCGACCAGCCAGGGCGGCATGGCCTGGCCGTGGATCTGCTTGTTGCGCTCCATCTCGGCCAGCGCGATCTCCAGCTCGAAGACCTGGTCGTTGCGCGCTTCGTCCACCCGCGGCGCCTGGCTGGTCGGCCCGACGAACATGCCGCTGAAGAGGTAGCTCAGCGACGGGTGGTTGTGCCAGTAGCTCAGCAGGCTGCCCAGCAGGTCCGGGCGGCGCAGGAAGGGTGAATCGGCCGGCGTGGCGCCGCCCAGCACGAAGTGGTTGCCACCACCGGTGCCGGTGTGGCGGCCGTCGAGCATGAACTTCTCGGTCGACAGGCGCGACAGGCGTGCCGCCTCGTAGAGGAATTCGGTGTGCTCGACCAGTTCGCCCCAGTTCTTCGCCGGGTGGATGTTGACCTCGATGACGCCCGGGTCGGGCGTGACGGCCAGCACCTTCAGGCGCGGGTCGCGCGGCGGCGGGTAGCCTTCCAGCACGATCTTCACGCCCAGCTCGGCAGCGGTAGCCTCGACCGCGGCGAGCAGGTCGAGGTAGTCCTCCAGGCGCGCCAGCGGCGGCATGAAGACATAGAGCACGCCCGTGGCCGTGCCGACCTTCTCGGCCTTGGGGCCGTTGGCCCGGCGCGGGTCGCGCGCTTCCACGCACAGCGCGGTGCGGGTGATCCAGTAGGCCGACTGGAAACGCAGCGGCGAGGTGGTCAGCTCCTCGGCCGTGAGGGCGCGCAGCGGCGCGGTCTTGGCGGGCAGCTTGCCGGCCGGCGCAGCAGCGGCGGCGTTGCCGTCCCCGGCGCCGGGCGCGTACAGGCCGGTCACGGCGTCCAGTCCGGAGCCCGAGCCGGCACCAGCACCAGCACCAGCACCGGCGCCGTCCATGCCGTAATCGCTGCTCTGCACGCCGACCACGCCGCCTTCGGCCATGCCGCCGCCGATGACGTGGGCCGCGTACTGGCTGCGCAGGCTGCTGGCCGGGGCCAGGGCGGCGCGGTCGGCGAAGGGATCCTGCTCGATGTGGTAGGGGTACTCACCCTTGCTCACCCAGGGCAGGGAGTCGAGCGGCAGGCGGTAGCCCATCGGCGAGTCGCCCGGGAAGAGGTACATGCGCTCGTCACGGAAGAACCAGGGGCCGGTGACCCAGGGGCTGCCGTTCAGCGTGGGGCCGTCCGCCCTCTTGATAGGCAGCACATAGCCGATGGGCGTGTCCAGGCCCTGGTCGAAGACGCGGCGCAGGCGCACACGTTCCAGCTCGTCCTCCAGCCGGCTGTCGAAGGGGTCGACGTTGACCGGCAGGCGACGCTCGCGCCACAGGTAGTACCAGGTGTCCTCGTAGCCGGTCTGGATGTAGTCGGTCGTCAGGCCGAGCTTGGTCGTGAGCAGCTGGATGAAACGGTCGGCGTCCTCGGCGGTGTACTGGTGCGGGTCGCGTTCGTCGGCGAACAGGGTCGGGTCGTTCCAGCAGGGCTGGCCGTCTTCACGCCAGTGGATGGACAGGGCCCAGCGCGGCAGCTGCTCGCCCGGGTACCACTTGCCCTGGCCGTAGTGCAAAAAGCCGCCCTGGCCGTATTCGGCCTGCAGGCGGTGCACCAGATCCTGCGCGTACAGGCGCTTGGTCGGGCCCAGGGCCTCGGTGTTCCATTCGGCGCCGTCGCGGTCGTCGATGGAGACAAAGGTGGGTTCGCCGCCCATGGTCAGGCGCACGTCGCCGGCCACGAGTTCACCGTCCACCTGGCTGCCCAGGCTCAGCACGTCCTGCCACTGGTCTTCGGTGTAGGGCTTGGTGACGCGCGGCGATTCCCAGATGCGGGTGATCTGCATCTCGTGCGCGAACTCGACCTCGCACTCGTCCACGCCGCCGCTCACCGGCGCCGCGCTGGAAGGCTGCGGCGTGCAGGCCAGCGGGATGTGGCCTTCACCGGCCAGCAGGCCCGAGGTCGGGTCCAGGCCGATCCAGCCGGCGCCGGGCAGGTAGACCTCGCACCAGGCGTGCAGGTCGGTGAAGTCGACCTCGGTGCCGCTCGGGCCGTCCAGGGCCTGCACATCACTCTTGAGCTGGATGAGGTAGCCCGAGACGAAACGCGCCGCCAGGCCCATGTGGCGCAGCGTCTCGACCAGCAGCCAGCCGGTGTCGCGGCAGGAGCCGCTGGCCTTGACCAGCGTTTCCTCGGGCGTCTGCACACCCGGCTCCATACGGATGGTGTAGCGGATGTCGCTCTGCAGGCGCTGGTTGATGGCGACCAGGAAGTCGATGGTGCGCACCTCGGTGCGGTCGATCGTGGCCAGGAAGGCGGCGAAGGCCGGCGTGGCCGGCTCGGCCACGAGGTAAGGCGCCAGTTCGTGCTTCAGCCCGGCTTCGTAGCTGAAGGGGAAGTTCTCGGCCGTCGGCTCCAGGAAGAAGTCGAAGGGGTTGTAGACCGACATCTCGGCCACCAGGTCGACGCTGACCTTGAACTCGGTCGTCTTCTCCGGCACCACCAGACGCGCCAGGTAGTTGGCGAAGGGGTCCTGCTGCCAGTTGACGAAATGCTGCTCGGGCTCGACCGAGAGCGCGTACGACAGGATGGGCGTGCGGCAGTGCGGCGCCGGGCGCAGGCGCACCACCTGCGGCGACATGCTGACACGGCGGTCGTACTTGTAGTGGGTGACGTGACGGAGAGCGACGTGGATGGACACGATGTAGCCTGGGAAGTGATGAGCCCCCACACGGGGGCAAGCCCCGACGTAGGGGGCGCGGTTATACAGGCAAACCCTAGGTCAAGACGGCAATTCGGGCTGCGCCACTGCAAAAAGTCGAAGCGGGACGTGATCGGCCGGATCCGATCCGGCCAAGACGCACCACCCTGGTTCGAAATGCGCCGGATCAGTGCACGGCGACGAGGAAATCTCGGCTGATGCCCACACCCAGCTCACCCACGCGGTCGAGGAACTGGGTGAGAAAGGCGTGCAGGCCGGTGGCCAGGATCTCGTCGATGCGGCCGTACTCCAGGTCGGCGCGCAGGCGCCCGGCGCGGCGCATGGTCTCGCTCTGGGTGTCGCTGGTCACCAGGGCCAGGTTGGCGACCACTTCATTGGTGCAGCGCGCCAGCGAACGCGGCATGTCCGGACGCAGGATGAGCAGCTCGGCCACCTTCTCGGGCTGGATGACGTTGCGGTAGACCTTGCGGTAGACCTCGAAGCCCGAGACGGAACGCAGGATGGCGCTCCAGTGATAGAAGTCGTACTCCTGATCACGCGCGTCGGCGGCGCCGTAGAAGTCGCTCTCGACCGCATGGAACTTCACGTCGAGCAGGCGCGCGGTGTTGTCCGAGCGTTCCAGGAAGGTGCCGATGCGCACGAAGTGCAGCGCCTCGTCCTGCAGCATGGTGCCGACCTGCACGCCGCGCGACAGGTGCGAGCGGAACTTCACCCACTCGAACAGCGCGGCCGGGTCGCGCTCGAAAGCGCCGTCGCGCAGCATGCGGTTGAACTCCAGCCAGGTCTGGTTGGTGGTTTCCCAGACCTCGGTGGTGAGCGTGCCGCGCACGGCGCGGGCGTTCTCGCGCGCGGCGCGCAGGCAGGACAGGATGCTGGACGGGTTGCGCTCGTCCTTGACCATGAACTGCATGACCTGGCGCGGCTCGACCTTGTCGTAGCGCTGCATGAAGCTGGCGGTCAGCTCGGAGATGGACAGCAGGCCGCGCCAGCCCTGCTCGGCCACGGCGGCGGATTGCGGCAGCAGCGAGGTCTGGTAGTTGACGTCGAGCATGCGCGCGGTGTTCTCGGCCCGCTCCATGTAGCGGGACATCCAGAAGAGGTGGTCAGCGGTGCGTGAAAGCATGGAATTCGCCTTGCGTGAATCTGGTTCGTGCGTGTGGGGTGTGGTCGGGATGGACCGATGGACGACAGCGGGCGTGGTGGCCGACTGCATCAGGCTTCCAGCACCCAGGTGTCCTTGGTGCCGCCGCCCTGCGAGCTGTTGACCACCAGCGAGCCTTCCTTCAGGGCCACGCGCGTGAGGCCGCCGGCGCACATCTGCACCTCCTTGCCCGACAGCACGAAGGGTCGCAGGTCGATGTGGCGCGGCGCAATGCCCGACTCGACGAAGGTCGGGCAGGTCGAGAGCGACAGAGTGGGCTGGGCGATGTAGTTGCTCGGGTTGGCGATCAGGTAGGCGCGGAAGGCCTCGATCTCGGCCTTGGTAGCCGCCGGGCCGACCAGCATGCCGTAGCCGCCGGCGCCGTGCACTTCCTTGACCACCAACTCGCCCAGGTGGGCCAGCACATAGCCCAGGTCGTCCTTGTCCCGGCACATATAGGTCGGCACGTTGTTCAGGATCGGTTTCTCGCCGAGGTAGAACTCGATCATCCTGGGCACATAGGGGTAGATGGACTTGTCGTCCGCCACGCCCGTGCCCACGGCGTTGGACAGGGTCACGTTGCCGGCGCGGTAGGCCGAGATCAGGCCGGCGCAGCCCAGGCTGGAATCGGGGCGGAAGACCAGCGGGTCGAGGAAGTCGTCGTCCAGGCGGCGGTAGATCACGTCCACGCGCTTGGGGCCGCGCGTGGTGCGCATGAAGACGAAGTTGTCCTTGACGAACAGATCCTGACCCTCGACCAACTCCACACCCATCTGCTGGGCCAGGAAGGCGTGCTCGAAGTAGGCCGAGTTGTACATGCCCGGCGTGAGCACCACCACGGTGGGCTCGTTCACGCCGCTGGGCGCCACGCTGCGCAGGGTCTCGAGCAGCAGGTCGGGGTAGTGCGCCACCGGTGCCACCGGGTGGGTGGCGAACAGGTCGGGGAAGAGCCGCATCATCATCTTGCGGTTCTCGAGCATGTAGCTCACGCCGCTG
>JBJOKY010000232.1:0-7460 GCA_046045865.1 Pseudomonadota bacterium | reverse complement strand
GCTGGCGCGCGCCGGGGTGAAGGACATCGTGCGCATCTCCGACGGGCGCATGAGCGGCACGGCCTTCGGCACCATCGTGCTGCACGTCACGCCCGAATCGGCCATCGGCGGGCCGCTGGCGCAGGTGAGGAACGGGGACCTCATCCGCCTGAGCGTGGCGCGGCGCGAGATCGCCCTGCTGGTGAGCGACGCGGAGCTGGCCGAACGCGCCCGCCTGAACCCCGTCACCGAGCCGACCGCCGAACGCGGCTACCGCAAGCTCTACCTGCAGTCGGTGACGCAGGCCGATCGTGGTGCGGACTTCGATTTCCTGCAGGCGGCGCGCTGGACCGGCAAGACGCCGCGCTGACCCCGGACGCTGGCCAGGGCGCCGCCGGCAGCGCTCAGTGCGCGATGATCTTGGACAGGAAGTCCTTGGTGCGCTCGCTCCTGGGGTGGTTGAAGAACTCGGTCGGCGAGTTCTGCTCGATGATCTGGCCCTGGTCCATGAAGATCACCCGGTCGGCCACCGAGCGGGCGAAGCCCATCTCGTGCGTCACGCACAGCATGGTGATGCCCTGGCCGGCCAGCTCGATCATGACGTCGAGCACCTCGTTGATCATTTCCGGGTCGAGCGCCGAGGTCGGCTCGTCGAACAGCATGATGCGCGGCGTCAGGCACAGCGCCCGGGCGATGGCCACGCGCTGCTGCTGACCGCCCGAGAGCTGCAGCGGGTATTTCTTCGCCTGCTCGACGATGCGCACGCGCTTCAACTGCTGCATTGCGCGTTCTTCTGCTTCCTTCCTGGGCACCTTGCCGACCCAGATCGGCGCCAGCGTCAGGTTTTCCAGCACCGTCAGGTGGGGGAAGAGGTTGAACTGCTGGAACACCATGCCGACCCGGCCGCGGATGGCCTCGATCGCCTTGACATCATCCGCTAGCTCGATGCCGTCCACCGTCAGCCTGCCCTGCTGGTGTTCCTCCAGCCGGTTGATGCAGCGGATCAGGGTGGACTTGCCCGAGCCCGAGGGCCCGCAGATGACGATGCGTTCACCCTTGGCGACGTCGAGGTCGATGTCGCGCAGCACGTGGAAGTCGCCGTACCACTTGTTGACCTTCTGGAACTGGACGATGGGGGCGCTGGAGGTGTCGGGCATGGTGGATGCAGAGGAAGGCGGGCGGGCTGCGGTCGGGCTGGGGGCGCGGGCCGCCTCAGTTGCGCCGCGTGCCGGTGTTGAGGTGGGCCTCGATCCAGCGGCTGTAGCGCGACATGGCGAAGCAGAACACGAAGTAGAAGCCGGCGACGAAGAGCTGGCCCTCGAGGAAGAACTTGCGCCAGTCGGCGTCGCCCAGCGCGAGCTGCAGCGCGCCGGTGAGGTCGTACATGCTGACCACGGTGACCAGCGAGGTGTCCTTGAACGCGCTGATGAAGCTGTTCACGATGGCCGGCACCACCAGGCGCAGGGCCTGGGGCAGCACGATCATGCGGGCGGTCTGCCAGTAGGTCAGGCCTATCGTCTGCGCAGCCTCGACCTGGCCCTTGGGCACGGCCTGCAGGCCGCCGCGGATGACCTCGGCCAGGTAGGCCGCGGTGAACAGCGTCATGCCGATGACCACGCGCAGCAGCACGTCGATGCTCACGCCGTGCGGCATGAACAGCGGGAACATGAAGCTGGCCATGAACAGCACCGAGATGAGCGGCACGCCGCGCACGAGCTCGACGTAGACCACGCACAGGCTGCGGATCACCGGCAGCTGCGACTGGCGCCCCAGGGCCACCAGCACCGCCAGCGGAAACGCCACCACGATGCTGACCGTGGACAGCAGCAGGGTGAGCGGGAAGCCGCCCCACTGCGCGCTCTCGACCACGCTCAGGCCGGCCACGCCGCCGCGCATGAGCACGACGAAGGCGCCCAGCACCAGCACCCACAGGGCGGCCAGCCAGGGTTTCCAGAACGGACGCAGGCAGCTGGCCACCAGCAGGCCGATGAGCAGGAAACAGGCCAGCAGCGGGCGCCACTGCTCGGCATAGGGGTAGCGCCCGAAGATGATGAGGCGGCCCTTCTCGGCGATCACGCCCCAGCACGCGCCCGTGACCTCGGCCGCATGGGCGGCGCGGCAGGCGGCGTTGTCGGGCGCGAACACGGCATGGCCGATGCTCCAGCCGAACATCGGCGGCAGCGCCCAGAGCAGCACCGCCAGGATCAGCAGGGTGGTGACGGTATTGGCCCAGCCGTCGAACAGGTTGCGCTTGAGCAGGGCCGGCAGGCCGTGTTCGTTCACCGGCGCGGGCCGGGCCGGGATGAGCTGGGTGGCAGCTGCGGTATCGGGCATGGCGTCGTGGGGCGTGTCCAGGGGGTCAGCGCTCGCGCAGCTGGGCGCGCTTGTTGTAGGCGTTCATCGCTGCCGAGGTCAGCAGCGACAGCGTCAGGTAGCAGGCCATCACCAGCGCGATGCACTCGATGGCGCGGCCGGTCTGGTTGAGCGAGGTGTTGGAGATCGACACCAGGTCCGGGTAGCCCACCGCCACCGCCAGCGACGAGTTCTTCGTCAGGTTGAGGTACTGGTTGGTCATGGGCGGGATAATCACCCGCAGCGCCTGCGGCAGCAGCACCAGGCGCAGCTCCAGCCCGCGCGTCAGGCCCAGCGCGGTGGCCGCCTCGTGCTGGCCGTAGGCGACCGACTGCACGCCGGCGCGCACCACCTCGGCGATGTAGGCCGCGGTGTAGAGCGTCAGGCCGACCAGCATGGTGAGGTATTCGGGTGTCACCGCGCCGCCGCCGACCAGGTTGATCTCGGTCTTCTCGGGGCGGTCGATCTCGCCAGGCATGCCGGCCAGCAGCCAGGCCAGCAGCGGCAGCACGACCAGCAGGGCCAGGGCGGGCAGCACGCGCGGCACGCTGCGCGCCAGCTCGACACGCTGCGTCGTTGCCCAGCGCCACCAGCCCCAGGCCGCCACGGCGCCCAGGCCCAGGCCGAGCAGGGTCCAGACGTGGCCGGCGTGCCACACCGGGATGGGGAACTGCAGGCCGTTCTTGCTCAGGTAGACCGTCGACAGCGGCCGCAGCGGCGCGTCGATGGGCGGCAGCAGCTCGGTCAGCACGAAATACCAGATGAACAGCTGCAGCAGCAGCGGCACGTTGCGCAGCAGGTCGACATAGGCGCTGCTGAGCGTGCGCACCAGGAAGTTGCGCGACAGCTTGCCCACGCCCACCAGCGTGCCCAGCAGCGTGGCCAGGACGATGCCCGCCAGCGCCACGCGGAAGGTGTTGGACAACCCGACCGCGAAGGCCTTGAGGTAGGACTCGGCCGAATCGAACTCCATCAGGCTCTCGCCGATCGAGAAGCCGGCCGGCTGCAGGATGAAGTCGAAGCCGCTCTGGATGCCGCGCGACCGCATGTTGTCCAGCGTGTTGTGCACCAGGTAGGCACCGGCGGCGATGAGCAGCGTCAGCGCGACGATCTGGTAGATCAGGCCGCGCAAGGCCTTGCTGCGCCAGCTGTAGCGTCGTTGGATGGGGGGCGGTGACACGGCGGCGGGTGTAACGTGGGCGGACAGGGCAGGGCGCCGCCGTGGGCGGCGCCCCGGTTCATGCCGGGCGGCCTGGCGGCGCCGCGGCAGGGCTCAGGCGCTCAGCGCACCGGCGGGGCGTACATGAAGCCGCCCTTGCTCCACAGGTTGTTGGCGCCGCGCGGCAGCTTCAGGGCCGACTTCGGGCCGACGTTGCGCTCGAAGATCTCGCCGTAGTTGCCGGTCTCCTTGATGGCGCGATACGCCCAGTCCTTGTCCAGGCCGAGCAGCTTGCCGGTGTCCTCGCTGGTGCCCAGGATGCGCTGCACCACCGGGTCGGTGCTGGAGGCCTTGAGCTGGTCGACGTTGTCCTTGGTGATGCCGTATTCCTCGGCCTCGATCAGGGCGAACACGACCCACTTGGCGATGGCGAAGAACTCGTCGTCGCCGCGGCGCACGGACGGGCCGAGCGGCTCCTTGGAGATCAGCTCGGGCAGGATGACGTGGTCTTCGGGGTTGGTCGCTTCCTTGTTGCGCACCGAGGCCAGGCCCGACGCATCGGTCGTGTAGGCCTGGCAGCGCCCGGCGAAATAGGCCTTGTTGGTCGCTTCCTGGGTCTCGAACACGACCGGCTTGATCTTCAGGCCGGCGGCCTTGGAGTAGTCGGTCAGGTTCTTCTCGGTCGTGGTGCCCGATTGCACGCACACCGTGGCACCCTTGAGCTGCTTGGCGCTGGTGATCTTGCTCTTCTTAGGCACCATGAAGCCCTGGCCATCGTAGTACGTCGTGCCGGTGAAGTGCAGGCCCAGCGAGGCGTCGCGCGTGAGCGTCCAGGTGGTGTTGCGGCTCAGGATGTCGATCTCGCCCGACTGCAGGGCGGCAAAACGCTGGGCGGCGTTGAGCGGCACCCACTTGATCTTGCTGGCGTCACCCATCACGGTGGCGGCCACGGCCTTGCACACGTCCACGTCCAGACCGGTCCAGTTGCCCTGGCTGTCGGCGGCCGAGAAGCCCGGCAGGCTGGGATTGACGCCACAGACCAGCTGGCCGCGCTGCTTGATGGTGTCGAGCGTCTTGCCGGCGTGGGCCGACGTGCCACACAGGCTGGCCAGGACGGCCGCGGCGAGAACGAGCGATTTCTTCATGGGTTTCCTCTTGGGTCGGTGATGCGGGTCGGCGCTGCCGTCTGTGCGGCAGCTGCCTGCAGCGAGCCGGTCAACGGGCCGGCGCGTGCTGTGGGACTGCCGGCAGGCACAGCAGGGACAGCTGCAACAAAGCAATAGCAATGCCACATATGTCACGTCGGCGCAGGCCAGGCCGGCAATCGGCGTGAGTCTGCCCGCGGCCCGTGGGGCAGCAAGCCGCGGAAACACCTAGACACGTGAGCCCTCGCCGGGCTGCCTGGGTGCACCCGCCGGGCGGGGCGGGCACCCGGGCCTGCACCGCCTTGGGGCGGGAGGTGGGTGGTGCCAGCGCGGGTGGTGCCGGCGTGGCGACAATCCGGTTCCCTGATCCGATTCCCGCCCGAGCGAGTACCTGCCATGCCTACCCCGCCTTCCGCTTCCGATATCGCTGCCATCGTCGACCTGGCCCTGGCCGAGGACCTGGGCAGCGGCGACGTCACCGCCGCCCTGGTGCCCGCCGACGCACGCGCCGTGGCCCATGTGCTGGTGCGCGAAGCCGCCGTCGTGTGCGGCCGGCCCTGGGTGGACGCGGTCGTCGCACGGGTCGACCCGCAGGTGCAGGTCGAGTGGCTGGTGGGCGAGGGCGAACGCGTCTTGACCGACCAGCGCCTGTTCAGCCTGCGCGGCGCGGCGCGCTCGCTGCTCACGGCCGAGCGCACGGCGCTCAACTTCCTGCAGTCGCTGTCGGCCACCGCGACCACGACGCGTCGCCATGTCGACGCCGTGGCCGGCACCGGCTGCGCCATCGTCGACACGCGCAAGACCCTGCCCGGCCTGCGCCAGGCGCAGAAATACGCCGTGTCGTGCGGCGGCGGCGTGAACCACCGCATCGGCCTGTACGACGCCTTCCTGATCAAGGAGAACCACATCGCCGCCGCCGGCGGCCTGCGTGCGGCCATCCACAACGCCCGCGCCCTGGGCCTGGGCGTGCCGCTCATGACCGAGGCCGAGGACCTGGACGAGGCCCGCGTCGCGCTGGCCGAGGACGTCGACCTGCTGCTGGTCGACGACTTCACGCACGAGATGATCCGCGTCGCCGCCGGCCTGGTGCGGGCCCACCGCGCCGCCGGCGGGCGCACGGTGCTGGAGTACTCGGGCGGCGCGACGCTGGCCACCGTGCGCGCCCTGGCCGAGTGTGGCGTGGACCGCATCTCGGTCGGCTCGCTGACCAAGCACGTGCAGGCGATCGACCTGTCGATGCGCCTGGGCTGACACCCGGCACTGCGCATGGAATTGACGTCGGACATCACGCGACCACATCGTCACGTGGTTGTCACGCAACGCCAGCCATTTCTTGCCGGCCGACACAAACCATCCTGGCGCTTGGACAAACCCCCGCTGCGGGTGGTTTGAAGTCGAACTGTCTAGGTCGAAACCGGGTCGTCGCGCGACAGTGTGCAATAGTCGGATGACGCTGTCCGGAACCCGGGCGCCTGAAATTGCAGAACCTGTCGCCTGTCAGTTTTCGGCAAGGCCGTGCCGGCAACCTTAACCTGCCTGATTTGGCTCAGATCAAGGGGTTGCGCTTGTTGTCCAGCTGTACCACCGATATTGACCACCTGCCTTGCACCGGTATGGCGCGGGCGGCTGCCGTGCCTGCCCCTGGCAGTTTCGAGATCCGTTTCGCGGCATTGTCTCAATATGGGACAGGGCTGAGTTTCCCCTGTGACGGCACCGGCCAGGTCGACCTCGACGCCCTGAGCTGCAAGGCCAAGCGTGAATATCTCTACGCACGCGCCATGACCGGCCTGGAATATGCTTATCCCGTCATCGCCCGTCTCCTGGACACAAGCTGAAAACCCCGCACATACCCCGTACAAACCCTGAGAAACCGTGCAGGCCCATGCCGGCGCCCGTGCGCGGCCGGCGTGTCACATGCTCTTGAACAGGTGGGTATAGCTGCGGCTGACTTCCAGCTTCGCCCCGTGCCCCTTCACCGCCACCAGCTGGCGGCCGCGGTCGTCTCGGCTGATGCCGGTGATCGCGTGGGCATTCACCAGCGTGGAGCGGTGGATCTGCCAGAAACGCTGCGGGTCGAGTTCGTCGACCAGTTCCTTGATGGGCTTGCGGATGAGCGCCTCGAGCTGCGGCGTCTGCACCCGGGTGTATTTCTCGTCGGACTGGAAGAACAGCACGTCGGCCACCGCGATCATCTGGATGCTGGCGCCCACGCTGGCCTGGATCCACTGCAGATAGGGTGAGCTGGCCGCAGCCGTGGCAGCAGCACCCGCACGGCCATCCGCCGCCGTGCCCGCGCCGCCCTGCGGCAGCAGGCGGTGCGTCAGCTGGTGCAGCAGCTGCTGCAGCGGCGGTGCGGCCAGCGGATCGTCGCTGCGCCGGGCGGTCAGGCGCTTCTTCAGCCGCTCGACCGTGAGCTTCAGCCGTTCGCGCTCGGCGGGCTTGAGCACGTAGTCGGCCGCGCCCTGCTCGAAGGCCTCCACCGCGTACTGGTCGTAGGCGGTGATGAACACGATCTCGGGCAGGCAGTCGTCGTCGCCCACGGGCAGCTGGGCGATCTGGCGTGCCGCTTCCACGCCGGTCAGGCCGGGCATGCGGATGTCGAGGAACACCAGGTCGGGCAGGTGCTGGCGCACCAGATCGACGGCCTCGAGGCCGTTGCGCGCCTCGGCCACGATCTCCAGCTCGGGCCAGGCCTCGGCCAGGCGGGCGCGCAGCTGGTCGCGCATCAGGCGCTCGTCGTCGGCCAGCACGGCACGCGCGGCGACCGGCTGGGTGGGCGGCGCACCGGCGCCAGGGGTGTCGGGGGCTTGCATGGCGCGATGCTA
>JBJOKY010000231.1:0-7467 GCA_046045865.1 Pseudomonadota bacterium | reverse complement strand
CGGCGTAGGGCGCCACCTCGGTCAGCCAGATGATGGTTTCCACCGCCTCGACCTGGCAGAAGAAGGGGCGGATGCTGGCAAACGGGTGGTGGCGCCAGTGCTTGAGCAGACGCGCCGTCTCCGGCGTCACCTTCCACTGCGATTCGGGCAAGGCGCGCCAGCGATCGACCGCCTGGCGCACCGAGTTGATCACCGCGGTGTGGTCGTAGGCCTGCTTGTCGTCCGACAGTTCGGCCTCGCCCAGCAGCGAGGCCTGGGCGCCGAAGCCCTTCTGCTTCTTCGCCCTGGGGATGGGGGTGATGAACTCGGCCTTGCGGCGCTGCTCGATGATCTTCTGGGTGGGCTGGCCCGTGGCGTCCAGTTCCCAATGCCGGCCGGGGTACTCATACGGCGAATTGAGTATCGGCTTCTCGAAAAATGGGTTGCTCATTGCGCGCGGGTTGTTCGACTGACCCACAGGCATCCTCGTTATGTCCCCGGTGGATCAGCCTGCTCCCTACTGCACGATCGCCTACGCCAACACGCAGTGTCGGCCCACTTTACATGGCGAATGGACGATCACAGGCGACGGGCTGGTGCCCCACGTCAACCGGCAGCGGAAAAACCTTTGCATGGGTGGAACTGGCCGGTGCACCGCGTAGGCAGGGCGGGACTGGCCAGTGAGGCCGTGCCAGCGCGCCAGGCTGACGTGCTGGCATTCACTCACACCACGATCATGTGCATGCCGCTGGTGGCGGTCAGGGCATGGGCCCAGCCAGCTTCGGCGGTGGGGTCGCCGGTGCAGATGGCCACCTCGTAGCTGGCGGCGCCTTCGACGCGCGCCACATGCACGTCGAGCGTGCCGGTGGCTGTGCTGCACAGGGCGTTGTCGCGCAGCTCGTAGCTAGTGTGTCGGCGCCGTTGCGGGCCATCTGCAGGGTGGCCTGCAGCGCGAGCCTGTCGTCGCGCATGAACTGCACGGGTTTACCGGTGACGGTCTCGACGCGGGCCAGAAGGGCCTTCGTGACGGCGCGTTGGTGGGTCATCGGGGGAGTTTATCGGCCGGGGCGGCGTGGCCCTTGCTGCTTCAATTCACCTCAACGCGATGAATCGGCGGGCGCGGGATTCGTGAAGCCCTTGTCCCTCAGCACCGCATCGACGCGTGCGTCTCGGCCGCGAAAGCGCCGGAACGCGATCGTCGGGTCGACCGCATTGCCTCGCGAAAGAATTGTCGCAACAAGCCGGCGCGCCGTCACCGCGTCGAACGGATTGCCGGTCTCGGTAAATGCCTCGAACGCGTCACGGTCGAGCACCGACGCCCACTGGTAGGCGTAGTAGCCGGCGGCATAGCCCAACTCTGAGTCGAAGACGTGGCCGAAGTGCGGGATGCGGTGGCGCATCACGATCTCGCGCGGCATGCCGATCGCGTCGAGCCGCGCCTCGAACGCCGCTGGATCGGTGACCACCTCGGGGCTCGCGTGTAGCCAGAGGTCGACGATCGCCGATGCCAGGTATTCGGTCGTCCTGAATCCTTGATTGAACGTCTGTGCGCGGCGCAGGCGTTCGATCAGCGCCGCCGGGATAGGCCGACCCTGTTCGTCCACGAGCAAGCGCAGTACTTGCGGCGTGAGCAGGAACTTCTCATGCAACTGCGCCGGCATTTCGCCGAAGTCGAGCAGCGCGTTCGGGCTCGCGAGCGAACCATACGTGACGTCGGACAGCAGGCCATGCAGCGCGTGACCGAATTCGTGGAACATCGTTTCCGCGTCGTCCCACGAGATGTGCACGGGCCGGCCAGCGCGACCCGCGATGAAATTTGTGTTGTTCGAGACCAGGGGCGTGACCGCACCGCCGCCCAGCCGGCTTTGCAGCCGGATCGATCTCATCCACGCACCTGAGCTCTTGCCGCTGCGGGCATAGGGGTCGAAGTACCACAGGCCGACGAAACGACCGTTGCGAGTGACCTGCCACACACGCATCGCGGAATCGAAGACTGGAACGCCGGAAACGGCCTCGAAGCGCAGCCCGTAGAGCTTGCAGGCGACCATGAACATGGCCTTGCGCACCTGGTCAAGCTGCAGGTAGGGCGCGAGTTCGGTGGCGTCGAAGTCGTAGCGCAAGCGGCGCAGCTTCTCGGCGTAGTAGCGGTAGTCCCAGGGTTCGAACTGCGGCAGTTGGTCGGCACCGGCGAGCTTGCGCATCTCGTCCAAATCGGCGCGGGCCGCCTTGACCGCCGGCTCCCACAATTGCATCAGCAGCCCGAGCGCACGCTCGGGTTGCCTCGCCATCGAGTCACTCAGACGCCAGTGGGCGTAGCTTGGGTAGCCGAGCAGCCGCGAGCGTTCGGCGCGCAGTGCCAGGATCTCGACGACGAGCGGGTTGTTGTCGTGCGCATGGCGCGGATCGGCCGGGTCGGGATGGTCGCCGCGGCGGGTCCAGAGCCGAAATGCGCGCTCGCGTGTGCCGCGGTCATCAGCCAGCATCAACAGGGGCTCGATCGCCGAGCGCGTGTTGGCAATCGCCCAGCCGGTGAGGCCGCGCCGTGCCGCGGAGGCCGCCGCGTCGGTGACCATCTCCGGCGACAGGCCCGCAAGCTGGTTCGCGTCCTCGACGCGCAGCACCTCTTCTTCTTCGTCGGCCAGCTGGTTCTGCGCGAACGCCGTGGTCAGCACGGCAAGGCGAGCATTGATCGCTGCGACACGTGCCTTGGCGTCCTTGTCCAGGGCCGCACCCGAGCGGGAAAATTGCAGCACCGTCAGGTCCAGCAGCCGTCTAGGCTCGGGAGCGAGGCGTGCCGCTGCGGGCGATCGGCGGACCAGGTCGATGCGTTGCCACAGACGCGGGTTCTGCACGATTTCGTCTTCGAAGGCGGCCAGCTTCGGCGCCCACTCGGTCTGCACGCTGCGCAGTTCGGGGCTGCTGCGCGAGTCGATCCAGATGTTGTAGAGGGACAGCACGCGATCACGAGCGCGGCTGGCTCGTTCCAGCGCGACGATGGTGTTGTCGAAGGTCGGCGTGCGCCGGTCCGCAACGATGGCCGCGATGGCACCCCGCGCCGACTTCGTCGTCGCCGCGAGCGCTGGACCGAAGTGGCGCGGCTCGATGCGATCGAAAGGCGGGATTCCACCGTGAGGACCGGGCCATGGCGCGAGCAAGGGGTTGGTGGCTGTCTGTGCCCCGGCTTGCGGCGCCGCAACCACCGCTGCGCAGGCGAACACCAGCACCAGAATGGTGGTTCGCATCATCATTGGCCGTCCTTTTTCGTGTCCCGCAAATGGCGCGGATTTGACTGCCGGAACTTGCCCGGGGACAAGCCAAGCGGATGCAATCCGTCCCGACAAGTGTGGACGCGATGCGGGTGCCAATGTTTGCAGCAGGCTCGCCCGTCAGCGAGCCTGCCAGGACCGGCAGTGAGGGTCTGCCCGCCGCGCACCCCTCATTCACACCACGATGATGTGCTGCGGCTTGGTCCAGGCGCCATAGCCGGCCGAGTTGATGGCGCGCACGCGCACCCAGTAGGTCTGGGCCGGGGTGAGGCTGTCGACGATCATGTGCATGCCGCTGGTGGTGGTCAGGGCGTGGGCCCAGCCGGCTTCGGCGGTGGGGTCGCCGGTGCAGATGGCCACCTCGTAGCTGGCGGCGCCGTCCACGCGGGCCACGTGCACGTCGAGCGTGCCGCTGCGCGGGCCGTGCTTGACGCGGAAGTCGGCCGGCGCGGGCAGCGGGCCGGTGGGCGTGCTGCGCGGGGCGTCGCTGCGCAGCTCGTAGCCGGTGGCGGCCAGGGCGTCGCGGTCGCCGTTGGCCTGCAGCTCCAGGTAGGGCGCCAGGCGGCGCAGCATGTCGGTGAGGTCGCTGCGGGCCTCGTTGCGCTCGGCGATGCGGGCCGGATCGCGGTTGGTCATGGCGGCGTGGCTGGCGAGCTGGTAGGCCTCGTAACGCGCCGCGATGCGCGCCAACGGTGGCACGTTTTCATGCCAGGGCTCGGGGAACTTGGGGTTGCCGGTGAGCGAGCGGATGACCAGGCCGCCGCGCACCGAAAAGCTGTCTTCGCCTAGCCGGTCGAAGTTGAGCAGGAGGTGGATGGACACGATGAACTCCCGGTGTGAAGTGATCGAGGAACATCCATCGTTCGCCTGCGTCTGCTTAAGATGTGTCAAAAAGCTCAAGATCCGCGAAAAGGTGTTGCGGGCGGGCGTGCGGAATTCACGCGCCGTCGGCTTGTGTGGGGGCTGGGACGCCGAACGGCGATGTCCTCCAGCCGAACGACGTCAGTTCTTCAAGGCATTGCCCAGGTTCCCCGCCTTCTCCCGCACGCCTGCCAGCGGCTCCAGCCCCCAGCGCTGGGTGATGAATTTCAGGATGGAGGTGGTGTCGTAGGTCGTGTGGTCGACGAAGCCGCGCTTGACGTGCGGGCCGATCAGCAGCGCCGGGATGCGCGTGCCCGGGCCGAAGCGGTCGCCCCAGCCCGGGCCGGCGGGCGGGGCGACGTGGTCCCAGTAGCCGCCGTTCTCGTCATACGTCAGCACGACCAGCATGTCGGGCCACTGCGGGCTGGCGCGCAGGCGGGCCAGGATGTCGGCCATGTGCTCGTCGCCGCTCTTCACGTCGGTGTAGCTGGGGTGTTGCGTGTAGCGGCCGGCCGGCTTGTAGAAGCTCACCGCGGGCAGCTTGCCGGCGTCGATGTCGGCCAGCAGGTCCGCGCCGTCCTTGAGGTGCTCGGCGCGGTCCTTGGTGCCGGGCGCGTAGCGGCTGTAGTAGTTGAAGGGCTGGTGGTGGGGCTGGAACATGGGGCTGGCGGGCCCGCCGGCGTAGATGACCTGGCGCTTGATGGCGGGCGGCTGGCGGCCGTCGGCGACAGCGGCATTCCAGCCGCCGGCGTACCAGGCCCAGCTCACGCCCTTGGCGCTCAGGGTGTCGCCGATGGTCCTGGCCGTCTGCGGCGGCACGGGGCGGTCGTGGCCGCCGGCGCCGGCCGGGTCGGCGCGGTCGAGGTCCGATTCGTGTGGCGCGATGCCGCTGGGCTGGTAGGCCGGCTGCGAGGTGTTGACCGACCACCCGTCCGGACTGACCTGGCCGCCGCTGCGGCTGACGACCTTGACCGCGCCGACATTCGCCGAGGGCGAGTCGGGCAGGCGGGTGAGCTTGCCGGCGGCGTCGAGCTGGACGCGCATGTGCTCGGGCGCATCCGCGTGGCGCGGCGCGCAGGCGCAGATCAGGTACTGGTGATTCAGGTAGCTGCCGCCGAAGGCACCCATGAAGAAGCGGTCGGCCAGGGTGTACTCCTTTGCCCACTGCCACAGCTTCATCTGCGAGCCGTCGTAATAACCCATGCTCCAGCCGCCCACCTGGCTCATGGCGGCGAAGTAGTTGTTCCTGCCGCCGGCGATCTGCTCCTGGTTGTGCCAGAAGGCGTGGATGGGGCTGGGCACCAGCTCGTCCATGCGCTTGTTCACCGGCGCGGCGTCGATGCGGAAGGGGGCATTGGGCAGGCGCGGGTAGCGGGCGTCGGGCTGGCCCTCGCGGTTGAACACCACCAGCTCCTTGAGCGGGCGGCCGTCGTGGTCGAGCTGGGTACGGCTCTCGGCGCTCGCGTTGGCGATGCCGTCCGCGCCGGGGAACAGGCCGTAGAGGTTGTCGAAGCTGTGGTTCTCGGCGTAGATCACCACCAGGTGCCTGACCCTGGCCATGGCCGGCGTGAGGCCGCCGGGCGGGCTGATCGCCGGCGCAGCGGCTGCAACGGCCGGGCTCGACGGTGATTGGGCACAGCCTGTGGTGCCCGCGAGGGCGGCCAGGGCGGCGACGGTGGTGGTGAGCAGGCCGGCGTGGACCCGCAGGTGGCGCCGGGCGAGCAAGAGGGTGTGCGGGGGCATCGTCATGGCGCCAGTCTCGGCCAGCCGTCTGTGGCATGGCTCCGTGCTAACCCTGGGGCATACTCGCCCGCTCCTTTTTTTGCCGGCGCCCTGCCGGCGCCCAACCGTCTGTACGCCTTGGACAAGATCCTTCTCCAGATCGCGGCCGAACTCAAGGTCCGCCCCGCCCAGGTCAACGCTGCCGTCGAACTGCTGGACAGCGGCGCCACCGTGCCCTTCATCGCCCGTTACCGCAAGGAGGTGACGGACAACCTGGACGACACGCAGCTGCGCGAGCTGGAAAGCCGCCTGGGTTATCTGCGCGAGCTGGAGGACCGCCGCGCTGCGGTGATCAAGAGCATAGCCGAGCAGGGCAAGCTCACGCCTGCGCTGCGCGCCGCCCTCGAGGCCGCGCCGACCAAGCAGGAGCTGGAAGACCTGTATCTGCCCTACAAGGTCAAGCGCCGCACCAAGGGCCTGATCGCGCGCGAGGCCGGCATCGAGCCGCTGGCCGACGCCCTGTTCGCCGACCCGACCCGGGTGCCGCTGGAGCAGGCCGAGGCCTTCATCGCCGCCTACCCCGGCGGCCGGGAGGCCCTGGCCACGGCTGGTTTCGCCGATGCCCACGCGGTGCTGGACGGCGTGCGCGACCTGCTGAGCGAACGCTGGGCCGAGGATGCCGCCCTCATCCGCACCCTGCGCGACTGGTTGTGGGACGACGGCCTGCTGCGCAGCAAGCTGGTGGACGGCAAGGATCCGCTCAACGCGGATGTCGCCAAGTTCCGCGACTACTTCGACTACGACGAGCCGATCTGCCGCGTGCCCTCGCACCGCGCGCTGGCGGTGTTCCGTGGCCGCACGCAGGAGTTCCTGGACGTCAAGCTGGTGCTGGACGAGGAGGTCGTGCCGGGGCAACCCACGCTCGCTGAAGGCCGCATCGCCATCCACCTGGGCTGGAGCCATTCAAAGCGACCGGCGGACGAACTCATCCGCAAGACCGTCGCCTGGACCTGGAAGGTCAAGCTCAGCCTCTCCCTGGAGCGCGACCTGTTCGCCCGCCTGCGCGAGGATGCCGAGAAGGTGGCCATCAAGGTCTTCAGCGAGAACCTGCGCGACCTGCTGCTGGCCGCACCCGCCGGCAAACGCGTGGTGATGGGCCTGGACCCGGGTATCCGCACCGGTGTGAAGGTGGCGGTGGTGAGCGACACCGGCAAGGTGCTGGACACCCACACCGTCTACCCGCACGAGCCGCGCAAGGACTGGGAAGGTTCCATCCACACCCTGGGGCGCCTGTGCGCCACGCACGGCGTGAACCTCATCGCCATCGGCAACGGCACGGCCAGCCGCGAGACCGACAAGCTGGCCGGCGACCTGATCAAGCGCATCCAGCAGCTCTCGCCCGGCACGCTGATCGACAAGGTGGTGGTGAGCGAGGCGGGTGCTTCGGTCTATTCGGCGTCGGAGTTCGCGTCCAAGGAGCTGCCCGACCTGGACGTGAGCCTGCGCGGCGCGGTCTCGATCGCCCGGCGGCTGCAGGACCCACTGGCCGAACTGGTGAAGATCGACCCCAAGAGCATCGGTGTGGGCCAGTACCAGCACGACGTCAACCAGGGCGAGCTGGCGCGCACCCTGGGCACGG
>JBJOKY010000230.1:0-7469 GCA_046045865.1 Pseudomonadota bacterium | reverse complement strand
GCACCCGCTCCGGCACCCGCCACGACCTGGACGGCTCTGGCCAAGGAAGGCGCCACCTTCACGGTCGGCACCAGCCAGACGGTGCGCTACGGCGCCGGCAGCCAGTGGATCCAGAAGACCGTGTCGGGCAGCGGCACCTGCAGCAACGCCTTCTTCGGCAGCGACCCGGCCGTCAACGTCGTCAAGACCTGCCAGCTGCTCAGCAGCGGGACGGCACCCGCACCGGCGCCTGCTCCGGCCCCTGCTCCGGCACCTGCGCCCGCACCCGTCGGTGGCTGCACCCAGACCCTCAGCCCGGGCGCCAACGTGAGCGCGGCCGTGTCGGCCGCCGGGGCGGGCGCGACCATCTGCCTGAACGCCGGCAGCTACGGCGTCATCGACCTGAGCGGCATCAACAAGGCCGGCGTGGTGACCTTGCAGTCCGCCACGGGCAAGACCGCGTCGGCGTCATTCGGCATGTCCAACGCCAGCAACCTGACGCTGCAGAACCTGACGATCACGCGGCTCAACATGTGGCAGGGCGGCAACCGCAACGTCGCCGTCGTCGGCAACACCTTCACCGGCCAGTTCCTGGTCGCAGGCAGCGGCAGCAGCGCCACGCCGGCCAACATCGTGATCGACCGCAACACCTTCGACGGCATCACCGTGGGGCCCAACGACTACGAGGGGCGACTGCAGATCTACAACGGCGGCGGCGTCACGGTGACGAACAACCACTTCGGCGGCGGCGGCGACTCCGACGGCATCCAGATGGGTGGCTACGGCGGCATGATCGGCCCGGGCAACGTCTTCGAGGGCCTGGTGTTCAACGGTGCGCGCCACGTCGACGCGATCCAGCTCTACGGTCAGGTGTCCAACCCCACGATCAAGGGCAACTTCTTCATCCGCAATGCCGACGCGATCATGGCGCCGGACGGTGCGAACGCCGTGACGATCACCAACAACGTCTTCATCGGCAACAACATCAGCTACGGCGAGATCCAGCTGGGCAGCCACATCAATCCGGTGTTCACGCACAACGTGGTGTCGGGCATGGCGGTGGGCTTCAACCGCAAGACCGAGAACCCGCAGCCGACCAGCAATGCGCAGGTGCATGACAACATCTTCGTCGTCAACTCGCGCCTGGGCCTGGACTGCACCGGCTGCAGCTTCACGCACAACCTGTTCGACGCCAGCTCCAGCGCCTATGGCAGCGGCAACCTGCTGGCGACGCCCATCTTCGTGGGTGGCCCGGCCTCGTGGGCGGCCTACCGGCTGACCAGCACCTCGCCGGGCTACAAGGCAGCCAGCGACGGCACCAGCATGGGCATCAACTGAGCGCGCCCCGGCGGCTGCCGCCCGCCAGCCTCACGACGGCAGCCGTTCCACCCGCTGCGCGGGCAGCCAGGGCGGTTGCCAGGCCCGCGGCAGCAGGCTGGCCAGCCACAGGGCCGACGTCTTGAGCCGCGAGCGGGCTCCGCCACCGACCCGCAACGCGCGGTGCAGCTCGTGCCGCGCCTGCCGGCAGCGGCCCTGGCCGAGCAGCAGCTTGGCGTAGTGGCGCGACTTGGCGCTGTACACCGCCTCGAACTCGCGCCGCAGCGGGGCGCTTGCCGCGCTGCGGTAGCACTCGTCCAGCAGGTCCAGCGCCTGCACCGCCAGGCGGCAGCTGCGCAGCTGATCGGCCGACTGGGCCGCGGCGGTGTAGCGGTAGGCAACCAGTGCGGCGGTGTCGCACACCACCGGACCGAGCAAAGGCAGCAGATTGCACAGGTAGTAGTCGTCCGCGCCGCTCACCGCGACCGGAAACGGCTGCGCGCCCAGTCCGGCCAGCACCTGCCTGGGCATGCAGCAGTAGCTCATCGAGGCAAAGCAGGCGGTGCGGCGCGCATGGAAGGGCAGGAAGTCGGCCGCGTCGATCAGCCACGCCGGCCGGTCTGCCACGGTCGGGCTGTCCCAGCGGGGCGTCGCTCCATCCGCGATGTCCACATGACCGGTGAACAGGGCCACGGCCTGCGGCCAGCTTTCGAAGTTGCGGCGCTGCACCGCCAGGTAGTCCGGGTGCCACACATCGTCGTGGTCCAGGAAGGCGACCAGGTCGCCGCCGGCGCAGGCGCACAGCCGGTTGCGGGCGCAGGCCACGCCCCGGTTGGGCTGGCTCAGCACCGTGACGGCCCGGCCGTAGCGGGCCAGCACGGTGCGCGTGGCATCGCTGCTGCCGTCGTCCAGCACCAGGATCTCGTCGGCCGGCGCGCTCTGCTCCAGCACCGCGTCCAGGGTCGGGACGATGAACCGGGCCGCGTTGTAGGCCGGCACGACGACGCTGACCGTCATGACCTCCCCGCGTGGCACACCACCGCCGCGGCGCCGGTCCGGTGGATCAGGCCATCCAGGCGCAGGGTGCCGGGCCCGGCGATGCCGCGCAGGCACCCGCCCGCCGCGGCTGACGCGGGCGGGCGGGCCTGGGCCGCAATGGTCTGGCGGTAGACGTCCAGCAGCACCTCGCCGGCGGCGCGCCAGGTCAGCGCGGCCGCGCCGGCCAGGCTGGCCTGGCGCAGCGCCTCCAGCAGGGCCGGACTGCCGTGCAGCATGTCGATGTGGCGCGCAAGCTGCACGACATCGCCCACCGGGTGGACGAGACCTTCCACCATGTGGCGGCACACCGCCCCGGCCGCCTCGGACACCAGCAGCACGCAGCCGCAGCCACGCGCCTCGGAGGTGACCAGCGCACTGCCCTCCTCGATGCTGGGCAGGATGAGCGCGTCGCTGCGCTGCATCAGCGCGGCCATGTCGGTGCGGTGACCCAGCACCTGCACGCTCGGGTGGCCGAGCTGGCCGGCCAGGTGCTCGCGGTAGCCCGGCACGAAGGCGCCAGCCACCAGCAGCCGGCCGTCGCGGCAGGCGCCGGAGCGCAGCCAGGCCTCCAGCGCGTGGTGCAGGCCCTTGCGTGGCGCGCAGCCGCCCGCGAACAGCACGGTGAAGGGCTGCGTCCCGGCCGGCAGACGGGGCGCGGCCCGGAACACCTGCTCGTCGTAGCCGTAGCGGTGCCGCGCCAGGCTGGCGGCGTCGAAGCCGCGTTCCAGGAAGGTGCGCGCCACGAAGTCCGACGGGCACAGCAGCCGCGTCGCCAGCGCGTACTCGGCCTCCTCGCGCGCCAGCACCCGGTCGTTGCGGGCGTGCTCGTGGCCGGCCGGCAGCGTCACGCCCAGGCGCGCGCACTCCCGCTGCACCACCTCGTAGGCGTAGCGCGTGTGCGCGTTGGGCCGTTCCAGCACGGTAGGCAGGCCCAGCGTGCGGGCCACCTGCAGCGTGCGCAGCGCGCCCTGCGGCCACAGGTGGACGATGTCGACCTGCCCGGCCAGCGCGGCCAGCCGGTGGGCCACGATCCGGTCGTGCAGCGCCAGCGTGCGCAGCGGCCCGAGCACGCGGAACGGCAGGCTGAGGCGGCCGCGCGCCAGCGTCGCGTGCTGCTGCGGACCCGCGGGCAGGGGCCGCCTGACCGAATGCGCCATCACCGTGACGCTGGCGCCGGCCTGGGCCAGCCCGGTGACCTGGTACCAGGCCGTGCTGCAGATGCGCTCGGCGCCCAGGCGATGCGGAAAGCTGTAAAGCACCCGCACCGGGCGCGACCCGTCGGCAGCGCGCGCGGCATCGACACCGGCCATGTCAGTGCACCCCCGCGCCGGTGCCGGCGGGCAGCGGTGCCCCGGCCGGCAGACCCAGCAGCCCCGTGTAGGCGGCCAGCACGTCGCGGCGTTCGCGCGCTGCCGTGTAGGTCTGCAGGATGTGGCGCGCGGCAGCCAGCCCGCGCTCGCGGCACCACAGCGGATCGACGCTGTCGTGCCGGATGGCGTCCTCCACGGCGCGCGCCACGCCCAGCACGTCGCCGGTCTCGACCGCGCAGCTCGACGGCGGGCGGAAGAACTCCCGGCCACCGTAGCCGTGGTAGCCGACCACGTAGTTGCCGCAGGCCATGGCCTCGGCGGCCGGCAGCCCGAAGCCCTCCAGATATGGCAGGTGCAGGAAGATGCGCGCGCCGCGCAGCCTTTCGGCCACCTGCGCATGGCTCAGGCCGTCCAGCGGCGTGACCTGCCAGCCGTCCAGCGCGCCGCGGCAGCGCAGCAGCTGCAGCACCAGGGCGGCATCCGTGCCGCCACGCCGCGGCATGTAGCAGATCTCGCGCGAGCGCGGACCGTCGCCAGGGTGGAAGAGGCCTGCGTCGATGGCCGGGTGCACATGGCGCACGTCGACCTGGGCGCAGGCGTGGCGCAGCAGCTCGGCCGCATGCGCCGACACCGTGATCACGCCGGCCAGATCCGGGCTGGCCGCATAGTGCCGCGCCACCCGTTCGGGCGAGCGCTTCCAGGTCAGGTGACCGCTCTGGTTGAACACGACATGGCGCACGCCGGTGCGCAGCGCGCAGACCAGGTCGACGTCGGGTTCGGTGATGACCAGCACATCGGCCGGGCCGATGCGCACCGCGGTCGCGTCGGTCACCCGCGTGTCGTGCTCGAACCAGCTGCAGCGAAAGCCGCGCCGCTGGTGCAGCACCGTGGCACGCACGCCGGCCGCGTTGAGCAGGTCGACGTGGCGGTACATCATCAGCACGCCGCCGCATGGTCGGTCCAGGTCGGGCGTGTGGAAATACAGCGTCGGCGGCCCCGGCTGCTCGCTCGTGCAGGGGATGAGCACACGCGCGTGGTGCCAGGCCTCGGCCGCGGCGCGCCAGCGCGACACCCAGGACAGGGCGGCGGTGCTCATGGCCAGGCCGTCCCGGTGACTGCGGGTGCCGCCGCCGCAGCCTGCAGCGCCCCGGGCGCCCCCTCGGCCGCCGCGCGCAGCACGCCGGCATGCCGCTGCAGGCACAGGTCGGGATGGAAACGCCGGCGCGACTCATCCGCCAGCGCCTGGCGGCGTGCCAGCCAGGCCGCTCGACTGCGCACCAGCGCGCACATGGCCTCGACCAGCGCGGCGCGATTGGCCTGCGCCCGGTAGCTCAGCGCATGCATGCGTGGCCAGTCCAGCTGCAGCGGGTCGCCGCCCGGGTTGGCGACCACGTGGCCGCGCCACCGGTGCAGGCTGCCGACCTGCTCGTGCGCCCCGCCGACCTCGCTCAGCACCACCGGCAGACCGGCGTGCAGGGCCTCCATCGACGCCAGCGACCAGCCTTCGAAGAAGGAGTCGAGCACGAAGCCGTCCGCCACGCCCAGCAGGGTCGCCGGCTGCGCCGTGTGGTCGTGCAGGTGCACGCGGTCGCGGCAGGCCAGGGCGTCGCGCAGGCGCCGCACCTGGCTGAAGTACACCGCGTCGTCCGGCCGCCCGGCGATGAGCAGGCGCGCCTCGGGGTGGCGCGCCGCCACGTCGGCGAAGGCCGCGACCAGTCCGTAGGTGTTCTTCTGCACGCAGTGGCGCGCCAGCGAGACGAACAGGTAGTCGTCGCCCAGGCCGAGGTGCTCGCGCACGGCATCGCGCTCGCCCACCACCCGGCGCTCGTCGTCCACGCTGTTGGCGATGGTGACGATGCGCGCCGCGTCGAACTGCGGGTTGCCGGCCAGGTACTGCTGGCGCACCAGCTCGCTCACCGCGACGATGCCGGCGAGCTGGCGGGCGCGCACGGCCTCGGCCGACCAGTCGGCGCCGAACAGCGAGTGCATGCCGTGCAGGGTCTCGACGCAGGGGATGGCCAGCCGCGTGGCCGCCGCCAGCACCCAGGCCGGTGCGCCGTGGGCGCTGATCACGTCGGGCTGCCAGGCGGCCAACCAGCGCTCGCCGCGCTGGGGGTCGAACTGGCGCACCTCGACACCTTCGGCCGCCAGCGCGCGGCCCAGCCGGCCGGCGGGTGCGCCGTCGGCGCCGCCACCCCGGGCGGCGGCGTGCAGCACCGCGGTCGACACGCCGTGGCGCGGCAGGCGCCGCGCCAGGAAGACCACCACCTCGTCCATGCCGCCGGCGTCGAGGTCGGAGGTGACGATCAGGCAGCGCAGCGGCGCGCCCGCCGCGACCGTTGCCGCCGCCGGGCGCGTGCCGGCGGCGCTGCCTGCGGCTGTGCGCGTGGCAGTCCCCGTGCCGGGGCCGGCGTCAGCCCGGCCGCTGCGCGCGATCAGCGGCACCTGCCAGTCCTCCAGCCCCGGCAGACCGTGGGCGGCGGGTCGGCCGGGCCGGCTGGCCGCGGCACTGGCGCCGGCATCAGCACCGGGACCGGGACCGGGACCGGCAACGGCAACCGCATCGGCACCGACATCGGCACGCGCGCGCGCGGCGATCAGCGCCTGCAGCGCGCGGCGCAGCCACGTGGCCAGCCAGCGCGGCGGGCGCAGGTCCAGCCGCTGCGCCGCCAGGCCCAGGTCGACGAGCAGACCGACAGGGACGGGGCCGCGCCTCATGACGCTTCCTCGTGCACCCGCGCCGCGGCGGCGGCACGCCCGGGCGGGGCGGGCTGCATGGCCCAGGCCAGGCCCAGGCCGACCTCGTAGGCACGCAGCAGTTCCTCGACCGAATACTCCCAGGCCAGCGCCGAGCGGATGCGTTCGCGCCCGGCCTCGCCCAGGCGCTGGCGCAGGGCCGGGTCGTCCAGCAGCCGCACGACCTGCAGCGCGAACGCCTGGTCGTCGTTGCCGCCGACGTACAGCGCCGCATCCTGGGCCGACCAGCGCGTCTCGGGCAGGTCGAAGGCCACGGTGGGCTTGCCCAGCGCCATGTACTCCATCAGCTTGTTCATGGTCGACACGTCGTTGAGCGGGCTGGACGGGTCGGGCTGCACGCACACGTCCACGTCGCACAGCAGCCGGCGCGCGCTGGCCTCGTCCAGCCAGCCGGTGAACTGGACGTTGGGCTCGATGCGCAAGGTGGCGGCCAGCCGACGCACCTGCACCAGTGCGTCGCCGTCGCCGATGACGACGGCCCGCACGCCGGTGCGGCCCAGGCCGTGCACGATGTGGGCCACGGCGCGCATCAGGCGGTCGACGCCGTCCTGCGGCCCGATGGTGCCGATGTAGCCGATGCGACCGTCGCCCCGGACCGCACCGGGGTCGACCGGCCCGGCCGAGCCGCGCAGCGGCTGGTAGGCCAGCGGCGGGCCGTTGCGCACCACGAACACGCGCTCGGGGCGCAGGTGGCCGGTCGCGATGGCGCGGCGGCGGTAGGACTCGTTGGTCGCGATCACGATGCTGGCCACCGCGTAGGACGCGCGCTCCAGCAGCCGCAGGCAGGCGTGGATGAGGTCGCGGCGGCGCCCGAAGCGCGCGAGGTAGACCTCCGGCGCCAGGTCGTGGTGGTCGAACACGTAGCACTTGCCCAGCAGCCGGAACAGCGCGCCGATGACGAACAGGGTGTCGGGCGGGTTGGCCGCGTGCACCACGTCCACGCCGCGCCGCAGCGCGACCCAGATCGCCAGCACCAGGATGGCCAGCGTGGCCCAGGCGAATTCGAGCGCATAACCCGCCGCCCCGCGCCCGCCGGGTGGAGCCGGGTAGCGGTAGACGGCCACCGCG
>JBJOKY010000229.1:0-7470 GCA_046045865.1 Pseudomonadota bacterium | reverse complement strand
CAGGGTGCAGGCCGAGAGCAGCGAGTTGACGCGGTCCAGGCCGCCGGCCGCGGCGGCGTTGGTCTCGACGACCAGGTCGCCGATGTTGTCGACCACATAGGTGTCGTTGCCGTCGCCGCCGCTCAGGGTGTCGGCACCGGCGCCGCCGTCCAGGGTGTTGGCGCCGGCGTTGCCGCCCAGGCTGTCGTTGAACCTGGAGCCGGTGAGGTTCTCGATGTCGACCAGGGCGTCGCTGCCCGAGCCGCCGGTGGCCTGTGCACCGGTGATGGCCAGGCTCACGCTCACCGCCTTGGTGGCAAAGGCCCAGGAGGCGGTGTCCACGCCGCCGGCACCGTCGAGCACGTTGCTGCCCGTGCCGGCGTACAGGGTGTTGCTCAGGGCGTTGCCGCTGAGGTTGGCGGCCCCGGCCGCCGTGATGCGGCCCTGCTCGACATGGTCGGTGAGGGTGTAGGACGCGAGCAGCGAGTTGACGCGGTCCGCCCCGCCGCTGGTGGCCACCGGATCGGTCTCGACGACCAGGTCGCCGGCGTCGTCCACGGTGTAGGTGTCGCTGCCGGCACCGCCGGCCAGGGTGTCGATGCCGGCGCCGCCGGTCAGCGTGTCGTTGCCGGCACTACCCAGCAGGCGGTCGTTGCCGGCCAGGCCGTTCAGGGTGTCGGCGCCTGCCGCGCCGGACAACACGTCGTTGCCGGCGCCGCCCGTGATGCGGTCCATCATGGCCGTGCCGGCCAGCAGCTCGCCCTGGCCCGACGTGGCCGTGATGGCCAGCGGGTTGGCGCTCGTGCCGGCCAGGCCGCTGTCGTTGTCGACCATGGTGGCCACCGCGGTGGTCACGCCGGCCGTGGCGCCGCTGATGCCGCTCAGCATCAGCTCGAAGCTGCGGGTCAGCGACGCATCGGTGGTGTCGTTGTCGATCAGCAGCACGCGCACGGTGCGCGAGACCTCGCCGGGCGCGAACACCAGCGTGCCGAAGGCAATGCCGTAGTCGACGTAGCCCATCGCCGAGTCCAGGCCGCTGCCGTCCAGGGTGCTGTAGTCGACCCGCACCTCGCCGGTGGCGGGCGCCTGCAGCGCGACCACGAAGTCGACATAGCCCTGGTCCTCCGACACGGTCGCGCCGTAGGCGTTGACGACCGGCTCCAGCACCGCCGGCGCGTTGCTGTCCTGCACCAGCACGTGCACGACGTCGGTGGTGAGCGTCGCGCCCTGCGGGTTGGCGAACTCGACCGAGAACAGCTCGGGCGACTCGCCGTTGCCGTCGGCCACGAGCGCGATCGTCAGCATGCCGGCCGCCTGGCCGGCGGGGATGAGCAGCGTGTCGGCGACATGGCCGTAGTCGCTGCCGGCGCTGGCCGAGAAGTCGCGCGTCGTGTAGTCGATCGAGATGTCGTGGGTGGCCACCGCGTCCAGCGTCCAGGTGATGACGGCCTGCCCCGCCGCCTCGTCGACCACGACGTTGCTGGCCGCGAAGCCCGGTGCACCCGCGCTGACGCGGTCGGCATCGGCCACCAGCAGGGGCACCACGTTGTTGGTCATCGACACGCCGTCGGCGTCGGGAATGAACATCAGGTTCACGCCCAGCAGGCCGGCCGACAGGCCGTCCACGGTGCCGGCCAGTGCGACCGTGAAGGTCACCACGGCGCCGGCGGCAGTATTGGCCGGCAGCACGAGGGTGGCGTTGAGCAGCGCGTCGAACAGTTCCATCGACAGGGTGGCATCCGTGCCGCCGCCCACCATGATGTTGACAGTGGTATCGGCCGCCAGCGGCGTGCCTGATACATGCAGCTTGAAGACGGCTTCGTTGGAACCTTCGGTGATGATGGCTTGGTCGACGGTGATGTAGGTGGCCATGGGCAGTGCTGCGCGGTCTGATGGGGTCGAGTGGGTGGCAAGGCGTGGCGACGGGCCGCGCCTGGTGCCGTGGTGTTCCAGATCAGGCCCGGTCGCACGCTTGCTTATGCGTTCTTGGGCCTGCTGAAGGAATACCTCGACTAGACCAGCTTGGAGCAGTTGCAGGCAAGCCGCCTGATATTCACGCAGTGAGTTTTGTCACTGGCGCTATGCACGCCTTGGTGTGAATATCGTGGGGGCGGCCTATATATTTAGTGGGGTTAATCTAATACCATGCGCGTATGGCGAGGTACTGGCCTTGTTGAACAACCCCACCCAAGCCGAGACTCCCTGACCCCGGACGGCGTTGCGCCACGGCACGTGTCACCGGGGTGCCCAGGTGGGTGTAGCGGTTGAGCAGGTTGAGCACGGCGGCACGCACCTGCCTGGGCCGTGCCGTGATCACCACCGTCCAGCAGCTTCATCGTCAGGCAGCACTGCACTGCCGCGTCGCTGCACACCGCCGGGCGACCCGCACCAACTCCCCCTGCATGCCAGGGGGCTATCGCCGGATCCGGAAAAGCGCTGCCGGTGCCGGGCCGGCCACAGGGCGGATGCGACACTGCCCGGCGGCACGCCGTCCCGATGTGCCCGAGCGACCGATCCTGCCACCACCTGCCCAGGGAAGAGTGTGATGCCACCAGCCTGCCTGCCCGTGTCCTGCCGCCAGCCCGCGTGCCGAGGGCCGGCGTCCTGCCGGCGCGCAGCCGGGCTGCCTGGGCTGGCGGATCGGCCGCGCCGGCGCGTGCATGGACTGCTGCATGCGCTGGTGCTGCCGGTGGCCGCCGCGCTGCTGGTGGCCTGCAGCGGCCCGGGCGGTGCGCTGGACCGGGCCGCCGCGCCCGAGCTGGTGCTGCGCGGCCCGGTCGTGCTGCTGGGCGAGGTGCACGACAACGCGGCGCAGCACCGGCTGCGCCTGGCCGCCTTCGAGCGCTGGCTGGCCGGCGGCGCGCGCCCGGCGCTGGTGCTGGAGCAGTTCGACCGCGAGCGCCAGGCCGAGATCGACGCCCTGCGCGCCCGCACGCCACCGCCCGACGCCGACGCGCTGATCGCCGCCGTGGGCGCCAGGGGCTGGGACTGGGCGCTCTACCGCCCCTACATCGCCCTGGCGCTGCAGCACGACCTGCCCATCGTGGCGGCCAACGTGTCGCGCGAGCAGGCGCGCAAGGTCATGCGCGAAGGCCTGGCCGCACACGGCTTCGAGCCCGCCGTGCCGCCCGGGCTGCTGGCCCGCCTGGGCCGCGAGATCGAGGCCAGCCACTGCGGCGCGCTGGACACGACCATGGCCGAGCGCATGGCCCTGGGCCAGGTGGCGCGCGACCAGGCCATGGCGCGTGCGGTCGAGGCCCAGGCCCAGGCCGGCCGAGCCGTGCTGCTGCTGGCAGGCAACGGCCATGTGCGCGTCGATGCCGGCGCGCCGCGCTGGCTCAGCGCGGCCACCCGGGCGCGCAGCGTGGCCATCGGCGTGCTGGAGACCGAACCCGGCCAGCCGCCCGATGCGGCCGAGCTGGCGCAGTTCGACCGCGTGGTCACGACGCCGGTGCAGCAGCGCGGTGATCCGTGTTCCGGGATGAAGCGGCCGGGGTAGGCGGTGCGGCCCGCAGGCTGAGCCGGCCTCGGCCCCCGTCCCCGGCGACGGGCTTGGATCTCAGGTGATGGTGCCGGTATCGGTGCCGGCCGCAGGGCGCAGCAAGGCCGGCGCCTCCCGCACCGCCAGCGCCGACCCGCTTGCGGATCCGACGCCGCTGGATGCATGGCTGGGGGTGGCGGGGCATTGAGGGGTGGGGTGTGCCATGGATCTCAGGTGCTCCCAGCCACGAAACCAGGCGACCAAGACGCGAACTATCAAGCAGCCTGGAAGGGGCACCATAAAAGGATTTAGTCCAACCAGCGTTCGAGCAGCGTGAGCGAGCTAAGAGGCAAGGTTCAAAGCTGAGAGCGCATTGAGTTTAAAGGTCAGGCTGCGATGTGCGGTGACCGCATTACGGAGTCCGGTCCTGCCCAACGCCCACCACAGCTTCCACCGGCGTCAAGGTCAGCCGAAACCCCAGCGCCTTCGCTACCTTGGCCACCGTCGCATAGCTCGGGTTGCCATCCGGGGCCAGTGCCTTGCGCAGGCCTTCGCGGGTCAGGCCGGTGTCGCGCGCCAGCTGGCTCATGTTGCGGGCGCGGGCCACCACGCCCAGTGCCTGGGCCAGATGGGCCGGGTCCTGGGAGTCTTCGGCCATCACGGCCTGCAGGTAGGCGGTGATGTCTTCTTCGTCCAGCAGGTAGTCGGCGCTGTCGTAGGGCGCGAGCCCCAGCTTCGCGGCGGCATTCGGGTTCACGGCGTCACTCCTTCAGTTCCTTGACCATGGCTTGAGCGCGGGCGATGTCGCGGGACTGCGTGGATTTGTCGCCGCCGCACAGCAGGACGACGAGCACGTCCCCGTCTTGCCAGCAGTAGACCCGGTAGCCAGGGCCGGCAAAGACGCGCAGTTCCACCACTTCGCCGCCCACTGGCTTGCAGTCGCCCCAGTGTCCGAGAGCCAGCCTGTCCAGCCTCGCAGCGATGCTGCGCACAGCGACTCGATCGCGCAGCTCGCTGAGCCAGCGGTCGAATTCGGCAGTGCGCAGGAGCTGCAACATATGCCAACTGTAGTTGGCATGTCTGACTGAATCAATCCGGCTTGGTTGATCGGAGGAAAGATTCAAGGAGGAAGCACGGCACCAGGCTTCTCCTTGCCAGCTGCGGTGTGACCGGCGCCGTTCAGCCCCGCAGCAGCCGCAGCGCCTCGTCCACCAGCGCCTCGGCTGTGATGCCGAAGTGTTCGTACAGCCGGTCGGCCGGCCCCGAGGCGCCGAAGCCGCTCATGCCGACGAAGCCGCCGCGTTCGCCCAGCCAGCGGTCCCAGCCGAAACGCATCGCCGCCTCGCAGCCCACACGCACGCCGCCGGCCGGGCCGAGCACGCTGGCGCGGTAGCTGGCGGTCTGCTGCTCGAACAGCTCCCAGCTGGGCATGGAGACCACGGCGGTGGCGATGCCTTGGCGGGCCTGCAGTTCCTCGCGCGCGGCCAGCGCCAGCGCGACCTCGGAGCCGGTGGCCAGCAGGGTGACCTGGCGCGGGGCGCCACCGTCCGCCTCGGCCAGCACGTAGGCGCCCAGGGCGCTGAGGTTGGTGGGCGTGTGCAGGCGCCGCACTGCAGGCAGGCTCTGGCGCGCGAACACCAGGGTGCTGGGGCCGGACTGGTGGGCCAGCGCGATCTCCCAGCACTCGGCGGCCTCGACCGCATCGGCCGGGCGCAGCACCAGCATATTGGGCATGGCGCGCAGCGCGGCCAGGATCTCGACCGGCTGGTGGGTCGGTCCGTTCTTGCCGATGCCGATGGAATCGTGGCTGAACACGAACTTCACCGGCAGGCCCATCAGCGCGGCCATGCGCATGGCCGGGCGTTCGTAGTCGGCAAAGGCCAGATACGTGACGGCCAGCGGCAGCACGCCGCCGTGTGCGGCCAGGCCGTTGGCCAGCGCGCCCATCACGTGCTCGCGCACGCCGCAGTGCAGATAGCTGCCGCGCCGGTCGCCGGCCGTGAAGGCCGTCAGGCCGCGCTTGTGGTTGGTCGGCGCCTCCAGGTCGGCGCAGGCCACCAGGCGTTCGGGCAGCAGGGTGTTCAGCGCCTCGTTGATCTCTGCCGAGAGAAAGATGCCGCTGGCCAGCGGCGCGGCGTCCACCGCGCGGCGCTTGTAGTCCAGCAGCAGCTCGCGCCAGCCGGCGGGCAATTCGCCGGCCAGGCGGCGCTGGAACTCGGCGCCTTGCCCGGCGGGCAGGGCCTCGACACGTGCCTGCCAGGCCAGGCGCTCGGCCCGGTGGCGGCTGCCCGCGGCACGCCAGGTGGCGGCCACGTCGGCGGGGATCTCGAAGGGCGGCGCCGTCCAGCCCAGATCGGCGCGGGCCTGCTCGGCATCGGCAGCGAAGAGCCTGGCGCTGTGCCCGCCGCGCTGGCCTTGCAGGCGTGCGATGCCCTTGGCGATCACCGTGCGGCAGGCCAGCATCGAGGGCCGCGGGTCGGCCTTGGCCAAGGTCAGCGCGGCCGAGACGGCCTCGGTGTCGTGCCCGTCCACCTCGATCACATGCCAGCCGGCGACGCGGAAACGCTCGGCCACGTCCTCGCTGATCGACAGTTCCGTCGCGCCGTCGTCGGTGATGCGGTTGTCGTCCCACAGCAGGATCAGGCGGCCGAGCTGCAGATGCCCGGCCAGGGCGATCATTTCCTGGCCCACGCCTTCCTGCAGGCAGCCGTCGCCGACGAAGGCATAGGTGTGGTGGTGGCAGATGGCGTCGCCGTAACGGGCGTTGAGGCTGGCCTCGGCGATGGCCAGGCCCAGCGCGTTGCCGATGCCCTGGCCGAGCGGGCCGGTCGTCATCTCGATGCCATGCGCCGGGGCGCGCTCGGGGTGGCCCTCGCAGCGCGAGCCGAAGTCGCGGAAGCTGCTGAGCTGCTCTATGCCCATGGCCGCGTAGCCCGTCAGGTGCAGCAGGGCATAGAGCAGCATCGAGCCGTGGCCGTTGGACAGCACCACGCGGTCGCGGTCCGGCCATTGCGGGTCGGCGGCGTCGAACTTCAGGTGGCGGGTGTAGAGCGCGGCAGCGATCTCGGCCATGCCCAGGGGCACGCCCTGGTGGCCCTCGCCCGCACGCACGATGGCGTCGATGGCGAGGAAGCGGATGGCGTTCGCCAGTTGCGGATTCGGTGTGTGCAAGGCTGTCATGTCGGCGGGACGTCCGGAAAGCCAGGCGGCCGCCGCGGATCCGGCTGTGCCGGTGGTCCACCAGCGGCGCCCCCTTGAGGGGGAGCGCCGAAGGCGCTTCGGGGGTGGGTCAATCGAGCCAGGCCTTGATGCGCGCCCCCAGCACCTCGCGGCTGATGCCGTAGCGGTCGTGCAGGGTGGGCAGGGCGCCGGCATCCAGAAAAGCGTCGGGCAGGCCGGCGAGCTGGAAGCCGGCGGGCTGCACGCGGTGGCGCAGCAGGGTGCTGGCCACGGCCTCGCCCAGGCCGCCGATGACCGAGTGGTTCTCGGCCACCACCACCAGGCGGTGCTTGTAGCGCACGGCCTCGACGATGGCGGCCTCGTCCAGCGGCTTGATGGTGGGGCAGTGCAGCACGGCCACGCCCACGTTGTCCTTGGCCAGGTCGGCCGCGGCTTCGAGCGCACGCATGGTGAGCAGGCCGCTGGAGATCACCAGCACGTCGGCACCCTCGCGCAGCAGCTTGGCCTTGCCGAGCTCGAACTTGTAGCCCTCGATCTCGTCGAGCACCAGCGGCACCTGGCCGCGCAGCAATCGCATGTAGACCGGGCCCTTGTGGGCGGCGATCTGCGGCACGGCCTGGCTGATGTCCAGCGCATCGCACGGGTCGACGATGGTGAGGCCCGGGATGGCGCGCATCATGGCCAGGTCGTCGGTGGCCTGGTGGCTGGGGCCGTAGCCGGTGGTCAACCCAGGCAGGGCGCAGCAGATCTTGACGTCGAGGTTCTCCTCGGCGATCACCTGGTGGATGAAGTCGTAGGCGCGCCGCGTGCCGAACACCGCGTAGGTGGTG
>JBJOKY010000228.1:0-7510 GCA_046045865.1 Pseudomonadota bacterium | reverse complement strand
TTCAGGATGGCCCGGTCTATGGCGTCAAGTTGCAGGGTTTTCTCCAGGGTTGCCATCTTCTTGCGTCGCGGGACTTGGTTTTCGCATGTTATTGCGTGATCTGAGGGTGCGGCCGCAGATTCCGCAACCCTGTTGCGCGCCAGTCTGCCTAGACTGGCCCGCTCGCGGAATGCCAGATTTCCTCCGCGCCGGAGCCCACGATGAACGACGCCACCCCTGCCGCCCTGCTTGCCGCCGCCGCCGAGACCGGCAGCGCCGCGCCCGCCAGCCTGGACGCGCACTGGATGCCCTTCACCGCCAACCGCCAGTTCAAGAAGGCCCCGCGCCTGCTGGCCAAGGCCCAGGGCATGTATTACTGGACGCCCGAAGGCCGCCAGATCCTGGACGGTGTCGCCGGCCTGTGGTGCGTCAATGCGGGCCATGCCCGGCCCAAGATCGTGCAGGCCATCCAGGCCCAGGCGGCCGAGATGGACTACGCCCCGCCCTTCAACATGGGCCATCCCAAGGGCTTCGAGCTGGCCGATGCGGTGAGCAAGCTGACCCCGGCCGGGCTGAACCGCGTCTTCTTCACCAACTCGGGCTCGGAGGCGGTGGAGACCGCGCTCAAGATCGCCCTGGCCTACCACCGCACCCGGGGCGAGGCCTCGCGCACCCGGCTGATCGGCCGTGAGCGCGGCTACCACGGCGTCAACTTCGGCGGCATCTCGGTGGGTGGCATGGTCGCCAACCGCAAGATGTTCGGCACCATGCTGGGCGGCGTGGACCACATCCGCCACACCCATGACCCGGCACGCAATGCGTTCAGCGTGGGCCAGCCCGCCCATGGCGCCGAACTGGCCGACGACCTGGAGCGCCTGGTCGCCCTGCATGACGCCTCGACCATTGCCGCCGTGATCGTCGAGCCGGTCGCCGGCTCCACCGGCGTGCTGGTGCCGCCCCAGGGCTATCTGCAGCGCCTGCGCGAGATCTGCGACAAACACGGCATCCTGCTGATCTTCGACGAGGTCATCACCGGCTTCGGTCGCACCGGCAGCCCCTTCGCGGCGCAGACCTTCGGCGTCACGCCCGACCTGATGACGGTGGCCAAGGGCATCACCAACGGCAACGTGCCCATGGGGGCGGTGATCGCCAGGCAGGCTATCCATGATGCCTTCATGAACGGGCCGGAGCACATGATCGAGCTCTTCCATGGCTACACCTATTCGGCCCATCCCCTGGCCTGCGCCGCCGGCCTGGCCACGCTGGAGACCTATGCCGACGAGCAGCTGCTGACCCGTGCCGGCCGCATGGCCGACGAGTTCGCCCAAGCCGTGCACAGCCTGCGCGAGCTGCCCAACGTCATCGACATCCGCAACATCGGCCTGGTGGGCGGCATCGAGCTGGCCCCCATCCCCGGCGAGCCGGGCAAGCGCGCCTTCAACGTCTTCCTCGACTGCTGGGACAAGGGTGTGCTCATCCGCACCACGGGCGACACCATCGCGCTGTCGCCGCCGCTCATCATCGAGCCCGAGCACATCGAGCGCATCGTCAGCACCGTGGCCGGCGCCATCCGCCGCGCCGCCTGACCGATCGCCCCACCGAGGACCGCCTTTGCGCCTGCTGCAGACCGACCAGGCCCTGGCCCAGGGCTCCTACTACACGGCCAGCTGCGCACGCAGCCAGGCCTGGCCGGCCCTGCAGGAGGATGTGAGCTGCGACGTCGCCATCGTCGGCGGCGGCCTGGCCGGCCTGTCGGCCGCGCTGGAGCTGGCCGAGGCCGGCCAGAAGGTCGTGCTGCTGGAAGCGCGCCAGGTCGGCTGGGGCGCCTCGGGCCGCAACGGCGGCCAGGCCATCCACGGCCTGGCCTGCGACCAGGCCGTCATCGAGGACCAGCTCGGCCTGGGCGCCGCCCGCCAGGTCTGGGACATGACGATCGAGGCGATCGACCTGGTCCGTCGGCGCCTCGCGCGCTACGCCATCGACGCCGACTGGCAGGACGGCTACCTCGGCCTGGCCGTGAACGCGCGCAAGGCACGCAGCCTGCAGGCGTGGGCCGACCGCACGCAGAAGGTCTACCAATACCCGCTGCAGCGCGTGGGCGCCAGCGAGGTGCAGCGCCACATCGCCAGCACGCGCTTCCACAGCGGCGTGTATGACCCGCAGGGCGGCCACCTGCACCCGCTCAAGTACACGCGCGGGCTGGCACGTGCGGCCGACGCCGCGGGCGTGAGGATCTTCGAGAACTCGGCCGTCACGGCGCTGGAGCGCGGCCAGCACCACAGTCTGCTGCGCACGCGCAGCGGCACCGTGCGTGCCGGGCAGGTGCTGCTGGCCGGCAATGTCTACCTGGGCAAGGACCACCGGCTCGCCCCCGAGCTGGCCGCACGCATCATGCCCGTGGGCACCTACATCGTGTGCACCGAGCCGCTCGGGCAGTCGCGCTGCACCGCGCTCATCCCGGGCCGGGCGGCGGTGTGCGACACCAACTTCGTGCTCGACTACTTCCGCCCCACCACCGACCACCGCATGCTCTACGGCGGGCGCGTGAGCTACAGCACGGCCACGCCGCGCCAGCTGCCCGAATCGATGAAGGCGCGCATGGTGCGCACCTTCCCGCAGCTGGCCGACGTGAAGATCGACTTCGCCTGGGGCGGCTTCGTCGACATCACCATGAACCGCGCGCCCGACTTCGGCCGCCTGGCACCGCGCGGCAGCGACCAGGCCGCGCCGGTGTACTACCTGCAGGGCTTCTCGGGCCACGGCCTGGCGCTCACCGGCCTGGCCGGCCAGCTGGTGGCCAGGGCCATGGCGGGCGACGCCGCCCGATTCGATGTCTTCGCCCGGCTGCGCCATGCCCCATTTCCGGGCGGCGACCTGCTGCGCATGCCCAGCCTGGTGCTGGGCATGGCCTGGTACCGGCTCATGGACCTGTTCTGAAGCGTTGTGGTGAGCACACACTTGCCATCGATGTCAAGGCCACACAGCCCGCCACCCCGTGAACCGATGCCCGTGGTGCGCACCCCACTGCGCTACGGGTTGCCCCGGCTGGCCGGAATCTGCCGGCTCGGGCATACTGTATGCAATCCGGAGTGCAATCCGTTCGTGACTTGGATCACATGACAGCGCACCCAGGATCGCCCCTCGCAACGCCCATCAGCAAGCCCAGTGCGCCCGGGCGGGATCGCTCCAGCAGCTCCCGGTCCGCGCAGCAAGCCCAATGAGCAGCCACACCGCCTCTCCCCGCCGCCAGCCCCTCGTGCTGGTGCCTGCCTGCAACCGGATGCTCGGCCAGCATCCCTTCCATGTCGCCGGGCAGAAGTACTGCGATGCCGTGCGCCTGGCCGGCGCCCTGCCCCTGGTCGTGCCCACGGCCCAGCCCGAGGATCTCGACCAGCTGCTCGACCTGGCCGACGGCGTGCTGCTCACCGGTTCACCGTCCAACGTGCACCCCAGCCATTTCGGCGAGGACGTGCACAACCCCGCGCTGCCGCTCGACCCGGCGCGCGACGCCTGGACGCTGGCCCTCATCCCGCGCGTGATCGAGCGCGGCATCCCGCTGTTCGCCATCTGCCGCGGCTTCCAGGAAACCAATGTCGCCCTGGGCGGCAGCCTGCACCAGGCGGTGCAGGAAGTGCCCGGCAAACACGACCACCGCGCCGCGCCCGAGGGCACGGCCGAGCAGCAGTACGGCCTGGCCCACCCCATCGCGGTGCAGCCCGGCGGCCTGCTGGAAACACTCTTCGGCCGCACCGAGTTGCAGGTCAACAGCGTGCACGGCCAGGGCGTGAACCGCCTGGCCGAAGGCCTCAAGGTCGAGGCCACCGCGCCGGACGGCCTGGTCGAGGCCTACTCCATCGACGGCAGCGCCGGCTTCACCTTGTGCGTGCAGTGGCACCCCGAGTGGCGCGCTGCCAGCAACCCGGTCTCGATGCGCATGTTGCAGGCCTTCGGTGCCGCCTGCCAGGCCTACCGCGACACGCATCGCCCACCATCCCGCTGATCTCGACCGGCCGGGCAGCACATGGCCCGGTCCACCGGTCGGGCAGCCTGCGCACAGCCCATCCCCAGGACCCTGCACCGCGTGGTGCAGGCAGGCCTGCGGTCGTGCGCGCGCCGTCCGACCCGACACCATCACCAGGCATCGACGCACGTCCACCGGCGTGCCACCAGCGTCCAGCCCACCGGCCGGGCGTGACCAGCCCGACAGCAAACCCCACGAGCGTGAGCCCTCCAATGACGACCAGCAAAGCCCACTTCAATTTCGCCGAACTCGAGCAATGGCTCAACGAGCGGCGCGTCACCGAGATCGAATGCCTCGTGCCCGACCTCACCGGCGTGGCGCGCGGCAAGATCCTGCCGCGCCAGAAGTTCACCGCGGACCGCGGCATGCGCCTGCCCGAGGCCATCGTGGCCATGGGCGTGACCGGCGAGTTCCCGGAAGAAGGCCCGTACTACGACGTCATCAACCCGACCGACCGCGACATGCACCTGCGCCCCGACCCGGCCACGGTGCGCATCGTGCCCTGGGCGACCGACCCGACCGCGCAGGTCATCCACGACTGCTACGACCGCGAGGGCAACCTCATCCCCTTCGCGCCGCGCTCGGTGCTGCGCCGTGTGTGCGATCTTTACGCCGCCCAGGGCTGGGAGCCGGTGGTCGCGCCCGAGCTGGAGTTCTACCTGGTGGCGCGCAATACCGACCCGGACATGCCGCTCAAGCCGCCGGTGGGCCGCAGCGGGCGCAGCGAGACCTCGCGCCAGGCCTACTCGATCGACGCGGTCAACGAGTTCGACCCGCTGTTCGAGGACGTCTACGACTACTGCGACAAGATGGAACTCAACGTCGACACCCTGATCCACGAGATCGGTGCCGGCCAGATGGAGATCAACTTCTTCCACGCCCACCCGCTGGGCCTGGCCGACGAGGTCTTCTTCTTCAAGCGCACGGTGCGTGAATGTGCGCTGCGCCACGACATGTTCGCCACCTTCATGGCCAAGCCCATCGCCGGCGAGCCGGGCAGCGCCATGCACGTGCACCAGAGCGTGGTCGACAAGGTGAGCGGCCACAACATCTTCAGCAAGCCCGACGGCACGGCCAGCGACGAGTTCTACTGGTACATCGGCGGCCTGCAGAAATACATCCCGGCCTGCATGGCGCTGTTCGCGCCCTATGTGAACAGCTACCGCCGCCTGGCGCGCTACACCGCCGCGCCCATCAACATCCAGTGGGGCACGGACAACCGCACCGTGGGCATACGCTCGCCGGTGGCCTCCCCCGCGGCGCGGCGCATCGAGAACCGCGTCATCGGCGCCGATGCCAACCCCTATGTGGCGCTGGCCGCCACCCTGGCCTGCGGCTACCTGGGCATCAAGAACAAGATCGCCCCCAGCCCCGAGTGCAAGGGCGACGCCTACCTGGGCGACTACCAGCTGCCGCGCAGCCTGGGCGAGGCCCTCGCCATGCTGCGCAACGAGGCCGAGCTGGCCGAGGTGCTGGGCGCCGACTTCGTCACCGTCTACACCGAGATCAAGGAGATCGAGCACGCCGAGTTCATGAAGGTGATCTCGCCGTGGGAGCGCGAGCACCTGCTGCTGCACGTCTGAGGCGCCGCACCACGGCCCGGACCACTCGATCCGATATCGCCATCGCCGAACAAGGACACCCATCATGACCCTGACCGCACAACAACGCAGCACCGCCGACTGGCAGGCCGCCGACGCCGCCCACTTCCTCCACCCCTTCACCGACTTCCAGGCCCTGGCGAAGAAGGGTTCGCGCGTCATCACGCGCGGCGACAACATCTACATCTGGGACAGCGAGGGCGCGAAGCTGCTCGACGCCATGAGCGGCCTGTGGTGCGTCAACGTGGGCTACGGCCAGCAGGCCCTCATCGACGCCGCGACCGAGCAGCTGAAGACCTTGCCCTTCTACAACAGCTTCTTCCAGACCACCACCCAGCCGGCGGTGGCGCTGGCCGAGCTGCTGGCCGAGGTCAGCCCGCCGGGCTTCCAGCATGTCTTCTTCTCGGGCTCGGGCTCGGAAGGCAATGACACCGTGCTGCGCATGGTGCGGCGCTACTGGGATCTGCTCGGCCAGCCGCAGCGCAAGGTCATCATCAGCCGCAGGAACGCCTATCACGGCTCGACCGTGGCCGGTGCGTCGCTGGGCGGCATGAGCTACATGCACGCCCAAGGGGATCTGCCCATCCCCGACATCGTGCACATCGAGCAGCCCCATGCCTTCGAGCTGGGCAAGGGCATGAGCCGCGCCGACTTCGGCAAGCTCGCCGCCTCGTGGCTGGAGGACAAGATCAGGGAACTGGGCCCAGACCGTGTGGCCGCCTTCATCGGCGAGCCCATCCAGGGGGCGGGCGGCGTCATCATCCCGCCCGAGACCTACTGGCCCGAGGTGCAGCGCATCTGCGACCAGCACGGCGTGCTGCTGGTGTCCGATGAAGTCATTTGCGGCTTCGGCCGCACCGGCGCGTGGTTCGGCAGCCAGACCCTGGGCTTCAAGCCCGACCTGATGACCTTCGCCAAGGGCGTGACCAGCGGCTACGTGCCCCTGGGTGGCGTGATGGTGGGCGAACGCATCGCCAAGGTGCTGATCGAGCGGGGCGGCGAGTTCGAGCATGGCTACACCTACTCGGGCCATCCGGTGGCCTGTGCCGTGGGCCTGGCCAATGTGAAGCTGATCCGCGACCAGAAGCTGGTCGAACATGTGCACGACGACGTCGGCCCGTATCTTGCACAGAAGTACGCCGAACTCGGCCAGCACGAACTGGTCGGCGATGCATCCAGCTGCGGCCTGATGGCAGCGCTGCAGCTGGTCAAGGACAAGACGACGATGACCCCTTTCGATCCCCAGCTTGAAGTCGGCATGGTGTGCCGCGGCCACTGCTTCGGCAACGGCCTGGTCATGCGCGCCGTGGGCGACCGCATGATCATCGCCCCGCCGCTGGTGATCACGCGCGCCCAGGTCGACGAACTGTTCGACCTCATCAAGCGCTGCCTGGACCTCACCCTGGCCGACCTGCACGCACGCGGCTGGCTCAAGCCCTGACCCACGCCCGACCCCGGCCCGGCCGGGTGGCCGCGGGGCCGGGCCGGCGCGGGCCGGCCAGCCCTGATTTGCCCTGATGCGGCGATACATCCTGACACCTAGACTCGTCCGATCCCCCTTGCCTGCCATGGCCACTCTTCAGTCCTCCGGAGGTTCATCCATGAAGCCCAACGCTACCCGCACCGTTCCGCAACTCTGCCTGCGCCTGGGCGCTGCTGCCGCAGGCCTGGCGGGTCTGCTCGCGCTGCCCGCACCGGCCCAGGCCCAGGAGGAGGAGAAGGTCGTCAACATCTACAACTGGTCCGACTACATCGCCGAAGACACGCTGAAGAACTTCGAGAAAGAGACCGGCATCAAGGTCCGCTACGACAACTTCGACAACAACGAGATCGTGCACGCCAAGCTGGTGGCGGGCAAGACCGGCTACGACGTGGTCGTGCCCTCGTCCTACTGGGCCAAGATCCAGGC
>JBJOKY010000227.1:0-7522 GCA_046045865.1 Pseudomonadota bacterium | reverse complement strand
TCAGGGGTAACTCGACCTTGAATGGGTTGTGCAACAAAGCCCCGGCGCGCCAGCCGACAGGGCGCGCGCAGGCCCGCCCGTAGAATCGCGCGCCACTTCAAGCCGCCATGAGCACCCTCGTCCTCGCCCGCAAGTACCGCCCCCGCAGCTTCACCGAGATGGTGGGGCAGGAGCATGTCGTGCAGGCGCTCACCAACGCGCTCACGCAGCAGCGCCTGCATCACGCCTACCTCTTCACCGGCACGCGCGGCGTGGGCAAGACCACGGTGTCGCGCATCCTGGCCAAGAGCCTGAACTGCAGCGGCGCGGACGGCGCCGGCACCATCACCGCCAGCCCCTGCGGCGTGTGCCCGGCCTGCCGGGACATCGACGCCGGCCGCTTCGTCGACTACGTCGAGCTGGACGCCGCCAGCAACCGCGGCGTGGACGAGATCTCGGCCCTGCTCGACCAGGCGGTCTACAAGCCGGTGATGGGGCGCTTCAAGGTCTACATGATCGACGAAGTGCACATGATGACCAGCCACGCCTTCAACGCCATGTTGAAGACGCTCGAAGAGCCGCCCGACTACCTGAAGTTCGTGCTCGCCACCACCGACCCGCAGAAGGTGCCGGTGACGGTGCTGAGCCGCTGCCTGCAGTTCAACCTGCGGCCCATGGCGCCCGACACCATCCAGGAGCACCTGCAGGTCGTGCTGGCCGCCGAGGTGATCGATGCCGACGCCGGTGCGCTGCGCCTCATCTCGCGCAATGCGCGCGGCTCGATGCGCGACGCGCTCTCGCTCACCGACCAGGCCATCGCCTTCGGCGGCGGCCGGCTGGGTGAAGCGGAAGTGCGCCAGATGCTGGGCGCGGTGGACCGCAGCCATGTGCAGCGCATCGTGCGCAGCATCGCCGCGACCGACGGCCTGGGCCTGGTCGAGGTGGTCGACGGCCTGCGCCGCCTGGGCCTGTCCGCCGCCGGCACGCTGGAGGAACTCGGCGCCGTCACCCAGCAGATGGCGCTGCTGCAGGCCGTGCCAGCTGCGGCCGACGCCAACGATCCCGACACGCCCATGCTGCGCGAACTGGCCGCCGCGCTGCCGGCCGACGAGACGCAGCTGCTCTACAGCATCGCCCTGCACGGCCGCGCCGAGATCGGCCTGGCGCCGGACGAGTACAGCGGCCTGATGATGGTGCTGCTGCGCGCCCTGGCCTTCAGGCCGGCGGGGGCGGTGCAGGGTGCGCCGGTGGCTGGAGCGGGCGGCCAGGGTGGCGACGCCGGCCGCGCAATGCCGGCATCGGCTTCGCCCCAGGTCGACCGACCCGCTGCCCCACACCGGCCTGCCGTGGCGGCTGCACCGCTGCCCCTCGCCACGGCTGCGGCTGAACCGGCGGCGGCGCAGCCGCTGCGCAGCCGCGAACTGCTGCGCAGCCCGGCAGTGGCCATGCTCAGTGTGACGGAGCTGCCGGTGCCGCCGGTGGCTGCACCTGCGGCTGTGGCGGTCGCACAGCCTGACGCTGCGTCTGCGCCGGCCGCGGTCGCCGCTGCGGCACCGGCTCCAGCCGCGCTGCAGCGCGCGTCGGCCGCAGCCACCCTGTCGCGCGCCGCGCCTGCCCCGGCGTCGCCTGCTGGCACGCTGGACGAGCCGGACTGGCTGCGCGACGCCGAGCCACCGCCCGATCTGGAGCCGGACCGGCCTGCGCTGTCCGCCCGCGAATCCGCCGCGCCGCCCTGGGATGACGAGGAGCCGGCCGTTGCCGCGCCGGTGCGCCCACCCGCGGCTGCGCCACGCCCGGCGCGGCCTGCCGGATCGGCGGCGACGTCGCTGTCCCCGTCCGTCGTGCTGACGGGCCCTGCACCGGCTCCTGCCACCACCGTGCGGGCATCGACACAAGATCCCGTGCGTGTGGATGATCGCCACCCGGGCACGGTCGCCGGCCACGCTGCTGGTACCGGGCCGGCGGGCGACTCGGGGCCGGCGTCGCCCGGACCCACGCCCGCCCAGCCGGCAGCGCCACACGACGCCCTGACGACCCGCTGGCTGGCCCTCGTGCAGCCGCTGCTGGATGCCGCCAGGCTGAGCGGCTTCGTGCGTGAACTGGCCTGGCAGTCGCAATGCCTGGCCTGCACGGGAGACGACACACCCGGCGCCGGGCTGCCCGTGCAGCTCACCCTGCGCGTGGGCCGTGAATCGTTGCGTCAGCCGCCGCTGCGCGACCGCTTGCAGGGCCAGCTGGCCGAACTGCTGGGCCGGGCCGTGCTGATCGAGATCCAGGCCGGCGTGGTGCAGGACAGCGCGGCCCTGCGCGACGCCGCCGCCAGGGCGCGCCGGCAGGCCGACGCCGAAGCCCTGGTGCACGGCCATCCGCGCGTGCAGACTCTGCTGGCGCGGTTCCCGGGCGCCTTCGTCGTGCCCGGCTCGATCCGCCCGCTCTGAACACGGCATCCACGCCGTCATTCCCGTTTCCCTTCCTACCTCCTTCCACCTTTTCCAGGACCAGACCATGCTCAAAGGACAACTCGCCGGCCTCATGAAACAGGCCCAGGCCATGCAGGACAACATGAAGAAGGCGCAGGACGAGCTCGCCCAGATCGAGGTCGAGGGCCAGAGTGGCGCCGGCCTGGTCAAGGTGCTGATGACCTGCAAGCACGACGTCAAGCGCGTCACCATCGACCCCAGCCTGCTGGCCGACGACAAGGACATGCTGGAAGACCTGGTGGCTGCCGCCATGAACGATGCGGTGCGCCGTGCCGAGACGCTGAGCGCCGAGAAGATGGGCAAGCTGACCGCCGGCATGCCGCTGCCCCCGGGCATGAAGTTCCCGTTCTGAGCGTGCGGCCGGGTCGAGTCGCCGCCGAAGACGCAGCATGGCTGCCCTCGAAGGCCTGATCGAGGCCCTGCGCCGCCTGCCCGGCGTGGGCCAGAAGTCGGCGCAGCGCATGGCCTACCACCTGCTGCAGCACGACCGCGAGGGCGCCGCCAGCCTGGCGCGCAGCCTGGCCGAGGCGGTGGCCGAGGTGCACCACTGCCGGCGCTGCAACACCTTCACCGAGGACGCCATCTGCGCCACCTGCCTGGACGGCGCGCGCGACGCCAGCCAGCTGTGCGTGGTCGAGACACCGGCCGACCAGGCCGTGATGGAGCGCACCGGCAGCTACCACGGCTACTACTTCGTGCTGATGGGCAAGCTCAGCCCGCTGGACGGCATCGGCGCGCGCGAGATCGGCCTGCCGGCGCTGATCGAGCGCGCGCTCGACGGCCAGGTGCAGGAACTCGTCGTCGCCACCGGCTTCACCGCCGAGGGCGAGGTGACGGCCCAGGTCATCGGCCAGGCGCTGCGCCCGCATGGCGTGCGGGTCACACGCCTGGCGCGCGGCGTGCCGGTGGGCAGCGAGCTGGAGTACGTCGACCTGGGCACCATCGCCCACGCCTTCGCCGACCGGCGTTGAGCCGGCCTCAGCGCGTCGCGGTGGCGGTGCTCTTGACGTTGCGCTTGCCGGCCGGCACGGCCACCGCCTTGGCGGCTGGTCTGCCCTTGGCCCTGGCCGATCCCGTCGCCGTCGCCGTCGCACCCCGGTTGCCGCGCTTGCGTACGGCGACCCGCGAGGTGGTCGCGCTGGGCACGTAGACGACCACCTGGGTGCCGGCGGCGAACTGGGCGTCGGCGCCCACCTTGTTCCATTGCGCCAGCTGGGCGGGCGCCACGCGGTAACGGCGCGCCACCGCCGCCACGCTGTCGCCGCGCCCGGCGCGGTAGATGACGCGGCGCAGCAGCGGCCCGTCGGGCTGCAGCAGCATCTGGGCGTTGTCGGCCAGGTGGCTGGACACGTCGTCGTGGCGCGCATCGTCGCGCGGCACCAGCAGCACCGAGCCGGCCTTGATCAGCATGTGCGGCGGGATGCGGTTCACCTCGCGCAGCGTCTGCTCGCTCACGCCGACGATCTTCGCGGCCTCGGCCGGCTTGACCGTGCGTGGCAGCTGCCAGGCCGTCCAGCTCGCCAGCGGGCCGCGCCAGGCGGCCAGGTTGCGGCCGAATTCGTCGGCGTTGTCGTAGGGCAGCAGCAGCTGGGGTGTGCCGGCGGCCAGGATGACGGGCTTGTCGAACTGCGGGTTCAGCGTGTGGAACTCGTCCACCTCCATCAGCGCCAGGCGGGCTGCCAGCGCGACGTCGATGTCGCGGTAGATGGGCACGCTCAGGAAGTAGGGGTGGTTGCGCAGTTCGGGCAGCGACAGGCCGAACTTCTCGGGCGCGTTGACGATGTTCTTCACCGCCTGCAGCTTGGGCAGGTAGTTGCGCGTCTCGGCCGGCATCTTGAGGTCTTCGTAGCGCGTCGGCTTCCTGGCGCGCTGGTTGCGCGCGATGGCGCGGCCCACGTTGCCTTCGCCCCAGTTGTAGGCGGCCAGGGCCAGGCGCCAGTCGCCGAACATGGCGTGCAGCTTGCTCAGGTAGTCGAGCGCTGCGCGGGTGGATTCGAGCACGTCGCGCCGTTCGTCGCGGAACAGGTTCTGCGCCAGCGCGAAGTTGCGTCCCGTGGCCGGCATGAACTGCCACATGCCCGAGGCCTTGGCAGTCGACATGGCCTGCGGGTTGTAGGCGCTCTCGATGAAGGGCAGCAGCGCCAGCTCGGTGGGCATCCTGCGCCGCGTCACCTCCTGCACGATGTGATAGAGGTAGCGCGAGCCGCGGTCGGTCATGCGCTGCACATAGTCGGGCCGGGCGGCGTACCAGCGTTCGTGTTCGCGCACCAGCGGGCCGTCCAGCTCGGCCATGCCGTAGCCGTCGCGGATGCGGTCCCACAGGTCGGTGTGCGCCTGCGGATCGTCAGGCTGCACCGGCTGTCCGGGCTCCAGCGGGTCGGTCGGCCCGCCCGCGGCGTCCGAGCCGCTGGCGGCAGGCTCCACCGGGGTAGGCAGCGGTGGCGCCACCAGCGGCCCCAGGACATGCGCAGGCGTACCGGTGTCGGCCGCGCCGGCCTGGGCATCTGCCGGCCCGGGCAGCTCGCCGCGCTCCACCAGCCTGGCGGGTACCAGCGGGGATGCCTGCGGCGCAGCGGCGTCCGGCGCCGCTGCCCTGCTGCTGCTGGCGCCAGGCGGTGTGGCTGGCGCGCGTGCCGGCGTGCCGCTGGCAGCAGGCTCCACCACGGCGACCAGTTCCTCCAGCGTGGCCACGGTGGTGACGCGTGTGGCTGGTGCTGCGGCAGTCTCGGCCGCACCGCTGCGCGCCGTGCCGGCCGCCGGCACCTCGATGATGAGCGGTGGCGCTTCCAGCGTGTTGGCCTGGCGCGCCGAGCTGGCGCAGCCAGCCAGCAGCAGGGCCTGCAGCAGCCCGCCCAGCAGCAGCGTGGCAGCGCCGACGCGGCGGTGCGCCGGTCTGCGCCTGCGGCTGCCCTGCGATGGACACGACCGGGCCACGCCGGCGGGAGGGAGGGGCGGCAGCGCGGCGCAGTCGTGCGCTGGGCCCGTCAGGCCGGCGGCGGGTCGGTGCTTCATCTGAATTCGTTCTTCCACTGTCGCAAGGCCGCGAAGACCGCGACGGGGTCCGACGACGCAGCCCCGCGCGCCAGGCCTGCCGCCTGGGCCTCGGGGTGCGCGCAGCGCAGAAAGGGGTTCACCTGCCGTTCGCGCGCCAGCCTTGCCGGCAGCGTGGGCATGCCCGCGGCGCGCAGCGCCTGGCACTCGGCCACGTAGGCGGCCAGCTCGGCGTTGCCGGGTTCGACCGCCTGGGCGAACTTCAGGTTGGACAAGGTGTATTCGTGGGCGCAGCACGCGCGCGTGGCGTCGGGCAGGGCGGCCAGCGCCGCCAGCGAGGCGCACATCTGCGCCGCCGTGCCCTCGAACAGGCGGCCGCAGCCGCCCGAGAACAGCGTGTCGCCGCAGAACAGCACGGGCTCGCCCAGGCGGGCGTCGGCGCAGAAGTAGGCGACGTGGCCGGCGGTGTGGCCGGGCACGTCCAGCACCTGCCAGCGCAGGCCGAGCAGCTCGGGCGTGTCGCCCTGGCGCACAGGCTGCACGGCGATCGGCAGCTTTTCGGTTGCCGGGCCCCACACGGGCGCCGGGTGCCCGGCCAGCAGTTCGGCCACGCCGCCGACGTGATCGCCGTGGTGGTGGGTCACTAGAATGCCCGCGAGCCTCAGGGCCCGGGCACCCAGCGCCTCACGCACAGGCGCCGCCTCGCCGGGGTCCACGACCAGGGCCTGCCGGCCGTCGTGGAGCATCCAGATGTAGTTGTCGGCAAACGCGGGCAGTGCAACGAGATTCATGACGTCAGTAACAAGGATTATAGAAAGCCCCACCTGGCTCGAATCTCCGGCTGGTCGCTACCTGCTCGCGTGGGAGCAGGCGCAGCTCGACCGCCTGGTGGCCGACATCTTCGGCTTCCACGCCCTGCAGCTTGGTCGCCCGGCGCTGGACGCCCTGCGCAGCAACCGCATGCCGCACCGCTGGCTGGCCAACGACGTGGCAGTGTCGCCCACGCTGCTCAATCCCGGCTTCGCCGCAAGTGGCGGGCCCGCCTCGAAGCCGGCCAGCCGGCTGAGGGTACTGGATCTGCTGACCAACTTCGAGGCCCTGCCGCTGCCTGCACACAGCCTGGATCTGGTCGTGCTGCCGCATACGCTGGAACTGGCCGACGATGCCCACCAGACCCTGCGCGAGGTCGAACGCGTGCTCAGGCCCGAGGGACGAGTGGTGGTGATCGGATTCAACCCCGCCAGCCTGTGGGGCCTGCGCGACCGCTGCGAGCGCACGCGCGCCGGCCTCGGGCTGCGCGCGCCACTGGACGAGCCGGCCGAACACATCGGCCCGCGCCGTCTGCGCGACTGGTTCAGGCTGCTGGGCCTGCAGGTCGAGACCGGCACCTTCGGTTGCTGGCGTCCGCCCTGGACGGGCGAGCGCTGGCTGGAGCGCAACCAGTGGATGGAGGTCGCGGGCGAACGCTGGTGGCCCTTCTTCGGCTCGCTGTACACGGTGGTGGCCGTCAAGCGCGTGCATGCCATGCGCCTGATCGGCCCGGCCTGGAAGCAGCGCCGCAAGGCCGGCGGTGCGCCGGTGGTGCTGACGCCGCAGCAGCGCAGCCGGCAGGCCACCGGCCTGCCGCAGCTGCCCGCCATGGTGCCGGCCCCCGGGCTCGCCGATACTGGCGGGTCCGCTGCTCCGCAAGCAGCTCCTGCTCGCCCGTCCGGCTGCCCGCCGGTGCCGACCCCCGCACGATGACCATCCCAGCCAGCCCGACCGCCACCGCCGCCGCCGCAGCAGCCCTGCCCATCACCCGGCCCAAGGTGGTCGTCTACACCGACGGCGCCTGCAAGGGCAACCCCGGCCCGGGCGGCTGGGGCGCTTGGCTGACCAGCGGCAGCCACGAGAAGGAGCTGTGGGGCGGCGAGCCCGGCACCACCAACAACCGCATGGAACTCACTGCGGTGATCGAGGCCCTGGCCAGCCTGAAGCGCAGCTGCGACATCGTGGTCTACACCGACAGCGAATACGTCAAGAACGGCATCACCACCTGGATCCACGGCTGGAAGGCGCGCGGCTGGACCACC
>JBJOKY010000031.1:0-23793 GCA_046045865.1 Pseudomonadota bacterium | reverse complement strand
CGGATTCAGGGCCGGGGCGGCAAAAAGCAGCGGGCGATAATACCCGAAGCACTCTGGCCGACCGGCCTGGCGGCAAGGGCATGCGAGCCTGCGGCCCGCGCTGCGGTCGGTCCGGCATCCCTCCCGGCACCTCTATCTGGCATACCGATGGCACTCACCGCCGCTGACGTCACCCGCATCGCCAATCTGGCCCGTCTTGAACTCGACCCGCGCGAGGCGGGCGACCTGCTCGGCCAGCTCAACGGCTTCTTCGACATCGTCGAGCGCATGCGCGCGGTCGACACCAGCGGCGTGGCGCCGCTGTACACGCCGCTGTCGGCCATCAGCGAGGTGGCCCTGCGCCTGCGCGACGACGCCGTGACCGAGACCGACCAGCGCGAGGCCAACCAGAAGAGCGCCCCGGCGGTGGACGCCGGCCTGTTCCTCGTTCCCCGCGTCATCGAGTGAGGCCGGCCCCCATGACGAACAGCATCAGCACCAACAGCGCCGCCCTGCATGAACTCGGCGTGGTCGAACTCGGCGCCCGGCTGGATGCCGGCGACCTCAGCAGCGTCGAGCTGACCCGTCACCTGCTGGCCCGCCTGCCCGCCGCCGACGCCCCGGCCGGCCTGGGCGCCTTCCTGACCATCGACGCCGAGGTGGCGCTGGCCCAGGCCGCCGCGGCCGACGCGCGCCGTGCCGCCGGCGAGCGCGGCGCCCTGCTGGGCGTGCCGCTGGCGCACAAGGACATCTTCGTCACGCGCGACTTCCCCTCCACCGCCGGCTCGAAGATGCTGGCCGGCTACCGCAGCCCCTTCGACGCCACCGTGGTGGCCAAGCTGGCGGCGGCGGGCACGGTCAGCCTGGGCAAGCTCAACTGCGACGAGTTCGCCATGGGCGGCGCCAACGAGAACTCGGCGTATTACCCGGCGCGCAACCCCTGGGATGCCACGCGCATCCCGGGCGGCTCCTCGGGCGGCAGTGCGGTGGCCGTGGCCGCGCGTTTCCTGCCCGCCGCCACCGGCACCGACACCGGTGGCTCGGTGCGCCAGCCGGCGGCGCTCACCGGCGTCACCGGCATCAAGCCGACCTACGGCCGCTGCTCGCGCTACGGCATGGTGGCGTTTGCCTCCAGCCTGGACCAGGCCGGCCCGATCGCCCGTTCGGCGCTGGACTGCGCCCACCTGCTGCAGGCCATGAGCGGCTTCGACGAACGCGACGCCACCAGCGCGCAGCAGCCCGTGCCCGATTTCGCGGCCGCCGCCGTGGCGCCGCGCGCCAGCGCCACCGCGGTGCGGCCCCTCGAAGGCCTGCGCATCGGCCTGCCGCGCGAATTCTTCGGCGACGGCGTCGAGCCCGGCGTGCTGGCCGCCCTGCGCGCCGCGCTGGCCGAGCTGGAAAAGCTCGGCGCCACCCTGGTGGACGTGAGCCTGCCGCGCACCGAGCTGGCCATCCCGGTCTACTACATCATCGCGCCGGCCGAGGCCAGCTCCAATCTGAGCCGCTTCGACGGCGTGCGCTACGGCCACCGCGCGGCGCAGTACAAGGACCTGAACGAGATGTACCGCAGGAGCCGCAGCGAGGGCTTCGGCCCCGAGGTGAAGCGCCGCATCATGATCGGCACCTATGTGCTCAGCCACGGCTACTACGACGCCTACTACCTGCAGGCGCAGAAGCTGCGCCGCATGATCGCGGACGACTTCCAGGCCGCCTTCGCGCGGTGCGACGTCATCGCCGGGCCGGTGGCCCCGGACGTGGCGCGCAGGATAGGTAGCCAGAGCGACCCGGTGGCCGAATACCTGGCCGACATCTTCACCCTGCCCGCCAGCCTGGCCGGCCTGCCCGGCATCAGCCTGCCGGCCGGCTTCAGCCAGGGGCTGCCGGTGGGCCTGCAGGTGATCGGCAACTACTGGCGCGAGACCGACCTGCTGCAACTGGGCCACCAGTTCCAGCAGGCGACCGACTGGCATCGCCAGCTGCCTCCGGCGCAGGGCTGACGCCCGCGCAGCCGGCATTGCCACCCGGGCCGGTGCAACTCAGCGCAGCTCTTCGCCGCGCTTGCGTCTTTGCTCGTTGTTGGCCGGTGTGGTGCGGCCGTCGCCCTTGTTGCCGGCGTCGACGCCCGGCAAGGGCCGGGCCGCGGGGGCAGCGGGTGTCGGCGTCGCCGGTGGCGCTGCCACGGGCGGACGGGCGGGTGCCGGCACGCCCGCTGGTGCTGGCGCCGCCACGGCCGGCGGCTGCATGCGCTGCGGCACGGCCGTGCGCTGGGTCGGCGTGGCTGCAGCGGCTGCACCGTTGCCCGGCGTGACGACCGCGGCATTCTGTGCTGCTGGCGGCGGGCGGTTGTTGTTGTCGCGAACCGGCTCGCGGCCCTCGTCCCGGCTGGTCGGGCGACCCTCTCCGCGACCTTCACCCCGGCCCTGACCGCGGACATCCGCGCGGCTGTCGCCTCGTCCGTCCGGCCGGTGTTCGCCGCGCTGGTCGGCTCGGTCCTCCTGACGGGTGCCGATGTCCGGGCGGGCCTGGCCACGCCCGTCGGGCGGGTGGCCGGGCGCCACCGCCGGGCTGGCGGGCAGGGGCATCGCTGCGGTGGGCGGGGGTGCCGGCACGGGCTGAACCGGCACGACGACGACGGGGCGCTGCTCGTCACCACCCCGGCCGTCGCGCCCGGGCGGGCGGGTGTTGTCGCGGCCATCCCGGCCGGTGTCGCGTGGGGGCGGCTGCACCACCGGGGCGACAGGATCGCGGCGCTCGCGGCTGTCGGCCGGTGCGCTGCCGCGGCCGTCGCGACTGGTGCCGCCACCGATGGCCTCGCGCAGGCCGGGGGCCAGCTGGATCGACTCGATGCGGTTGCCGCCAACGCCGTCGCGCCGGTCGCGCTGGTCGCGGCGGTCGCGTGCCTCTCGCGGCGGCAGGCCGCGGCCGGGCGCATCATCGTGTCGCGCCCGCTCGTCGCGGCGGTGCACGGTGTCGATGGGGCGGCGCGCCTGTTCGAACAGGTTGCGCGGCAGCAGGCTGCGGGCGTGCTCGATCTCGGCGTAGCGGTAGAACGGCCGCGCGTCGCGGCGCGGGCCGGCGTCGTGACGATGGCGCTCGGCGTAGGGCACGGGCTGGCGCAGGTAGGGCAGGTTGATCACGTCGCGGTGGCGCGGTGTGCAGCGGTAGCTGGGCACGAAGATCTCGCGCGGTCCGAGCGGGAACCAGACCGTGGTGCGGCTGAAGTTCGACCCCGGCTGGTCGCTCCAGGCCACCAGGGCCGGTGCGTAGACCGGGCGAAGACGGGCCTCGCCCGGCACCCAGCCCCAGCGGCCGCGCCAGTGCACCCAGCGGCCGTAATGGAAGGGCGCGAAGCCCCAGGGCGCGTCGTCGATCCAGGTCCAGCCCCAGGGGGCAACCCAGGCCCAGCGGCCTTCACGGTAGGGGGCCCAGTCGGCCCGCACGTCGCGCGGGTACCAGATCGGGCCCCAGTCGTCGCTGCGCTGCCAGTCGCCGTACCAGCGCAGGTCCTCGGCGCCGGTCATGTCGGGCGGCAGCTGGGCGGTGTCGGCTGCGGGCTGAGGCTCGTCGGGCTGCATGGCCCAGCGGGCGAAGTCGTCCGACACGGGCTGCCCGACGCGCCAGCCGCCTTCCGCAAAGAGTTCGGCGTACTGGCCAGGGCGCAGCGTGAAGCTGCCGCCGGCCTGCTCGACCGTCAGGCCGGCGCGCCAGGCGGTGGCGCCCGGGGTGGTTCCGGCAACATGGCCGGCGTCGATGCGGAAGAAACCCTCGCCCTGCGGCATGAAGCGCCCGGCCTGGCTGCTGACGGTGATCTCGCGTGCCGCTGCGTCGCTCCACGGCATGACGGCCAGGCTGCCACGCTGCAGATGCAGTTCGATCGCCTCGTCGTCCAGGCGCACCACGCGCAGGCGGGCGTATTCGCCCAGGCGCAGCACGGTGGCGCCGATGCGCAGTTCGGCGCGGGCGTCGTCGCCGGTGCTGACCAGATCGCCGCTGGTGACCGGCCAGTTGCGCGGCGAGTCGACCTCGTCGCTGCTGTCGCGCGCCTGCAGGGTCACGCGGCCTTCGATGCGGGCGACGCGGCCGACGCGGGCCGGCGGGTCGGTGACGTCGTCCTGCGCGTGTGCGCTGCCCGGCAGCAGGGCCAGCAGGCCCGCCAGCAGCAGCGTCAGGCAGACCAGCAGGCCGACGAAGCGGCCCAGTAGCGGGCCGATGTGGTGCTGGCCGGCACCCGGATCGGCCCCAGGCACCGGGGAGCTGTTGCCGCCCGACATGCGCCGTGGCGGCGCGGGCTGGTGGGGGCTGGGGGCGGAGGGGGCTCGCATGGTGACTGCTCCTGCTGCGGGCGGCGTGCCCACTGTCCATAACGGCCCAGGGCCGGTCCGACACGACTTTGTTTCGTTTCATTGCGCACCCGGCGTGCGCTGCGGACGGGCCGCCGGCTGATGCATCATGCGCGCCCGTGGTCTGCCCGAGTGTCTGATGCTTGCCGGTACCCTTTTTGCCCTCGCCGCCGGACTGATGTGGGGGCTGGTCTTCGTCGGCCCGCTGATGCTGCCGGACTATCCGGCGCTGCTGCAGTCCTTCGGCCGCTATCTGGCCTTCGGCTTGATCGCGCTGCCGCTGGCCTGGCTGGACCGGACCCGCCTGCGCGAGTTCACGCGCGCGGACTGGTGGGCCGCGCTGGAGCTGGCGGCGGTGGGCAACCTGATCTACTACGCCTTCCTGGCCTCGGCCATCCAGCGCGCCGGCGCGCCGCTGCCGACCATGATCATCGGCACGCTGCCGGTGGTGATCGCGGTCAGCTCCAACCTGCGCGATGCGCGGCGCGATGGCCGGTTGCCCTGGCTGCGCCTGCTGCCCAGCCTGGTGCTGATCGGCGCCGGCATCGCGCTGGTCAACCAGGTCGAGCTGGGCGAGCTGCGCGCGGCGGGTGCGGCCGGCGCCGCCGGGCCGGACCTCGGCGCCTACGCCGTGGGCGCGCTGCTGGCCGTCGGCGCCGTGGTGTGCTGGACCTGGTACCCGCTGCGCAACGCCGACTGGCTGCGCGCCCATCCCGACCGCAACCCGCGCACCTGGGCCACGGCCCAGGGCCTCGCGACGTTGCCGCTGGCCGTGCTGGGCTACGCGCTGTTCTGGATCTGGCAAGCGACGCCTGCCGGTGCCGCGGGTGCGGCGCCGGCCTTCGACATGCCGCTGGGGCCGCGGCCGGCGTTCTTCGTCGCGCTGATGTTCGCCATCGGCCTGTTCGCTTCGTGGCTGGGCACGCTGTGCTGGAACGAGGCCAGCCAGCGCCTGCCCACCAGCCTGGCCGGCCAGCTGATCGTGTTCGAGACGATTTCGGCGCTGGCCTATGCCTACGTGCTGCGCGGGCGCTGGCCGGGGTTGCCCACCCTCGCCGGCATCGCCTTGCTGGTGGGCGGCGTGATGCTGGCGCTGCGCGTGCGCCCCGAGCCGCTGGTGGTGCAGGACCACAGCGCCTGAGCGAGCCCCTACACTGGTGCGCTGCCACCATGACCGAGCCGCGCCTTTCCACCTCCACCGAACACGGCTCGACGACGACACCCGGCCAGCCGGCCTCGCTCTGGCGTGCGCCGCGCTGGGCGCTGGCGATGCTGCTGGCCACGCTGGGTACGCTCGGACCCTTCGCGGTCGATACCTACCTGCCAGCCTTTGCAGGCATCGCCGCTTCGCTGGACGCCACACCGCTGCAGATGCAGCAGACGCTGTCGGCCTACCTGCTGGGCTTCGCGGTGATGAACCTGTTCCACGGGGCGCTGGCCGACAGCTTCGGGCGCCGCCCGGTGGTGCTGTGCGGTGTGGCCATGTTCACCGTGGCGTCCGTCGGCTGCGCGATGAGCGAGCACGTCGGTGCACTGGTGGCCTTCCGTGCCCTGCAAGGCGCGTCGACCGGCGCGGGCATCGTCGTGTCGCGCGCAGTGATCCGCGACCTGTTCCCACCCGCCGACGCGCAGCGCATGATGTCGCAGGTCACGATCTATTTCGGCATCGCGCCGGCGGTGGCTCCCATCATCGGCGGCTGGCTGTTCGTGCACCTGGGCTGGCGCGCGGTGTTCTGGTTCCTGGTGCTGGTGGGTGCGGCGATCTGGCTGGGCGTGTGGCGCGCCCTGCCCGAGACGCTTCCACGCGCGCAGCGCCAGGCCTTCGAGCTGCGCCACCTCATGCGCGGCTATCTGCAGCTGGGGGGCAGCCGGCGCTTCTGGCTGCTGGCGCTGGCCTCGGGCGTGCCCTTCAACGGCATGTTCCTGTATGTGCTGAGCGCGCCGGTCTACCTGGGCGAACTGCTGGGCCTGGGGCCGACCGAGTTCTTCTGGTTCTTCCTGCTCAACATCGGCGGCATCATGGCCGGTGCCTGGATCAGCGGTCGGCTGGCCGGACGGCTGTCGAGGCGGCGCCAGGTGCGCGCGGGTTTCATCATCCTGATCGTCTCGACCCTGGTGAACCTGGGCGGCAACCTGGGGTTCACGCTCACCTTTCCGTGGGCGCTGCTGCCCATCACCGTCTACAGCCTGGGCTGGGCACTGCTGGTGCCGGCGGTGACGCTGATGGTGCTGGACCTGTTTCCCGCCCGGCGCGGCATGGCCTCGTCGCTGCAGGCCACGGTGGGCAGCGCGGCCAACGCGCTGGTGGCCGGCTTGGCCGCGCCGCTGGTGATGCACGATGCCCGCGGCCTGGCTGTGGTCTCCGCGCTGTTCATGCTGGTGGGCTTCGTGGCCTGGCAGCATGTCAAGCGCGAGCTGCCGGGCGACGGCGCCTGAGCGCGCACCTGCCTGCCTGACGGCAGGTGAGTCACGGTTCAGCGCAGCCCGATGCGCGCGGCACGCCGGCGCAACTCGGCCGCGCGGGCCGGATCGTCGGCTTCTATGCGTGCGGCCTGCACCTGCAGCGCGCGCATCTGCTCGACCTCGCGGATGATCCTGCCTGGCTGCAGGATGGCCTGGACGAAGGCCAGCACCTCCTGGCCGAGCGTGTGCAGGGCGCGTGAGCCCTCGCTGGAATGGCGGAAGCTGGCGCTGAGCGTGGACATGGTGGTCTCCAGGGCGAGGGGCGCATAAGGAGCCTCAATTATAAGGGTTAACCCTTGTTTTGATTCCCTGGACTTGCTGCGGTCACGTTGCCGCCGGCGACCGGTGCGGGCCGGCCTGCCCGCAGCCCGGTGCATTGGCGGCAGACCTAGCTGTTTGCCGCCCGCCTCGGGCGCGGGGCAAACCCCCATATGGGCTTTTTGAAAAGTTGACCACAGTCAACGGGATATCGGCGCCGGGCGGCGCACGATGGGAGCCAACGAGGTGCAGTGCCGCGCGCCCACCTTGAAGCTCGACAACAACCCACACGACGTCGGAGACACCATGTTCAAGAGCCTCATCACCCACACCCGGACCTGTCTGACCCGGTTGCCGCTGGCTGCCGCCCTGTCGCTGGCCCTGTCCGCGCCTGCGATGGCGAGCTGGGAGCCGTCCAAGCCGGTCGAGTTCGTCGTGCCGGCCGGCACAGGCGGCGGTGCCGACCAGATGGCACGGCTGATCCAGGGCATCATCGTCAAGCACAAGCTGATGAAGGAGTCGATGGTCGTCGTCAACAAGTCCGGCGGCGCGGGCGCCGAGGGTTTCCTGGCGGTGAAGGAGGCCAAGGGCGACCCGCACAAGATCATCATCACCTTGTCCAACCTGTTCACCACGCCCATGGCCACGGGTGTGCCGTTCAACTGGAAGGACATGACACCGGTGTCGATGATGGCACTCGACCAGTTCGTGCTGTGGGTCAACGCCGAGACGCCTTACAAGACGGCCAAGGACTACATCGCTGCGGTGAAGGCGGCCGGCCCGAACAAGATGAAGATGGGCGGCACGGGCTCCAAGCAGGAGGACCAGATCCTCACCGTCGGGCTGGAGAAGGCCACCGGAACCAAGTTCATCTATGTGCCCTACAAGGGCGGTGGCGAGGTGGCCGTGCAACTGGTGGGCAAGCACATCGACTCCACCGTCAACAACCCCATCGAGGCCGTGGCGCAGTGGCGCGCGGGTTCGCTGCGCCCGCTGTGCGTGTTCGACGACGAACGCATGCCGCACAAGGAGAAGGTGACGGCCACCCAGTCCTGGTTCGACATCCCGACCTGCAAGGAAGCCGGCGTGCCGACCGACTACGTGATGCTGCGCGGCATCTTCATGGCAGCGGGTGTCACGCCCGACCAGCTGGCTTTCTACGTCGACCTGCTCAAGAAGGTGCGCGAGACACCCGACTGGAAGGACTACATGGAAAAGGGCGCCTTCAACACGACCACGATGTCGGGCGCCGATTTCCGCAAGTGGCTCGAGGGTGCCGAGGCCATGCACCGCCAGCTCATGACCGAGGCGGGCTTCCTGGCCAAGTGAGCTCACGTCGTGGCGGCCTGCGGGTCGCCACGACAGGGTGCAGGTGCGGCCGGCCGTGCCTGCCCCAGACCCCTGAACTGCTGCCCTGACGCCCGCTGCGGCGACGGGGCTCGGGTGCGACCGTGCGCAACTGCCGGACGATCGCGTGACGCAAGGAGATCGACATGTCCGAACACAACGCTGAACAGCCTGGCGACAGCCCGGTGCTGGCCCGCAACCACACGGTCGATGCCGTGGTGGCCGTGGTCCTGTTCCTCCTTGGGCTGCTGGTCTGTGTCGAGGCCCGGCGCCTGGGTGCGGGCTGGACCACCGATGGCCCAGGGGCGGGCTACTTCCCCTTCTACATCGGGCTCATCCTGTGCATCGCCAGCGGGGGCATCTTCTTCAAGGCAGTGATCAGCAAGCAGCGCGACACCGGCGCCTTCGTCGACCGCGAGCAGTTCAGTCGCGTGCTGCAGGTGCTGGTGCCGGCGGTTGTCTACGTGCTGGTCACGGTCGTGCTGGGCCTGTATGTGGCCTCTGCCATCTACATCGCCCTGTTCATGATCGTGCTGGGCAAGTACTCGCCACTCAGGAGTGTGCTCATCGGCGTCATCGTCAACGCGGTGTTCTTCGCCATGTTCGAGGTCTGGTTCAAGGTGCCGCTCTACAAGGGCCTGCTCGAACCGCTGCGTTTCCTCGGCTACTGACCCGGCTGCCCAACGACACAGGCACGGCCGGGCCCATGCCCGCGCGGTGCGGACCAGGAGATAGATCCCATGGAAGAACTCAACGCACTGCTGCAGGGTTTTGCCGTCGTGCTCACGCCGATGAACTTCGGCCTGATGCTGGTGGGCATCGTGCTGGGCGTGCTGATCGGCGTGTTGCCCGGCCTGGGCGGCGCCAACGGCGTGGCCATCCTGCTGCCGCTCACCTTCACGATGTCGCCCACCTCGGCCATCGTCATGCTGTCGTGCATCTACTGGGGTGCGCTGTTCGGCGGCGCCATCACCTCGATCCTGTTCAACATCCCGGGTGAACCCTGGTCGGTGGCCACCACCTTCGACGGCTATCCGCTGGCCCAGAAGGGCCGGGCCGGCCAGGCGCTCACGGCGGCCTTCACCTCGTCCTTCGTCGGCGCGCTGGTGGCGGTGATCATGATCACCTTCCTGGCGCCGCTGGTGGCCAGGTTCGCGCTCAAGTTCGGCGCGCCCGAGTTCTTCGCGGTCTACCTGCTGACCTTCTGCAGCTTCGTGGGCATGGGCAAAGGCTCGCCGCCCAAGATCCTGGTGTCGATGGCGCTGGGCTTTGCCCTGGCCGCGGTAGGCATGGACACGGTCACCGGCCAGCTGCGCCTGACCTTCGGCCTGTCCGAGCTGATGCGCGGTTTCGACTTCCTGATCGCCGTGATCGGCCTGTTCGGCATCGGCGAGATCCTGCTGTCGATGGAGGAGGGCCTGAACTTCTCCGGCAAGTCGGCCAAGATCAGCCCGAAGGTCGTGTGGGAGACCTGGAAGGAGCTGCCCAGGTACTGGGTCACCTCGCTGCGCAGCTCGCTGGTCGGCATCTGGATGGGCATCACGCCGGGCGGTGCCACGCCGGCCTCGTTCATGAGTTACGGCCTGGCCAAGAAGATGTCGCGCACCGGCCACAAGTTCGGCACCGGCGAGGTCGAGGGCGTGGTCGCGCCCGAGACCGCCGCCCACGCCGCCGGCACGGCCGCGCTGCTGCCCATGCTGGCGCTGGGCATCCCCGGCTCGCCCACGGCCGCGGTGCTGCTGGGCGGCCTGCTGATCTGGGGCCTGCAGCCCGGGCCGCTGCTGTTCGTCGAGCAGAAGGACTTCGTCTGGGGCCTGATCGCCAGCATGTACCTGGGCAACCTGGTCGGCCTGCTGGTGGTGCTGTCCACGGTGCCGCTGTTCGCCTCCATCCTGCGCATCCCCTTCTCGATCATCGCGCCGGTGATCGTGGTGATCTGCGCGATCGGGGCCTACACGGTGCACAACGCCATGCTGGACATCTGGTTCATGCTGGCCTTCGGCGTGATCGGCTACGTGTTCAAGAAACTCGACTACCCGCTCGCGCCGCTGGTGCTGGCGCTGGTGCTGGGCGACAAGGCCGAGGATTCCTTCCGCCAGGCCATGCTGGTGTCGCAGGGCGAGCTGGGCATCATGTGGTCCAACCCGCTGGTCGGCTCGATCACCACGCTGGCCCTGCTCATGCTGGCCTGGCCGCTCATCAGCGCCGTGCTGGCCAGGCTGCGCGCGCCCAAGGTCGACCCGCTGCGCGCCGAACAACCCGTGGATTGAGAGGAACTGCCATGCCCGTCATTGCATTGACCCAGGGGATGGGGTCGCTGGCCCAGGACATCGCCGAACAGCTGGCCGACGAGCTCGGTCTGGGCACGCTGCAGCACGAGGTGGCCGACCGCGTGGCCGACCGCATGCACGTGTCCAAGAGCCTGATCGGGCGGCTGCGAGCCGGCAAGGCCGGGCCGATCGAGCGGCTGCGCGCCGACCGCGACAGCATCGCTGTCTACACCGCACAGGAGGTGCTCGACACCGCCGCACGCGGCAACGTGGTGCTGCGCGGCTGGGGCGCCACCTGCCTGCTGCGCCCGGTGCCGCACGTGCCCTGCGTGCGCATCATGCGGCCCTTCGACAAGCGCGTGCAGTGGCTCATGGCCGAGCTCGATACCGACGACATCGCCATGGCCGAGGCCGAGATCAGGCGCAGCGACCACGCCAACGCCACGCGCATGCACGAGCAGTTCGGCGTGAACTGGGGCGATCCGGTGCTGTTCGACCTGGTGCTCAACACCGACCGGCTCTCGGTCGACACCTGCGTGCAGCAGCTCAAGGCCTTGTTGGCGCGGCCCGAGTTCGCCGAGACCGAGGCCGCACAGCAATTGCTGCAGGGCATGGCCCTGAGCGCCCATGTGCGTGCCGCATTGCGCGCCAGCGAGGCCACGCACGAGGTCGATGTGAGCATCACCAGCGTCGACGGCACCGTGGTGCTCGAAGGCATCGTGCTCAGTGACGCTGAACGCAGCGCGGCCGAATCGGTGGCCATGGCCGTTCCGGGCGTGCGCACGCTGGACAGCCGCTTGCGCATCATGGCGCGCTCGCGCCGCTTCACCTCGGCCAAGTACTGACGCCGCGCCCGGCGCAGCGGCCTGCTCCGACCGCAGGCCCGCGCTGCCGGCGCGGCCGTGCCGCGCGCTGCGCTCAGGCCTTGGCCTTGCGGCGCAGGCGGCTGAGCGTCTCTGCCGACAGGTTGAGGTAGGACGCCAGCTGCTTTTGCGGGATGCGGTCCACCAGCTCGGCATGCTTGCGCTCGAAGCGCTGCACCCGGCCCGGCGCGTCCAGCAGGTGCAGCGTGATGGTGTGGGCCATGATTTCGCTCATCAGTCCCATCACGAAGTGCTCGAAGGCGGCCTTGGCCGCCGGCCGGATGTCGAGAAAGGCGACCCAGTCCTCCAGCGGCATGCGCGCCACGCGCGCCTTGGTCACGCACACGATGCCGTAGGGCGTAGGCGTGCCCAGCCGCCAGGCGGCATAGCTGGTCTCGAGGTCACCCTCGGCCGCGATGCGCAGGATCATCTCCTTGCCGTCCTTGTTGGACACGACGCGCTTGAGCACGCCGTCGAGGATGAAGTACTGCGCCATCTCGCGCACGCCTTGCGTGAGCAGGGCGTCGCCCTTGTGACCGTCGACGATGGTCAGGTGCGGTTCGAGTTCGGCCAGATCGTCGTCGCTCAGGTCGCGCAGGATCACGTTGCGCTTGAGCTCGAGGCGGATCACGGACTTCTCGGGGTGATACGCGAGGCGCGTCATGGCAGGCTGACTCTTTTTTTGAAATCTTGACCGCGGTCATCTGCGGCAAACAAGCCGGCAAATCATAGTTCAGGCACGTTGTTGCCCCTGTGGCCAGCCCGCACTAGGAGACGCTCCCATCATGACGACCGACACCGCGCCGCGCGACCACACGGATGGCTTCAACCTGGTCATCGATGCCCTCAAGCTCAACGGCATCCAGACCATCTACGGCCTGCCCGGCATCCCCATCACGGACCTGGCGCGCAAGGCGCAGGGCGCGGGCATGCGCGTCATCTCCTTCCGCCACGAGCAGAACGCGGGCAATGCCGCGGCCATCGCCGGCTTCATCAACGGCAAGCCGGGCGTTTGCCTCACCGTGTCGGCGCCGGGCTTCCTGAACGGTCTGACGGCGCTGGCCAATGCCACCACCAACTGCTTCCCGATGATCCTCATCAGCGGCTCGTCCGAGCGCGAGATCGTCGACCTGCAGCAGGGCGACTACGAAGAGATGGACCAGATCGCGGTCGCCCGTTCGCTGTGCAAGGCGGCCTTTCGCGTCCTGCATGCCGAGGACATCGGCGTGGGCATCGCGCGCGCCATCCGCGCCGCCGTGTCGGGCCGCCCGGGCGGCGTCTACCTCGACCTGCCGGCCAAGCTGTTCTCGCAGGGCATGGACGCCGCAGCCGGCCAGGCCTCGCTGATCAAGGTGGTCGATCCGGCGCCACGCCAGATCCCGGCGCCCGATGCCGTCCAGCGCGCGCTCGACCTGCTCAAGGGTGCGAAGAAGCCGCTCATCCTGCTCGGCAAGGGCGCGGCCTACGCACGCGCCGACGACGACGTCCGTGCCCTGGTCGAACGTACCGGCATCCCCTACCTGGCCATGTCCATGGCCAAGGGCCTGCTGCCCGACACGCACGAGCTCTCGGCCTCGGCTGCGCGCTCCTTCGTGCTGCCCGAGGCCGACGTGGTGCTGCTGGTGGGCGCGCGGCTGAACTGGCTGCTCTCGCACGGCAAGGGCAAGACCTGGGGCGGCAAGACCGCCAAGGACTGGGGTGGCCAGAAGTTCATCCAGGTCGACATCTCGCCCACCGAGATGGACAGCAATGTGCGCATCGACGCGCCCCTGGTGGGCGACATCGGCTCGTGCGTGTCGGCCCTGCTGGCCGGCCTGGGCGCGGACTGGCCGGCCGCGCCGGCCGACTGGGTCTCGGCCGTGGCCGAGCGCAAGAACAAGAACATCGCCAAGATGGCCGAGACCCTGGCCAGGGATCCCGTGCCGATGAACTTCCACAGCGCGCTCAATGTGGTGCGCGACATCGTCAAGGAAAACCCCGACGCCATGCTGGTCAACGAAGGCGCCAACGCGCTGGACTTCACCCGCTCCATCGTCGACATGTACAAGCCGCGCAAGCGCCTGGACGTAGGCACCTGGGGCGTCATGGGCATAGGCATGGGCTTTGCGGTGGCCGCGGCGGTCGAGACCGGCCAGCCCGTCATCGCCATCGAGGGCGACAGCGCCTTCGGCTTTTCCGGGATGGAAGTCGAGACCATCTGCCGCTACAAGCTGCCGGTGTGCGTGGTCATCATGAACAACAACGGCGTCTACCGGGGCACCGACAGGAACCTCGGCGGCGGTGCCGACGTCGCGCCCACGGTGTTCGTGAAGGACGCGCGCTACGAGAAGCTGATGGAGGCCTTCGGCGGCTCCGGCGTGTACGCCACCACGCCGGCCGAGCTGCGCGCGGCCATGCAGACCGCCATCACCACGCGCCAGCCCACCCTGATCAACGCCATCATCGACGAGACCGCCGGCACCGAGAGCGGGCGCATCACCAGCCTGAACCCCAGCGCAGCGGCCAAGAAATAACCCATCCCCTGTCCAGGGCAACACCAGGAGACACGCACATGTCAGACAACCTCCCCCTCAAGGGCATCAAGATCATCGACTTCACCCACGTGCAGGCCGGCCCGGCGTGCACCCAGCTGCTGGCCTGGTTCGGCGCCGACGTGATCAAGGTCGAGCGCCCCGGCTCGGGCGACGTCACGCGCAGCCAGCTGCGCGACCAGCCCGACGCCGACGCGCTGTACTTCACCATGCTCAACAGCAACAAGCGCTCGCTCACGCTGGACACCAAGAAGCCCGAGGGCAAGGCCATCCTCGAGAAGATGATCAAGGAGTCCGACGTCATGGTCGAGAACTTCGGCCCCGGCGCGCTCGACCGCATGGGCTTCACCTGGGAGTACATCCAGAGCCTGAACCCCGGCATGATCCTGGCGTCGGTCAAGGGCTTCAGCGACGGCCACCACTATGAAGACCTCAAGGTCTACGAGAACGTGGCCCAGTGCGCCGGCGGCGCGGCCTCCACCACCGGCTACTGGAAGGGCGAGAACGCCGGCCCCACCATCAGCTCGGCGGCTCTGGGCGACAGCAACACCGGCATGCACCTGGCCATCGGCATCCTGACCGCCTACATCGGCAAGCAGAAGACCGGCAAGGGCCAGAAGGTGGCCGTGTCCATGCAGGACGCCGTGCTCAACCTGTGCCGCGTCAAGATGCGCGACCAGCTGCGCCTGGACGCTGTCGGCTACCTGGAAGAGTACCCGCAGTACCCGCACGAGATGGACGCCTTCAAGGACGGCGTGGTGCCGCGCGGCGCCAACGCCGGTGGTGGCGGCCAGCCGGGCTGGATCCTCAAGTGCAAGGGCTGGCAGACCGACCCCAACGCCTATATCTACTTCACCATCCAGGGCCATGCCTGGGGCCCCATCTGCGACGCGCTGGGCAAGCCGGAATGGAAGGACGACCCCGCGTACAACACGCCGCGCGGCCGTCAGCCCCACATCATGGAGATCTTCGGCTTCATCGAGGCCTTCATCGCCGACAAGACCAAGTACGAGGCGGTCGACATCTTCCGCAAGTTCGACATCCCCTGCGCACCGGTCCTGTCCATGAAGGAGCTGCTGCACGACAAGAGCCTGCGCGCCAGCGGCTCCATCGTCGAGGTGCCGCACAAGGTGCGCGGCAGCTACTACACGGTGGGCAGCCCGATCAAGTTCTCGGACATGAAGCCGGTGGTCACCGCCTCGCCGCTGCTGGGCGAACACACCGACGAGGTGCTGGCCGAACTGGGCTACAGCGCCGAGCAGATCGCCGCCATCCACGCGGCCAACGCGGTCTGAGCGCAGCGGCGCCGGGCCGCACCGGCAGGAAGCCCTGCCGCAGCTCGAGGACGGCGCCCGCACGGGCGCCGTCGTGTTTTGCGGCCATCCATCCGCCCATCCATGGACCCGTCCCACCCGCACCAGGAGCACGCCATGAGCACCCCCGTCGATCCCCAGGTCCTGCTGTCCGCCATCGGCGATGCGCTGGTCGTGTGCGACGCCCAGGGCCGGGTCATCGTGTGGAACGCCGCGGCCGAGCGCATGTTCGGCCACAGTGCCGCCGAGGCCCTGGGCCAGCGCATGGACATGATCATCCCGGAGCGGCTGCGCAAGCGTCACTGGGAGGGCTACGACCAGTCCATGGCCACCGGCCAGACGCGGTATGCCCACGACGTGCTGCGCGTGCCCGCGGTCGACAAGGCCGGGCGGGCCATGTCCATCGCCTTCACCGTGTTCATGCTGTACGACGAGCACGGCAAGGTCAGTGCCTGCGGCTCGGTCATCCGCGACGAGACCGAACGATTCGCCGAGGACCGCGCGCTGCGCAAGCGCATCGCCGAGCTCGAAGCCCGGCTCGCCGCCGGCCCGGCCGCCGCCTGAGGGCGATATCCTGCCCCTCCTCAGTCCAGCACCCCAAGACATCATGGCCAAGGCTCTCGACGGCGTCCGTATCCTCGACTTCACCCACGTGCAGTCAGGGCCCACCTGCACCCAGCTGCTGGCCTGGCTGGGCGCCGACGTGATCAAGGTCGAGCGCCCGGGCGAGGGCGATGCCACGCGGGCCCAGCTGCGCGACATCCCCGGCGTCGACAGCCTGTACTTCACGATGCTGAACCACAACAAGCGTTCGGTGACGATCAACACCAAGAAGCCCGGCGGCATGGCCGTGCTGGACAGGCTCATCGCCAGCTGCGACGTGCTGGTGGAGAACTTCGCGCCCGGCGCGCTGGACCGCATGGGCATCACGTGGGCGCACGTCGAGGCCATCAACCCGCGCATGATCGTGGCATCGGTCAAGGGCTTCGGGCCCGGGCCCTACGAGGACTGCAAGGTCTACGAGAACGTCGCCCAGTGCGCCGGCGGCGCGGCCTCGACCACCGGCGCCGAGGACGGTATCCCCATGGTCAGCGGCGCGCAGATCGGCGACAGCGGCACGGGGCTGCACCTGGCGCTGGGCATCGTGGCGGCGCTGTACCAGCGCACCCACAGCGGGCGCGGCCAGAAGGTGCTGGCGCCCATGCAGGACGCCGTGCTCAACCTGTGCCGAGTCAAGCTGCGCGACCAGCAGCGCCTGGAACGCACCCACACCCTGCACGAATACCCGCAGTACCCGGACGGCAGGTTCGGCGACGCCGTGCCGCGCGCCGGCAACGCCTCGGGCGGCGGCCAGCCCGGCTCCATCCTGCGCTGCAGGGGCTGGGAGACCGACCCCAACGCCTACATCTACTTCATCACCCAGGCGGCGGTCTGGCCGGCTATCTGCAGGGTGATCGGCGAGCCCGACTGGATCGAGGACGAGGCCTTCAAGACCCCGCAGGCGCGGTTGCTGCACCTGAAACCCATCTTCCGCCGCATCGAGCAGTGGACCATGAGCAAGGACAAGTTCGAGGCCATGGAGATCCTGAACCGCTACGACATCCCCTGCGGTCCCATCCTGTCCATGAAGGAGATCGCCGAGGAGCCCGCGCTGCGCGCCAGCGGCACGGTGGTCGAGGTCGACCACCCCGCACGTGGCAAGTACCTGACCGTGGGCAATCCGATCAAGCTCTCCGACAGCCCGACCGAGGTGACCCGCTCGCCGCTGCTGGGCGAACACACCGACGAGGTGCTGGCCCAGCTCGGCTACGGCGCCGACGACATCGCCGCGCTGCGCGCCGAAGGTGCGATCTGACACGCTGAGGCCACCGGCCGCGGCCTGAGCATGCCGGCGCGGGCCGGCACGCCTCAAGTTGGCGCGGCGGGGCGCCGACATGTCAGGCAGGCGCCAGCCGGCGCACCTGGTCAGTCGGAGCCCACGCCATGCCGCACCCGAAGTTCACCCCCGCCCGCCCTGCCCGTGGCGCCCGAGCCGTGCCGCAGCCCGCCCGCCCGCTGGGTGCGCTGGCCGCGCTGCTGCTGGCCGGTGCCGCACTGTGGCCGCTGCAGCCTGCCCGGGCCGAGGACGGCCACGGCGCACCGCACGGCGACGCCCATGCGGCCAAGCCCGCCCCGGCCAAGGAGGCGGCTGCCCCCAAGGAAGCCCCGGCCAAGGACAGGGGTGCCACCACGCATGCCGATGCCACCGCACCGGCCGGCCGGCCGGCGGCGCGCCCTGCCGCGTCGGGCGCGGCCATCACCATGGACGAGCTGAGCCAGAAGCACAGCGACAAGGTGGCGGCGGTGCGCGAGCGCCAGGCCCGCAGCCCCGCGACGCCCACGCTCAGGCTGGCGGCGCGTTCACCCTCGGGCACCGGCCGGGGGGCGGCAGCCAAGGTCGCCAACCTGGGCGCCAGCGATGCCCACGACCACGCCGCCCACGACATCCACTGGGCCTACAACGGTGACGGCGGCCCCGCCCGCTGGGGCGAGCTCAAGCCCGAGTTCGCCACCTGCAGCAACGGCCAGCGCCAGAGCCCGATCGACATCCGCGGCGGCCTGAGGGTCGACCTCGACCCGATCCGCTTCGACTACCACGCCGTGCCTTTCGGCGTGATCGACAACGGCCACACCATCCAGGCCAACCTGCAGCCCGGCAGCGGCCTGGAGGTGGCCGGGCGGCGCTACGAGCTGCTGCAGTTCCACTTCCACCGCCCGTCGGAGGAGCGCATCAACGGCCACCAGTACGACATGGTCGTGCACCTGGTGCACAGGAGCGCCGACGGCCGGCTGGCCGTGGTCGCGGTGCTGATCGAGCAGGGCCGCAGCCACCCCCTCGTGCAGCTGGTCTGGAACAGCCTGCCGCTGGAGCGCAACGAGGAGCAGGGCTCGCCCGTGCCGATCGACCTCAACCAGCTGCTGCCCGACGACCGGCGCTACTACACCTACATGGGCTCGCTCACCACCCCGCCGTGCAGCGAGGGCGTGCTGTGGATGGTGCTCAAGCACCCGGCCACCTTCTCGCCCGAACAGATCGCCGTGTTCGCGCGCATGTACCCGATGAACGCGCGGCCCATCCAGCAGGCCAGCGGGCGGCTCATCAAGGAATCGAACTGACGCCGATCCGGCCGGCACGGCAGGGTAGGTCCGTCCTGGCGGGGCGTGGCAGGCGCCACTAGCATGGGGGTCCGAACCGACCTCCACGCCAGACACCATGAGCCTACCCAGCCGCCCCTACAAGATCGCCGCCATCCCCGGGGATGGCATCGGCAAGGAAGTCATGCCCGAGGGCCTGCGCGTGGTGCAGGCCGCCGCCGCCCGCTACGGCATCGTCCTCGATGTCACACCCGTCGAATGGGCCAGCTGCGACTACTACGCCCGGCACGGCGACATGATGCCGCCCGACTGGAAGACGCAACTGCTGCCCATGGACGCGCTGTTCTTCGGCGCCGTCGGCTGGCCGGCCAGCGTGCCGGATCACGTTTCGCTGTGGGGCTCGCTGATCAAGTTCCGGCGCGATTTCGACCAGTACATCAACCTGCGCCCGGCGCGCCTGTTCGACGGCGTGCCCTGCCCGCTGGTGCGCCGTGACGGCAGCAAGCGCCAGGCCGGCGAGATCGACATGCTCATCGTGCGCGAGAACACCGAGGGCGAATACAGCTCGGTGGGCGGCGTCATGTTCCCCGGCACCGAGCGCGAGTTCGTGGTGCAGGAATCGGTCTTCACCCGCCACGGCAGCGAGCGCCTGCTGCGCTACGCCTTCGAGCTGGCACGCACCCGCGCACGCAAGCAAGTGACCCTGGCCACCAAGAGCAACGGCATCAGCATCAGCATGCCCTGGTGGGACGAACGCTGCGTCGAAATGGCCGCCCAGTACCCCGACATCGGCTGGGACAAGCAGCACATCGACATCCTCACCGCGCGCTTCGTGCGGCAGCCCGAACGTTTCGACGTGGTGGCGGCGACCAACCTGTTCGGCGACATCCTCTCGGACCTCGGCCCGGCCTGCACCGGCACCATCGGCATCGCGCCCTCGGCCAACCTCAACCCCGAGCGCAGGTTCCCCAGCCTGTTCGAGCCGGTGCACGGCTCGGCGCCAGACATCGCCGGCAAGAACATCGCCAACCCCGTCGCCATGATCTGGTCGGGCGCGCTCATGCTGAGCTACCTGACGCACGACCAGGGGGCCGGCAAGGCCGCACACGATGCCATCGTGAGGGCCATCGAGCAGGTGCTGCGCGAGGGCCCGTGGACGCCCGACATGGGCGGCCAGGCCGACACCACCCAGGTCGGCAAGGCGGTCGAGGCGGCGCTGCTGGCGCAGCCCTATTGCTATTGAATGGTGCCTGGGCTTGTCACATGCCCCGCCCAGGCGGCGTTTGCCTCGACCCCGTGTGCTGTCATGTCACGGCCGCACGATCCCCGTCGGATCCAGTTCGATCACCCCGGTGCTCGGGCTGGTCAGGCGCAGCGTGTACTTGAACTCGCTCGCCTGCGCCAGGCTGACCCAGCAGCCGACGCGGCGGGCATCGTCGCGCTGGCAGTCGACCAGCGGGCTGCGGTCCTGGCCCTTGACGAGGGAGCGCGCGCTCACGGCCTCGGTGGCGGATTCGACGAAGGTGAAGCTGCCGGACGGCGCGAGCTGCCAGACCAGCCGGGCTTCGAGCGCGCCGTTCGGCGAGCGACGTGCCAGGCCGGCCTTGGCCAGCCGGTCGAAATCGGCCTGGATCAGCGTGCCGGCAACGATGAGCGGCTCCTGGCTCACGTAGGGGTAGAACTTGCCCCCGCCTGTGTCGGCCACGCCTACGCCGGGTGTCTGGGTGATGGGCGCAGCGCCCCGCGCGCCCATGCCGTCCGGGCCGGGCCCGTGGTGGTGCATGACATGTCCGCAGCCACCCAGCAGGGCGGCAAGGGCGAGGACCAGGGCGAGACGGGTGCGGCTGCTCTTCATCATCATGGGCTCCATCCGGAACGGTGTTCGTGGTCTGCGGATCCGGTCGGCTGGCTGGCTGGCTGGCCGGGATCGGAAAATCCGACTGGATTGTCCGGCAGGGCGGGGCCTGGTCCGGCAGCGAAAGTCATGCGTCTTGACGAGGGACAGCGCCGATGGCGGCCAACAGGCGCTGCTTCCTACAATGCCCGCCATGGTCTACACCCAGCAACTGGCGCGCGCCACCCACCTCAACCGCTCCATGCTCTGCGTGGGGCTGGACCCCGAACCGGCCCGTTTCCCGGCCGGCCTGAAGGGCGACCCGGAACGCATCCACGAGTTCTGCGCCCGCATCGTCGACGCCACCAAGGATCTGGTGTGCGCCTACAAGCCGCAGATCGCCTACTTCGCCGCCCAGCGCGCCGAGGACCAGCTCGAGGAGCTGATCGCCTACATCCGCCGCAACGCGCCCGGGGTGCCGGTCATCCTGGACGCCAAGCGCGGTGACATCGGCGCCACCGCCGAGCAGTACGCCCGCGAGGCCTTCGAGCGCTACCAGGCCGACGCGGTCACGCTCTCGCCCTTCATGGGCTTCGACAGCATCGAGCCCTACCTGGCCTACCCGGGCAAGGGCGCCATCCTGCTGTGCCGCACCTCCAACCCGGGTGGCTCGGACTGGCAAAACCAGCGTCTGGCCGACCTGCCCGGCCAGCCGCGCCTGTACGAGCACCTGGCCCGCCTGGCCGAGACCGCCTGGAACCGCAACGGCCAGCTCAGCCTGGTGGTGGGCGCGACCTTCCCGGCCGAGATCGCCCGCGTGCGCGAGCTGGCGCCGACGCTGCCGCTGCTCATCCCCGGCGTGGGCGCGCAGGGCGGCGACGCCGAGGCGACCGTGCGCGCCGGCCTCAGGCGCGACGCGGGCGGCGCGGTGACCGGGCCCATCGTCGTCAACTCCTCGCGCGCCGTGCTCTACGCCGGCTCGGGCGAGGACTACGCCCAGGCGGCCCGGCGCGTGGCGCTGGCCACACGCGAGACCCTGGCCGCAGCCGCCGGCGGCTGAGCGAGCCACGCGCCAGGACGCCGCGCCCGACCGGCCGGCCGGCGCGGCGATGACCCCCACGCCATCGGCGTACCCGCACAGTCAGGACAGGCCATGACGGATCGACGCGAACTGCTGCAACTGGCCGCCGCCGGTGCGGCCGCGGGCTGGGCCTGGCCTGCGGCCGCCACGCCCGAAGGCGGCGCGGGGCGGCGTGTGGTGCAGCCGCACGTGCTGCGCTACGCCTTCCCGACCGCCGAGACCAGCTTCGATCCACAGCAGGTGTCCGACCTGTATTCGCGCACCGTCACCGCCAACATCTTCGAATCCCTGTACGAGTACGACCACCTGGCGCGGCCGCACAAGGTGCGCCCCTGCCTGGCGGTGGACATGCCGGAAGTGAGCAAGGACTTCCGCACCTGGCTGGTCAGGCTGCGGCGTGGCGTGCTGTTCCAGGACGACCCGGCCTTCGGCGGCCGGCCGCGCGAGCTGACGGCGGACGACATCGTCTACACCTTCAAGCGCCTCTACGACCCGGCCACACGCAGCCCGAGCCAGCCCAATCTGGAAGAAGATGGCATCGTCGGCCTGCGCGAGCTGCGCGCCGCGGCGCTGCGTGACAAGACGCCCTTCGATTACCAGCAGCCGGTGGCCGGCCTGCAGGTGGTCGACCGCTACACCCTGCGCATCGTGCTGCGCGAGGGGCGCCCGCGCTTCCTGACCGCGCTCACCAACGCCGACATCTGGGGCGTGATGGCGCGCGAGGTGGTCGAACGCTACGGCGACCGGGTGGGCGAACACCCCGTGGGCACCGGGCCGTTCAGGCTGCACAGCTGGCGGCGCTCGTCGCAGATCGTGCTGGTGCGCAACCCGGGCTACCGCGAGCGCACCTACGAGGCCGAGCCCGCGCCCGACGACGCCGAAGGCCAGGCGCTGCTGGCGCGCTTCCGGGGCCGGCGCCTGCCCATGCTCGAGCGCGTCGAGATCGCCATCATCGAGGAGCAGCAGCCGCGCTGGCTGTCCTTCCTGAACCACGAGCAGGACCTGCTGCAGGTCGTGCCGCCCGAGTTCATCCCGCAGGCCATTCCGGGTGGTGAGCTGGCGCCGCAACTGGCGCGCGAAGGTGTGCGCAAGGCCAGGGTGCCGGGGTCGGACGTGAACTACCTCGTCTTCAATGTCGAGCACCCGGTGGTCGGTGGCCTGGGCGTGGCCCAGGTGGCGCTGCGCCGCGCCATCGGCCTGGGCTACGACGTGGGGCGCGAGATCCGCGTCGCGCGGCGCGGCGAGGCCCTGCCGGCCCACGGCCTGACGGTGCCCGGCATCTACGGCTACGAGCCCGGCCTGGTCAGCCCGGCCAGCCTGCATGACCGTGCCCGTGCCCGTGCGCTGCTGGACCTGCACGGCTACGTCGACCGTGATGGCGACGGCTGGCGCGAGATGCCCGACGGCAGCCCGCTGCGCATCGAGCAGCTGGCGCAGTCGGACCAGGCCTCGCGCGCGCTCGACGAGGTGTTCAAGGCCAGCATGGACGCGCTGGGCATCCGGCTCGAACTGCGCATCGGACAGTGGGCGGAAAACCTCAAGTCCGTGCGGGCGGGGCGCTTCATGATGTGGCGCGTCAGCTCGAGCGCGTCCACCCCCGACGGCCAGAGCGCCATGGAACGCGCCTACGGCGGCTCGATCGGCAAGGCCAACCTGGCGCGCTTCTCGCTGCCGGCCTACGACGAGGTGTTCCGCCGCCTGCAGGCCCTGCCCGACGGGCCGGAGCGCCTGGCGCTGTTCCGCCAGGCCAACCGGCTGGCGCTGGCCTACATGCCCTACCGCATGACCATCCACCGCATGTTGTGCGACCTGACGCGTCCGCAACTGGTCGGCTACCGCCGGCCGCTGTTCTGGAACAACTGGTGGCACATGGTGGATGTGGTGGCCGAGGCCGGCCCGCCTGCTGCCGCGCGCCCGGCGCCCGGCACCTGACGACGGGCCGGGCGCGCCTGGCGCCGCCCCGGCGGGGCTCTTGAGAAACAAATCAAGTCGGCGCCCCGGGTGACGCATCGGCGGGGGTGAGGGTAAAGCCCATCGCGGCGGCACGCCGCTTGAGCGCGGCGACGGAGCGCTGACGCTGCTGCTCGTCGTAGCGCTGTTGGCCCTGATCGACAAAGGCTTGGCCGCGATTGAGCATGAAGTAGACCATCCGGGCCAGCTTGTGCGCGGTGGCGGTGTTGGCGCGAGGCTTGTCCATGTGTGCTAGGAGGGTGTCCCCGAAATGATTGCCTCGTGAGTTGGTCATTGCTCAATGGGCCAACACACGGGGTGAGTCATGGGGTGAGCGTCCAGCGGCACCACGTTGACGCAGCGGCTTGACGCCGTAACGATGTCGGGCCCCTGTGAGTGGGCCGGCGCTGTTTGTCGCAGGGTCCAGCC